>VEQK01000001.1 GCA_018883265.1 Rhodocyclaceae bacterium | reverse complement strand
AGCTAATTTATCCGTAAGTTTGAACTTGTTGCTTTTAACCAAAAGCATAATGCTGGCTGCAGTGAACGTTTTGGTAACGCTCGCCCCACGAAAATGCGCAGATGGTGTTACCAATGAATTGGTGGATGCAAAAAACTCACCGTTCGGAGCCAGCATATGAATCGTCAAACTTCCAAGTCGACCTGGGAATTTTGCGTTCCAGCGCTCAACTAGCATTTCCTTTAACTGCTCATTCTGAGCGTTGCTTGAACTACCGCCCCCGCAACCAAACAACGGTGCAACTATCACCACTGAAAGCCCTGTCACGAAGTTACGCCTGGAAGTGCTTTGAAGCTTGTTGGGAAGAGTATCCATCGGTAGATTCTCAGGTAATTGATATTTATATTGTGAACCCATAAAGTTGGAAAAGCTGCTTTAGACATTGACGCGTATCAAGTTTCATTCAATATCCTTGTTAGCGTGGCTAGATGCAGCCCTTCTTTTTACGGTTAACCCAATCTCACTGGAACAGCAGGTAGCCGCTTCATTTTTGATTTAGATCAATAAACCGTAAGTTTTATTGAAATTCACTGTCCCATCATCGACAAAAGGCATAGCCTCAAAAGATAGTGGGGCTTAAGGTTCGTATTTTTTGAGAGTGGCTAATTTGAAAAACGTGTCTGAACTGGTCTTGATCAATGCTGTTCGCAACCATCGTAATTTAGTAACTGTATGTTGTGATGCGCTCCGACGTTTCGGATTGTGGTCGTTGCTGTCAGCCGCTGCTGTATGCCTATTCGCTTGCAGCGGCGGCTCTTCTGAACAGGCCTCTACCTATAGAGAACAGACACTCAACTGGCAGCCTTGTGACGCCTCTGCACTAGGTGATGATGCGGGCTCGCTTAAGAATTTCGGGGTCACCATGGCAGAGCTTGGTTCGCGGGTGACTTGTGCCTCGATGCGCGCGCCGATCAACTATGCAAATCCGGGTGATGGTGAGCTGCAAGTGGCCCTGATGCGCATTGCGGCAGAAAACCCGAAAGAACGCTTGGGCGCCATTCTTTTTAACCCGGGCGGGCCAGGTGCGGATGGTTTGGTTCTTGCCCCGATCTACGCCGCAGTTTGGGCACGTGCAGACCCCAATACCGAGATCGGAAGGCTTTACAAGCAAATGTCGGAACGCTACGACATCATTGGTTTCTCGCCGCGTGGTACGGGGCAGAGCACCCCATTGCGTTGCACGTCGAGTGAGACTCTCGATCCGATCGCCAACGAAACCGCTGATCGTAGCCAGGCCAATGTCGCGGCAATGCTTGGTAACGCCCAGAAAATTGCAGATGCCTGCGCGAAGAACCCGCTGACCCCTTTTATCAATAGCGATTCGACAGCACGGGACATGGATCTCGTCCGACATCTGCTGGGCGATGAAAAACTCAACTACTACGGTATTTCCTACGGCTCGTGGCTTGGCACATGGTATGCGGGGCTTTTTCCTGAACGTGTGGGGCGGATGCTGCTGACCGGCGTTGTTGATCAAACGCAGGGGCTTGAAGAGTCTTTCCTCACCATACCTATGGGCTACCAGCGGATCTTCGATCATTTGATTGTGCCTTATGCCGCTCGGCACACAGCAATTTTTTCAAACGACAGCAGCGCTGGGCGACTGGGCACAATCTTTGAAAGCCTGAACCTGAATCTGAAGGGCGCCGTCAGCGAAGTGCTTGAAGACTCCCTGCGTAATGCATCAGGCGCCACCCGTGCGGTACTGACCATGGTTGCCGGAGAAACCATCCGCAAACTGCTCGATCAATATCCAATGCTTGAACAGACAGATCTACTGACAAAGCTGTCGGAAATAACTATTGCATCAGAAAGGGATACCGAGTACGCACTCTCGCCGGATGGCCGTCAGCTTACTGGAAAAACCCTTGATGCAATTGCACACGAACAGGGAGCAGAAATTATCAAGGGATACTTTGCCCGTCGAAATCCGGTGAAGGAGACGGTCGATATTCTGGGTGCTGTTGCCCTATCGTATGCGGTTGTCAGTAACGACATGTCGATGCGGCTTAATACCGATGATTGGATTGCAATAACGAACCAAAATTCATCCCTCTACCCACTGACGGGAGGCAAGTTCACCTCATGGCCCGGTCTTTACTGGCGCGCAGCAAGCGTTAATCGTCCGACCTTGGAGTCTGTGAACAAAGCGGGGAACATCCTTCTTGTACACAATGAGTTCGACGGCGTCACACCGCTTGAAGGGCCAGAGCGATCATTGCCCTACTTACCCAATGCCAGCTTCATATTGATTCGCAATGAGTATACCCATGGCACTTTCTTGCCGTATGGCAATGCGTGCTCGGATGAGCCGGTTGCCCGATACTTCCTATATGGCATTAAACCACCCCGACGCACGGAATGTATGGGTAAGCCGCTGTATTGGGATAGGTGAGCATACTCGAAAAAAGTTATGAACGCAGATCGCTATTCAATGCTGACACGTCTTCGCCTCATTGGTGCAATGGGACTGGTCGTACTTCTCTTAGGTTGCGGCGGTGGGTCTGACGATCCGATGGCTACTTATCGCGATCAAACTGTTGCATGGGGTGCATGCGATACAAATCGTTTTGACAAGGAGAGCCTGGCTATCGACCAAGAACTTAGTTCACGTGTCGTCTGTGCAGACATCCGTGCACCTATCGACTATGCCAACCCCGCTCAAGGTGAAATCAAGGTTGCTGTGATGCGCGTTAAAGGCGCTAATGGTCGCAATGATAACCCTGCGATTCTGTTTAACCCGGGCGGACCCGGGGATGACGGCTGGTCCTTTGGATTGCGGGCCGCAGCGCTCTGGGGAAGAAGCGATACCACTGAAGACCCCGCTGTAGCCCATGCTTACCAAGAACTCGCGGCCACGTACGATCTCGTCGGGTTTTCGCCACGAGGTACTGGGTGGAGCACCACGCTGACCTGCCCACGTTCACAAGCCCCCTTCCCAGTTGCCGATCCAACACGCAACCTTGATCCTACCAATATCGAAAACACGTTACGTAACAGCCAATTGATTGCTCAAAGCTGTGAGAACAACCCTTTGATGCCATTCATCAATACAGATGCAACCGCCCGTGATATGGATCTGATCCGCCATTTGTTGCATCAGGACAAACTAAACTATATTGGCTTGTCTTATGGCACCTGGCTTGGCAACTGGTATGCCAGTATTTTCCCCGAGCGCGTTGGTCGTATGTTACTGACCGGCGTAACGAATTTTTCGGTTCCACTCAGCCACCAAAATCTTATCGAAGATGAGGTGCGCCAGGATGTATTCGACAAGGTCATTATTCCTTACGCGGCTAACAACTCAAGCTCTTTTGGTTTTGACCCAGCTATCACGATCGACAGCCTTCGTTTTTTAATCAGTCATCTATCTGACGATCTCCATTCAGCTCTGGTCAACGAGTTTATCAACACCAGCCTGCTGAGCAGCGCTTCAAAAATAAAAGATGCCGTACTCACCCTGCGTGCCGTACAAGTGCTGGACGTAGCCCAAAAGAAAAAACCAACGGCCAATGAGAGTGACCTGAAGGAAGCACTTGTTGATACGTCTAACCAGATCGTGCACAGCATAGGTCAGAAATTACTTGACCGCCATTTCAGGCCAGAAACCCCTGATGACGCCATGTACTGGTCGATCGTCTGCAATGACATCGGTACTGACTACACGCCCGATACATGGGTCACCGAAAGCAACGAGAATGCCCGGAAATACCCCGACTTTGGTGGCGCCGTTCGGGAAAACGCCTGTCTATACTGGCGTAAACCCACCATTCCCAGGCCACAGCAATGGCGTGCTGCACAGACAGGGCCTATCGTGATGATTCAGAGCGAAAAGGACCCATTGACCATTCTTCCCGGCGCCATGAACTCACTATCTTTATTGCCCAACGCCAGCATGGTGATTATTGACGATGAAATCACTCATGCGCCTGTTCCACCGTATGGCACTACGTGCGTTGACAAGCCGATTGCCGACTATTTTCTTCGTGGAACACCGCTACCACGCATGACGCATTGCCCGGCAAGGTGAATCTCCGAACTCGCACAAGTTAACCCTTGTATGACCCCGGAACCAGATTCACCCCCCCCGTATTCCTTCTCAACCTCGCACAGACCCCGACCCTATTATTTGGGTGGGGTCGCGTTGTTTTGTATTGACCACATGAAATCGGTCTTGGTGAAAGGCGCAAATTCCAGACCATCAAAGTTAATCGGATTTCTATAATGCGGTGGATATGGTAACGAACTGATCGGGAAGGCGGCATTCGGTGTCGCCACGCCCACGGTTGCAGTCCCGTGGCACGACATGCAGTTACTGGTCAGCCCCGATGGAATGGTGGGCGAGGTTTCAAGATATGGGTTAAAACAAACATTCATCTGTTCGCTCGTAGCCCCCTGGGTCTGATACCAGACCGTACACATCGCAAAATTACGCCACAAACCCTTCACATTGTCGGTCATGTTCAGCTTGTTGCCGGGGAAATTATTTAACGTGTCAGGACCCGGCTGCCACCAGAAAGTCTGCCAAACCCAGTTCTTGATTTCTTTGGTGCTGACATGCATGGCAACCAATGCGGCGTAATCACCCGCTACTGCAGTACCACCCTGGGCTTTGTTGAACTGCACCGCTTCTTCTGCCGTCATTTTGAACGTATAGAGCGTCGACATCGGTGCATACAAATACTGGTTAGATAAACATCCCGGGGTCTCACCCGAGCCGCCGTTATCGGTATTCTGTCGATTGATAACACCCGGGTGAATATTCGGATCATAAGGTACCGGGGGAGTGCCCGCTGGCGCTGTACTTGCCGGGTCAATGAGCACGCAGGTTTTCCAGGTCTCAGGGGTTGGATTCTCGAGATTCCAGCTATCTGCGGGGCCTCGCCATAATGGTATTGCGGTTAAGCCCGTTGCCTTGACGTACAGCATCACCGGCTTTGTCTCAATGGCGGCAGACCCCTGCACCCCCGAACTGGATGGTGTGTAAGGCGCTTCAATAATTGAACGCTCTGAAATTGGCGTAAACTGCGGCCACGAGGCATTTAGCGCTACCAGATCAGAACCGTTGGTGTAATCGTACAAACCGCCGTTCTGCGCGTGCCGTTTCGCAAGAAAATTAGCTGCCGCCGGATTATATTTGTTGAATGACACTACTTGCGTGTTGTCGAGCGCCATTGACACGCCCTGGCTCAAGAAATGGGCGTGCTGGTTAGGCGCCTCAAACTGACGCTTCGGCATACTGAGCAGGCCACACGTTTTGCTGTCAAATACCTCTTGGGTCCCACACCAGGTTTCCCATATTGGCAGCACTGCCCCGTTATAAGAGGCCTCCGATGCTGTCGTCATCCCCGCCCACAAATTCCATGAATGGCGTCGCATTGCAACAACATCATTCTGATCCGCATAGACCTGCAAGACGCTTCGCACACCCGGATAATCATAGCCAGGCGGAATATCCTGCGGCACAATTAACGTCGCCTGATCGGGATTGGCGTTGTTATTACTACCCCCATCACCACAGCCCAGCAAAGCCGCAGCGATGGCGGCCCATAGTGTTTTCTTCAGGTGAACGTTGAACATGGTTTATGCTTTCGTCAGAGGCATTAAAAGCTCGCACTGAAGGGCGGCTTACCGGTACTGTGAGCTATCTTAAAGAGTCACTAAAAGATTCTCAATGTCCTGTTACGAATTGTTACAAATTATCGACGGACTGACCGGGCTCCCAAGGTCCGCGGAGCGCATAATCTGCGCATGTGGCGCTCAATCAAGTTTGCACTTCAAATCTGAATCTACGAGGAGCCTGGAATGAACAACCGCAAACAACGGGCACAGATCGGCCTGGGCATCTTCGCAACGGGACTATTGCTCTCGGCTTGCGGCGGCGGATCTAGCCCCAATACCTCACAGGCTGCTGTTTACCCACCAGTTGATTATTTCACCGACGGCGCCACATACCCCCCCGGCAACGAAGCCTATCCTGCAGGTTACTGGAGCCCATTATCCGAGGCTCATGAAATTGTCGACCTGGGTCAGGTATACGCGGCGCCGCAATCGGTCACCGCGTTAATCGCGACTTACTTCGGGTCTGGCACAAACCCCGTGCCGGATAGCATCTGGTACGGCTCCTATGCGCCACCTTACCCTTATGTCAAGAACACGACACGTAATCTGCAATTTAATGCGTCCTACTTTATTGGTTCACCTGGCGCGCCAGTTGGAACGACCACTTACCTAACCACATCGGACGGCTACACGTGGGCATCCATGTCAACGACTCACAATGCCATGACGCCATTCAATGTCTCAGACTATGCGGGCAATGTACCACCCGTGCTGAATGCATTTGCCGCAGGTAATTGGGTAACTGTACCTGCTTCAGGGTCTGTGAAACTCACGGTGAACTACAAGGCGCAGAACATGTTGTTTTATGCGCGACAAAATAACAACCCGACCCAGGCTCAAATTACCCGCTACTTCGTCAAGGATTCCTACGACAACATCTACATCATGCATGCCGCTGCCTCATCTGATCCAAGCGAGATTCTTGCAAGCTTTAACGCTGCCACGCTGCCCCCAGGCTGGAAAAGATACGCAACGGTTCTCCCTCAGAATCTAGTCATCACGCCAGCCACAGGGATGAATAACATGATGGAGTACAACCTGTTGAGAGACAACATGGATTCGACCTATCACCAGGTGTACTGGGGATCCAAAGGTCTTCCGGCACAGGATGTGAGCGGCCCGATGGAAATCTGGGGCGGCAACACGTCGGACACGCTGTTTGGCGCTCCGGACCACGATATTTATGCCGGCGGCGGAAATGATTCGATATACCCCGGTGCCGGTTCTCATATGATCGACGGTGGAAGCGGGCTAGACACATGCAACTATGAAGGTGCGCCGACTGACTACAAGATCGCCCAGCTTGCCAATGGTCAGTCTACGGTGACTAAAAAATCAGGTGCGATCGATACCCTCAATAGTGTCGAAGTCCTGAAATTCGATGGCGGTGTTCAAGTTGACATCGGCAGCTCGGCACCCGATACCTTTGTCGAATCGACGGCAACTCTCTGGCTTAAAAACATGCTGCAATCCGCAACCTGGTATTAATCTGAGCACTAACGCCACCGCTTCTCTGCGGTTTGAGCCAGGAAGATACTCGTCTAGTAAGGTTGATTAGTTGTTCTTGACGAGTCGGAATCCGACGTGAGACATGCCACTGTAGGGATCCTGCCCTCGGCGAGCACTGGGCCGATAAGACATGCAGTATTCTTGATTACACAGAAACGAGCCGCCGCGGATAACACGCTTGGGCGCATTGAGCGGTGCGAAGCGATCTGAAGGGTCAAAGCTTTCCGCTGGTCCTACTGGGTTATCCAGAACGCCGTTTCCTGATTGCTGAGCCTGAAGCATAAACTGATCTGCCCTGTACCAATCCGCGGCCCACTGCCATGCATTGCCCGTCATGTCATAAAGCCCATACCCGTTTTGCGGAAACGACTTCACCGCCATAGTGCCAACCTTGATTTTTGATGGCGTAGGGCCGCCCACAACGGGAAAAGGCTGCGCTCGCACATCCCAGTAATTGGCCATCGGCTTTCCCTCAGGGGTCAGCTGATCCCCCCAGGCATACGTCGCCTGATTCAGCCCACCCCGAGCCGCGAACTCCCACTCTGCTTCAGTAGGTAAGCGCTTACCCGCCCACTTGGCGTAGGCTTCAGCGTCTTCGTAGCTCACCTGTACCACCGGGTGGTTCCCCTTGCCGTCGATGTTGCTGGCCGGCCCCTGCGGATTACGCCAGCTGGCGCCAGGCACAAAACGCCACCACTGCGAGGAATCACTCAGGTTCACCGGTCGATCTGTCCCTACAAACACCATTGCACCCGCCACCATCACATCAGCAGGCGGCTTCGGGGTGCCCGGGGGCAACTGTACGCGGACGGTTTCCCAGTCCGGTACTTTTTCTGCTGTAGTCACATAACCCGTCTGACGCACAAACTCTGCAAACTGGTCATTGGTCACGTGCGTCGTATCCATCCAGAAGCCAGTCACCTTAACCGGATGTGCCGGTCGCTCATTGCGTTGCGCCAGCTTGTGATCAGAGCCCATCAGGAACTCGCCGCCAGGAATCCAGGCCATATCTTTCGGTCCATTCGCCCCGTCACCAATGATGACGACAGGCTTTGCCGCTGGCGCCGGGTTGTTCAGCCAGAAGACCGTGGCGGCAGCAGCCCCGGCTAACGCCAGCGCTGTGCCGCCCAACAGTAGAAAACGACGCGACCCGCTAGTGGACACTATACGTCGTCGGGCAGGTTCTACCCAGGTTCTGCTGAATCGTCTGCTTATCGGCCTGACTGGTTGTTCCCGTCCATGTACCGGTTTCTACGGCGTTACCGCCCCAGGTGCCACCCGTCATGAAGTTATACAGACTCGACCAGATCCCGGAGCTTGTCGCGTAGTTATAGATCCTCTCCCAATTGGACAGATCTTCAGCGTTCACCACCCCGTCAGCGTTACCGTCACCCGGACAATATGGTTGAGAGGCCAGCAGACTCTGCAACTTGGCATAAAGCTCGTTATACGCATCCAGAGCTGCCCCCGTATACGGCGTCATAATCTGATTCGGACCACCCGGGTTATCCAGCTTCGGCAAAGGCGCAGCCTGATTCACCTCGTACAACTCATAGGACACCACCGGGTTAGGCCCCGGCGCCGTGGGGGTACTCGGATCAAAAGTCTGCGTCGTATTCATAATCAACTTATAACGATCATTACGAATCGCCGTAGAGATCTCCGGATTAATCTTGACCTGGGTGGACATGCTCTGACTCTGGTTGTAGAGCGCCTGGTTCACCTGATAACAGGAGGTGTAGCCGACGCCACCGTTCGGGATCACAGTTGGATCTGTATACCCCGATCCCCACCAGACGCCGCCGTTATCCTGACAGACGCTCTTTGAAATGGGCACCTGGGTACACGAAGATTCACTCATCACGCAGGGTGCATTTCGGCCACCATTTGCCTGAATATTGAATCCACCCATGCTGAAATTGATATTCCGCAGGCTTGTTTGCCCGGGTGTCTTCAGATAGGCCATCAGACCCACCGAATCAATTGTCCGGGGAACGATTTTCTGGGCATCCAGGCCGGCAATTTCGCCAAAGAACTGGAACACATCGACCATGTTGACCATGTGATCCACTTCACGATCTGTACCATTTACGATGGGACCAGCCACAATCAACGGCGTCCAGATACCGGCCTGATAGGCGGTGCCCTTGGCATAAGACGGGTTAAAAGGCACTTTGACCGCATTCCCCAGCGTACCGTTATCGCCAACAATCACAATTACCGTGTTGCTCGCTTTGGGGTCGTAGCGCAGCCGACCGTCAGCGCCGCGCGTTGCAAGGCCGGTTTCTACCATCACCCGGCCAAACTCGGTATCCAATGCCTCGGTCATCTGATTCTGGATCACGCGACCGTCTGCGTTATTCGTACAGTCCAATCCGTCTAGGCCTGGCACTTGGCTACTTACAGGCGTCAGTCGCTTTGGCGCCTGCTGCCATGGCGTATGTGCCGAACTAAAACTGACTGTGGCCATCCATGGCTTGTTGGAGCCTTTCTTGCCGTTGATCCAATCAATTGCTGCATCTGCTTCGATCTTTGTCCGGTAGCCACGGGAACGGCTATCCGTCAGCGGCACCTGTACCGCTTCCTTGCCCTTTTCAATAATTACCAGCGGCGATACATAGTAGGCGTTTTGCACATTGAAATTCAGCGTGCTTGGCGGCGTACCGCATGACTGATTCGGCACAAAAATACCGCCTGATTCGACACACTGTAGCCCTGCAGCATCCTGACTGGGCGACGTCTGAGTTTTCTGGGCGCAGGTGTTGTTCGCGTAATAACAGGCGCCGCTATCAGCCCCGGTCGAAGGCGACGTGGCGCGACTTGGTACGAAACCGCATGAATACGTCCCCGCTGCAGCAACACCCCCTGCCGTCGAATCCAGAGAGCCCGGCAAACCACCAATCCAACCGTAGAAATAGTCCCAGCCTAACTGTGAAGGCGTGTTGTAACCGGCCTGGTTGTTCTCTGGCCCAGCCAGGTGAAACTTACCAAACATGCCGCTTTCGTAATTGGCATTCTTCAGAAGCTTTGGCACCGTCACGTCGTAAGGCGTGACCTGGGAATTCGCCAAATCGTTCTGGCCGATCGCCTGATAAATATTGGTGCGGAACGGATAACGACCCGTAAAGAACGATGCGCGGCCATTGGAACATTCAGGCATCGACCACGTATTGCGGAAGCGAACCCCCTGCTGCGCCACCGCCGTAATATTCGGCATGCTCGGCGGCGTATCACCACCGTAGCCAAACGAGGCCATCTGGTCAATACCGACGTCATCCATGACCACAAACAGAATGTTGGGTGGCGTTTGCTCTGCAGACGAACCACCTGAGCTACATGAGACAGTTGAGAAAACTGTCACCAAGCTCAGCAGCCAGGCAATAAAACGGGAGGAACGCTTCATGTTTAAACTCTCTTGAATAGCCGCATTCTGTTGTTAATTGGCACTTACGTTTCGCATCCTACCATGCTCAGAATCGGTTTTTGAAAATCACTCAACCGGGCAATTAACGCGACGGGGCCGCCAGACGGAATCCCACATTAGAGGCCGTTGAGTAAGGTACCGTCCCCAGATAGTAGGTGTTCGCCAGATAGGAACTCAAAGACGTCCAGGCGCCGCCACGAATGCCCACATTCGGAGAGGCTTCTCCGCTTCGGCTGTTGAGCTCCCAGACATTACCGTTCATATCCAATGCGCCGTACGCACTCGATGTCTGACCGAAAGCGCCGACCGGGCTCAAATAGTACTGAGTCGTATTGATCGCGGCGTTCTGCGTAACGCAATAAAGATAGGACGAACCGTAAATGTAGTTACTCTGGTTATTTGCCGGTTGAGATGAGCTATAACCGCTATTCGGCAACACATTACCCGGGG
This sequence comes from Rhodocyclaceae bacterium, assembly GCA_018883265.1. Lineage (GTDB taxonomy): Bacteria > Pseudomonadota > Gammaproteobacteria > Burkholderiales > Rhodocyclaceae > Fluviibacter. The sequence goes on along the minus strand of VEQK01000001.1, from coordinate 94,262 downwards.
CGACATTGCTTCTGGTTGCGAAGCGGTAATAACCGCCTGCGTTCTGGTTTAGCGAGGGGTCATAGTAGGCGGCTTTGTACCACTCGTTTTCGGTGGGAATAGAAAATAGTGGCGCCGATCCCGTATTAGGGTTGATTGTATTTTTAGCAGGCGCCGAACCGCTGTTTGTCGAACCCTCCAAGTTATAGGCACCATTCTCGGTAGTAGTACTGTTCTGAAGCCCTACAGGCTGACCATTCGACATCCAGTTGGCAAAGCGCGCTGCATTGAACCAACTGACGTAGGTGATCGGAAAGTTGCTGCTATCAACACCGGTTGTGGTTTTAAAGGGAGGCGTTCCACCCTGACTATAGGCGGATTGCCCCGAGCTTCCCGTCATCACCGAATAGACATAGCTCCCCTGGCTTCCCGTTCGTGTGATACCCGCAACACTTGCTGCAGCCTGCATGGCGTTGTTCCATAAACCATAAGTATCTGTCTTGGCGACTGCGTTAAGAAACTCGGTGTAATTGGCCACAGTAACTTCATATTTGCCGATTTGGTATATGTAGCCCACTGCACCGTAGGTAGTCTTATCTGCGGCATTACCCGGGTTGGCCACGGTCACCAATTCATACGTCACCCCGTAGGCGGAGGATACCTGGATCAGGAGGAGTGCAAGAATGTAACGTAGCTTGTGTTCAAAATTTTTCATGTACGTGCACTCACCTGGCGATCGACGACAATCTGAAACCGATGTCATTGCCCGCATGCTCGGGGGTGACCGCGGCGAAGTTAATGGATTGTGCGGCCTGAGCACCGGCAAACCAGAAACTGCCTCTGACACCACGATACGGGAAAGGTTTTCCATCTAAATCGTTCCACTGATACAGCCCGCCGTTTTGATCGAATGTGCCGTAATAACTGGCGCTTCCCGTGTAAGCACCAACATCCGTCAGATAGTTCTGTGTTGCATATAGGGTGGCATTCTGCGTCACCGAGAAATTAACACCAACGATGACATTCATTTGATTGGGAGATCCGCCGACAACATTCCCGGGCGATGCATTGGACTGGGTCGCATACAGGTAATAACCTGGCTGCGACGTCGACTCATAGTGCCTGGAGTAGTAAGCGGCTTTGTACCATTCGTTTTCAGTTGGAATCCAGAAAGTGATTGTCTGACCAGTATTAGGGTTGCATAGATTCTTGCTCACTGCATTTCCACTCACAGCCCCTTTCAGCGGGTATGCGCCCTCCTCTGTGGTTCTGGCATCCTGCACCCCTTCCGGCTGATTATTGGCCATCCAGTTGGCAAAACGAGCCGCATTAAACCAGGTGACATAGGCAATAGGACGATTTGCGCTATCGCCACCATTATTCAGCACGGTGTAACGATAGTTCCCCGGGTTTCCCGATCGTTCAATCCCTGCACTATTCATATCTGTGCCCATATTCGGGTGGTACAGATCGTAGGCATCCGTCTTGGCGACCGCATTCAAAAACGCGGCGTATTGAGCAATCGTGACATTAAATTTGCCCATGCTGAATTTATAGGGAACTGCGCCGAATTGGTTGGTGTCACTGCTATTTCCCGGATCATCTACAGAAACAACCGGATAACTTACCAATCTGCCTGACACAATACCGTTTCCCTGCGGACAGACAGAAGCGCTGCTTGGTGAACTGCTGTCACCACAACCGACCAATGAAATGCCCAATAAGCACACTACAAAACCAGCAATCTGCCGATTCCAAGTCATCAACGTTCCTTTGCCCTTGCTTTTCCTAGCTTGATGTTAACAGCATCTTAATGCCCGTGGGTATAGTCTGGTGAGCGCCTCCTGGCGTTGCCGTTCGCTCTTAGGAATACAAAAACCAAGCAAACATCGCGTCGCCGATACCAACTTATAGGTATATGCAGGACAGGTTGAATGCTTGATCATCCGGCATGAAGCATCCATTTTTCTACGAAGATGACAGATTCCGAACTATCCAACTTACCGACCCTAAGTGCACAACAGGAGATTTCTCTTCTGCTTGAGGCCATCATCGACCCGGAAGCAGGAATAAATATTGTGGATATGGGTCTAATTTATGGCATCTGGCTGGAAGCAAACTGTGTTTGTGTACAAATGACAATGACGTCACCGGCCTGCCCTGTCGGGGATGTGCTGATTGATGAGGTGACAGAATGTCTTCGCGCAAAATTTCCTTTGCCAACAGACATAAAAGTTGATTTAACTTTTAATCCGCCATGGTCGCCAGACATGATGTCCGAGGCGGCCAAATCCGAATTCGGATGGTCGTAAGCGCATGGCTTCATTCGCAAAAGAACGTGCGCCGTTAATCCTACTTGCAATCGCCGCTCTGGTTGCGGCTGTGCTCTCAGGCCTTGCGCGCACCGGCATCAAGGTCCCGGAGATATTTTTGGATGCTGCACAATTTCACAGCGTTTTGATGATTTCAGGATTTTTCGGGACGGTCATCGGGCTGGAACGGGCGGTCGCAAGTCGTCTGAGTTTTCCCTATTTGACGCCATTGCTGAGCGGGATTGCCGGAGGGCTCCTACTGGCAGGCGCTTCCATCACAATCGTCATTTCAGGATTCGTTCTTGCCGGGATTTGTTTTGTTGCAACGACGCTCTTGGTAGTAATCAAGCAGCCGGCCATCTACACGTTCACCTTGCTGGCTGGCGCCATGCTCTGGCTCATTGGAAATGTTATCTGGGGCGCCACAGGAAATCCTATGGCCGCTAACGCATGTGGGCTCACATTCCTGGTATTAACAATTGCAGGAGAGCGTCTCGAACTGACGAGATTCCTGCCGCCTAAAAGATTGAGCAAAGCCCTCTTTGGCGGAATCGTTCTATCGATCATTGCCGCGTCACTCATGTCAGCGCTTAGCTCTCCGGATTATCCACCATTGCTTGGCACCAGCTATTGTGCTTTGGCAATCTGGATGTTTAGCTTTGACATCGCCAGAAAAACGGTCCGAAAAAACGGCATCACGCGCTTTGTCGCTATCTGTCTACTGTTTGGCTACTTTTGGCTGCTTATTGGGGGCGCCCTTCTGGCAGGCGAGTTCACGAATTCACCCTATCAACGTGATGCCGCCATTCATTCAATCTCGATCGGATTTATTTTCTCAATGGTCATTGGCCATGCCCCGATCATATTTCCAGCCGTTATGCGCGTCAAAATCCCTTATTCATGGATTTTCTATATACCTCTGGCAATCCTGAATCTAGGCGTCGCGGCCAGAGTTATGGGCGGATTATTCGAGAGCACGGCTCTGCGAACATCCGGCGTAACCATCAATGCCATTGCGATAGGCGTATTTCTCTTTACGCTGATGTTACAGGTGATCCGGAATTTATCCAGGCCGGTGGATAAGGCTTATCGTCATTAAATATCTGGTGAGGCATCTGCAGATTTTTGCTTTTGACGGCGTCGACTGTTCTTCTCCTCCGAGTTGGCAAAAACATACCTGCCTGCAAGTACGCAACCTTTCATTCCCGGGTCACAGGCCTTTTGTGCGACCTTCTGGCAAATTCCCTTCAATTCGTGCGGGCACCCCCAGGAACTCATGAACAGACCTCGCTCAGTAAGCAATGCATTTTTCGCACACTGTTCCGGTCACGTCTCGTTTTAGGTGCGCTTCGCGAAGTTTAACGAATTCCGGAGAGTTCCAGGCATCCATAAATGAAACCTGATTAAGGTCGCCCATTGTCCAGTTAGCTGTCGCATCAAAGCAACAGGCCGAAAGCTTTCCTTCAGCAGTAACATGGCCTTCAGTGAAAGCAGACCAACAAGGAAGCGGATCTCTTAAATTGCCAAGGCGCCCCTGGTTACCCGCTGTAGGTTTGTAGCCGAGCTCTTCTTCCCGCTGTGTTGCAAATGCACCCATCGAATACAGGGGTAACCAATAGTGCTGATCAACATAAGGCGTCACCTTATCCGCTATCAGTGCTTCCATAAGTTTTTGTTGTTCACCATCATATTTGATGGATGATGCATATAGCCCCGTCTTGTAGCCCCCCGATTGACGGATTTCCCAGGCGTCTTTGATATTCTCGTATGCGCGATGAAACAGTTTCTTAGAAACCCCCATGATCTCCTCGAATTGTTCTTCATTTGCGGCATTGCAAGACCATTTGAGCGAATCCAACCCTGCTTTCATGCATTCTTCGACGGCCTCGGGAAAAGCCATTGAGCCGTTAGAGGTCAGAAACACATAGGGCATACCTATTTCTTGCTTTAGATATCGAATGCAGTCGACCAAAAGGTTAGGCGCCATAAATGATTCGCCAAGATAAAAAACGCCAATTTCTTCAACCCCGGCATCTCTCATCTGTTTCGTTATTTTTTTGAATAACCCCAAGTCCATATCCCATTTTGGCTGAACTTCACGGTTTCTTAAAGCGCAAAAGCCGCAACGGTAATTGCACCGAGGCGATATTTCTATCTTGACACTTTTGGGTGCTGGCAGCGTTGCAAAGCGGTAGGCTTCGGGAATTCTCGTAATCGCATCGATTCGATCGGTAATCATTTGTGCATCCTCAACGAAGGGTTGCACCCATCGTCTCAACTCTACATCAAGGTGTACATACCCCAAAGGGGGTAACCTTCCGAGTCTTTTGTTGTGTTTTTACATTAGGTTTTATAACCGGTGAAGAATTGCGCAACAAAACCTATCTGCAGGAATACCGGTCACTGCACACTTCTGGCTACCGCTGTTACGCCAACAAGTTGGCCATCTTCGTCATGAGTTAACGAAAATGCAATCTCCATGTAGGCATGGGAGCCATCGCCCAATACAGCCTTGGTTCGCACGGCCTTCCCATTGAGTTTCACCGTGTCGCTGGAGACAGCTCTATTAAAACCATCCCAATGCGCCTTCCGTAGATTCTCGGGAATAATCAAATCAAGGCGTGCACCAATCGCGTCATTCTTCGTAAATCTGAAAAGCTCTTCTGCTTTTTTATTCCAAATCCGGATCGTTCCAGCGACATCGGCAACGATTAGTGCATCCGGAAGCTCTTCCAATAACCGACTGCAGAATTCAATGCTCATATGCCTTAACCTCCGGGGGTGATACTATGCGACCTGTTTTTCAAGAATCTGCCATGCGTACAGGATAGATTCTTCGTTGAAGATTGTTCCGGAATCCTGGTCATTCCACCAGACTCTGCCGCCTTTCCCCTCGCCAAGATATTTCCACAACCGCACCTCTCCGGAGCACAGTTGGATCGAGTAAACCGCATTGATTTCAAGCATCGCATTCAAGTTGAGTAACTTGGTGCAGCCTGCAACAGCCCCGTAACGAGATCCTTTACCGAGCGGATTTCTTTGCCAAAGGGCAGCTCACCGGCACCTCGGAAGAAGAGGCCTTTTTTGACATCCCCTCTAAATGCTGCGGCCAAATGATGATCGATGCAGAATTGGCCCATCTTTGCCAATCCATCACGTAGCCCACAATGCGCCAAGCAGTCAAATGACTTGATGCAACTGGGTTTTTCTTTGGCTTTGGCTTTCAGCTTGTCTTCGTGGTCTAGATAATGCGACAACCAGGGTGTTTTTACAGCACGGGCGGGCAAGCCGGCAACGCTCTGGAACTCAACAAGGTCAGAATCCCGGGCGTCCGCCAATATATGTTTAAAGGCATCGCTGGCATCACCTTCCATGGTGACCGCAAATGCCGTTCCCATCTGTACGGCCGCTGCGCCCAATGCCTGCATTTTCAAGATATCGGCGTGCGTTCTAACGCCTCCCGCCACAATGATCGGGACTTCAGCGCTTAGCCCAAATGATTCGAGTAATTTAATTGTCTCTGGCACGGCCTTCTCAAATGAGAAACGTTCGTTCTTGAGGTCGTCAATCCCGGAAGCGCCCAGGTGGCCGCCTGCGTAGGCTGGGTGCTCAATAATGATGGCCGCCGGCGGTCTGTCTTTTTTAAGCCATTTCTTTAGAACGATTTGGACACCACGCGCGTCGGACAAGATGGGGATCAACCCGACGTTCGGGTACTTCTCCGCCAAGTCGGGTAAGTCGAGAGGCAAGCCGGCCCCTACCACAATCAGATCTGCACCATGTTCGAGTGCGGTATTAACGTATGACGCATACTCCGTCAGCGCCTTCATCACATTCACCGCGATTAAGCCAGCGCCCTGACTCTTTAACTTTGCCGCCACAATTTCTCGTCGCAATGCTTCTATATTAGCTGCATCGATTACTGCTTTAGCAGCAGGGCCTTTTAATCGATGGGTCTTCTCCTGTAGATCAGGGTGTAGATGCCGAAGATCTACGGAGGCGATCGTGCCTACACCACCACACGCTGCAACGGATCCGGCAAGGGAATGGGCAGATACACCCACCCCCATTCCACCCTGGACAATAGGCAACAAGGTTTTTCCCTGCAGCGTTAATGGCTTCAACGTGCTTGCGCCAAGAAGTCTGAAATTTTCTTCTACGAGAGTCGTCATTATTGCCTACCTTAATGTGTCAGTTGCGCTTTCTAACAACCTGGTGTGGACGAAACAGATAGCCGACTGATCCAAATCCACTCCAGACATGTACAAGCCGCGTAAACGGGAATAATACAAACAGCGTCATACCAAAGAACAGGTGTATTTTGTAAGCCCAGGATACGGTCGTCAGATATTCGGCCGCCCCTGGCTGAAAGGTGACGATGGACTGCGCCCAGTTAGCCAGCAGAATCATGACACTGCCGTCCATGTGGGCTGCCGAGGCAGGAATAGTCAGCATGCCAAGCGCCAGGGTTACGAAGATCCATACCAGAATAAAAATGTCCATTCCAGTGCACGTCTTGCGGATTCGGGGATCCGATAATCGACGGTGTAGCAGCAACAGGACGCCAATCATGGCCATCACACCCAGCACACCACCCGCGACCATTGCGAGCAACTGCTTATTTTCGGTCGACAATCCCAGTGCATGATACAAATCTTTCGGCGTTAAAAGACCGGCGAAGTGTCCGAAGAAAAGACCAATGATTCCGATATGGAACAGATTACTCCCCAGACGCAGCTGACCCCGGCGCAGCAACTGCGAAGAATCTGCTTTCCAGGTGTATTGATCCCGGTCATAGCGGATCAGGCTACCCAGTAAAAATATCGACAGCGCTACATAGGGGTAGATATCGAATAAGAGATTATTCAGATAGTTCATGGTTATGCTCCCAGAGTTTCGACAGCCGCTGTATTTTGGCTGCCAGCACGCGGAATAAATTGAACAACGGATTCACCCGAACCATTACCGTAGTCAGGTGTTGAACAAGCGCCACCAAAGGTGACAGGCTCTTCTGCCCACACCTTATCGAGTTTGTCGTAGTCCTCCTGCTCGGTGCTGAAGTCCATCGGCACGAAGTTGACGTCGAGCACTTTCTCACCGGCCAGTTCCAGCAAAGCCGAGCACAGCAGGTAGTAATGGCTACCGCGCTTGGCCAAGTTCTCACCGATATTGCGTACCAGATGCGTAACTTCTGTCAGCAACAGTCTGGCCTTGGCAGGTTCGATCTGAGAAAGATATTCCAGAAAGACGGGCAGATAGTCCGGCAATTCGCCTGGCGGGAGATCAAAACCTGACTCGCCGTACATGGTAAGCAAATCAACCATGGCCTGACCTCGGTCCCGGGATTCGCCGTGGACATGCTCGAAGAGATACAACGATGTGCCACGACCGCGGTCGAACAGCGCCACGTAGTTCTCTTCGTGCAGGTACAGATCGCCCTGTGCCAGGTGCTGATACAGCGCATCCAGACGGCCACGCTTGATGCCCGACTCGGCATCTGTTGCGGCCTTCAGCTCATCCAGGTGATCAATCAAGGCCTGATCCGGATAGTGAAGGAGCAGCGAAATCGCTTTCAGAGTTCTGGCTTGCATCATTTCACCTCGTGAATCGGAATAACACGTTCGCCGTTCTTTCGACCAAACAGACTGGTCTCCGAATCTCCGTCCGAACAGCCGTTACCGAATGAGAAGCCACACGAACCTTTCATGTCGAAGGCGTTCTCGGCATACTCACGGTGCGTGGTCGGAATCACGAATCTATCTTCGTAGTTGGCAATGGCCAGATAGCGATACATGTCTTCGACTTCGGAGACATTCAAACCGGCCTGTTCAAGTACAGCCTGATTGTCGAACTTCGCGACATGGCGATCACGCATAAAGCGACGCATGGCGAGCATGCGGTTTAGCGCGTCATGCACAGGCTTTTCTTCACCTGCGGTCAGTAGGTTGGCAAGATACTTGACCGGAATACGCAGCGATTCGACGTCCGGCAGAACGCCCTTCATCTGCATCTGGCCCTTCTCCATCGCTGTATTGATCGGCGACAGCGGCGGCACATACCAGACCATGGGCAGCGTGCGGTATTCCGGGTGCAGCGGGAAGGCAATCTTCCAATCGATCGCCATCTTGTAGACTGGTGATTCGGCAGCAGCATCAATCCAGGCTTGCGGCACACCGTCACGCAGGGCAGCAGCGCGAACTTCCGGGTCGTTCGGATCGAGGAACATCTTCAATTGTTCGTGATACAGATCCTGCTCGTTCTCGATAGAGGCTGCCTGCTCGATGCGGTCAGCATCGTAGAGCAACACGCCCAGGTAACGGATACGGCCGACACAGGTTTCCGAACAGACAGTGGGCTGACCTGACTCAAGACGCGGATAGCAGAGAATACACTTCTCGGATTTGCCGCTTTTCCAGTTGTAATAGATCTTCTTGTAAGGACAAGCCGACACGCACATGCGCCAGCCACGGCACTTATCTTGATCGATCAACACGACCCCATCTTCTTCGCGCTTGTAGATCGAACCCGCCGGGCAGGCGGCCACGCAGGCCGGATTCAGGCAGTGCTCGCACAGGCGCGGCAGGTACATCATGAAGGTGTTTTCGAACTGACCGTACATCTCCTTCTGCACGTCTTCGAAGTTGGTGTCCTTAGAGCGCTTGCTAAACTCGGTACCGAGAATTTCTTCCCAGTTCGGCCCACCCTCAATCTTCTCCATCCGCTGACCGGTTATCAGAGAGCGTGGCCGAGCAACCGGCGCAGCCTTCGAAAGCGGGGCATTTTGCAGATGCTCGTAATCAAACGTGAACGGTTCGTAGTAATCGTCAATCTGCGGCAGGTCCGGGTTGGCGAAGATCTTGGAAAGTATCTTCAGCTTCGAACCCATCTTCAGTTGCAGCTTGCCATTCGACTTGCGCTCCCAGCCGCCATTCCACTGCTTCTGGTCTTCCCAGTTGTGCGGAAACCCAACTCCCGGTTTGGTTTCGACATTATTGAACCAGGCGTACTCGACACCCTCACGGGTTGTCCAAACGTTTTTACACGTCACCGAACAGGTATGGCAACCGATGCACTTGTCCAGATTGAGCACCATACCGATTTGTGCACGAACTTTCATGATCAGGCCTCCATTGCCGGTTGTGCAGGACCGTCCATCCAGTCCACTTTATTCATCTTGCGGACCACCACGAATTCATCGCGGTTGGAACCGACCGTGCCGTAATAGTTGAAGCCATAGCTCAGCTGCGCGTAGCCGCCGATCATGTGCGTTGGCTTCAACACAGCACGTGTCACGGAGTTATGAATGCCGCCGCGCGTCTGGGTGATTTCTGACCCGGGCACGTTCACAATCTTTTCCTGGGCGTGGTACATCATCACCATGCCCTCCGGCACACGCTGGCTGACCACGGCACGCGCACACAGCGCACCGTTGCTGTTGAAGGCCTCGATCCAGTCGTTGTCCTCGATACCGACCTTCCGGGCGTCCACTTCCGACAGCCAGACGATCGGGCCACCACGCGACAGTGTGAGCATGATCAGGTTGTCGGTGTAGGTGCTGTGGATCCCCCACTTCTGGTGCGGCGTAATGAAGTTGAGCGCGATTTCCTTGTTGCCATTCGGCTTCTTGTTCATCACCGACTGGTGGCTGCGCAGATCCACCGGCGGCTTGTATGAACAGAAGCCCTCGCCGAAGGCGCGCATCCACTCGTGATCCTGATACAGTTGCTGTCGGCCCGTGAGCGTCCGCCAAGGGATCAGCTCATGTACGTTGGTATAGCCGGCGTTGTAGCTGACGTGTTCGGATTCGATACCGCTCCAGGTCGGGCTGGAGATGATCTTGCGCGGCTGTGCCTGCACATCGCGGTAACGGATCTTTTCGTCTTCGCGGGTCAGGGCCAGATGACGGTGATCAATGCCGGTAAATTCCGACAATGCAGCCCAGGCCTTGACGGCGACTTCGCCGTTTGTTTCCGGAGCCAGCATCAGAACAACCTCGGTCGCATCGATGTCGGTGTCGATATTCGGGCGGCCTTGCGCCACACCTTCGTTACGCACCTTGTAGTTCAGTTGACCGAGCAGCTTGACTTCATGCTCGGTATTCCAGCTGATGCCCTTGCCCCCATTGCCCAACTTGTCCATGAGCGGGCCCAGTGACGTGAACTTGTCGTGGATCTGGCTGTAGTTGCGCTCGACCACCACGAAGTTCGGCATCGTTTTGCCGGGGATCGCTTCACACTCGCCACGCTTCCAGTCTTTGGTGTCATACGGCTGGGCGATTTCGCCGGCAGTATCGTGCAGAATCGGCACGGCGACTACATCCTTTTCGACGCCGAGGTAGCCATCTGACAACTCGGAGAAGCGTTTGGCAAATCCCTTGTAGATCTCCCAGTCGCTACGTGCCTCCCAGGCCGGGTCGACGGCTTTCGACAGCGGGTGAATGAACGGGTGCATGTCCGAGGTATTCAGATCGTTCTTTTCATACCAGGTGGCCGTCGGCAGCACGATGTCGGAGTACAGACAGGTCGTCGACATTCGGAAATCCAGCGTCACCAGCAGATCCAGCTTGCCTTCCGGTGCCTCATCGCGCCAGACCACATCCTGCGGCTTGACTTCACCGGTCTGGCCAAGGTCCTTGCCCTGCACGCCGTTGGTGGTGCCAAGCAGATGCTTGAGAAAGTACTCGTGCCCCTTGCCGGACGAACCCAACAGATTCGAACGCCATACAAACATATTGCGCGGGAAATTCTTGGGGTTATCCGGGTCTTCACAGGAAAACTTGAGTTCCCCTGACTTTAGCTGGCTAACCACATAGTCTTTCGGATCGACGCCCTTGGCAATCGCTTCACGCGACAGCTCCAACGGGTTGCGCTCCAGCTGCGGGGCTGACGGCAGCCAACCCATCCGTTCGGAGCGTGCGTTGAAATCGATCAGGCTGCCGCTGAACTTTTGCTTGTCGGCCAGCGGCGACAGGATGTCCGCAACACGCAGCGTTTCATAACGCCATTGATCGGTATGTGCGTAGAAGAACGAGGTGCTGTTCATGTGACGCGGCGGACGATTCCAGTCCAGCGCGAAGGCCAGTGCTGTCCAGCCGGTTTGCGGACGCAGTTTTTCCTGGCCCACATAATGCGCCCAGCCGCCACCCGATTGGCCGATACAACCACACATGATCAGCATGTTCATGATGGACCGGTAATTCATGTCCATGTGATACCAGTGATTCATGGCGGCGCCGATGATCACCATCGATTTGCCATGTGTGTCATGGGCGTTCTGTGCGAATTCGCGGGCGACTTGCGTCACCTGATCCCGCGGCACGCCGGTGATCTTTTCCTGCCAGGCCGGGGTGTACGGAATATCGTCATCGTAGCTGGCGGCAACGTTGTCGCCACCCAAGCCCTGATCAACACCATAATTGGCAACATACAAGTCATATACTGTGGCGACCAGCATTTCGCCCTGTGCGGTCTGTATCTTGCGGACGGGTACGCGACGCTTCAGCACATCACTATGGGTGGTGCTGTTGAAATGCTCGTGCTCGATATTGCCGAAATACGGAAAAGCAGCTTCAACTACGGCATCGTGCTTCTGCACCAGCGACAGGCGTGGCTTGATTTGACGGCCATCACTGGTCTCTTCCTTCAGGTTCCACTTGCCCTTGTCGGCCGTCGATGCGCCATCTTTCTCCTGACCCCAGCGGAAGCCGATCGAGCCGACTGGTACGGTCAGCGCATTGCTCGTTTCATCAATGACCAGCGTCTTCCAGTCTGGATTATTCGCTTCACCAAGCGCACCGGCTAGATCGGCGGCTCGCAGGTAACGGTCCGGCACATAGGTGCCGTCTTTCTCGGTCAGACAGACCAGATTCGGCATGTCGGTGTACTGGCGGCAGTAGTTATCGAAGTAATCGCTCTTGCCGGCAACGTGAAATTCCTTCAGGATGACATGGCCCATCGCCATGGCCAGTGCGGCATCGGTACCCTGCTTCGGGTGCAACCACATATCGCCGAACTTGGCGCCTTCCGAATAATCCGGGAACACCGACACCACTTTGGCGCCTTTGTAACGGACTTCCGCCATGAAGTGCGCATCCGGTGTACGGGTCTGCGGTACGTTGGAACCCCACATCATGATGTAGCTTGAGTTGTACCAGTCGGCCGATTCGGGCACGTCGGTCTGCTCGCCCCAGGTTTGCGGGCTGGCCGGCGGTAGATCGCAATACCAATCGTAGAAGCTCATGCAGACGCCGCCGATCAGTGACAGGTAGCGGCTACCCGCTGCATAGCTGACCATCGACATCGCTGGAATCGGCGAGAAGCCGATAATACGATCAGGTCCATGTTTTGCCGCGGTATAAATGTTGGCTGCGGCGACCATGTCGTTCACTTCATCCCAGCTAGTGCGCAGGAAGCCACCTTTGCCGCGTTCGCTCTGATAGCGCTTGACGGTTTTGGGATCCGAAACAACCGCTTCCCAGGCGGCTACCGGTGAGAGGGTCTGGCGATGCTTACGCCAGGCCTTCAGCAACGAAGAACGCACCATCGGATGCTTTACGCGGTTTGCGCTATACAAATACCAGGAGTACGACGCCCCCCGGGCACAGCCGCGCGGTTCATGGTTCGGCATATCCGGTCGGGTACGCGGGTAGTCGGTCTGCTGGGTTTCCCAGGTGACAATCCCACCCTTTACGTAGATCTTCCAGGAACATGAACCCGTGCAATTTGTACCATGCGTCGAGCGGACGATCTTGTCATGCTGCCAGCGCTTTCTGTAGGCGTCTTCCCAGGCACGGTTTTCAGTGGTGGTCTGGCCGTGCCCTTCCGAAAATTCCTCTTTGTCTGCACTCAGAAATTTCAGTCGATCGATAAAGTGACTCATATCGTTTCCTTTAGTACGGTGTTGTACAAATCAGTAAAAGCCGATTAACAGGGCATCGGTGCATTACGGCGGCTGTAGAACAGCCAGGTAATAACAATGCAGGTGACGTAAAAACAGATAAAACTGTAGAGCGCGAACTCGGCGCTACCGGTTGCCGCAATCGAGGTGCCAAAAGACTTCGGAATGAAAAAAGCGCCATAGGCAGCGATGGCCGAGGTAAAGCCCAGAACGGCAGCCGCTTCCTTGTTGCCGGCGATAATTGCAGCCTCTTCAGCCTGTTGTCCCTTGCCGACTGCGTCACGTTGACGCTCGGTCATGAAGATCACCGGAATCATGCGGAAGGTGGAGGCATTACCGACGCCGGTACCCATGAACAGCAGCATGAACATCGCAAAAAAGCCCCAGAAACTGCCGGCGCTCGTCGCGCTCGGCGCAAACTGAATAACGCCGAAGACGGCCACAATCATCAGGATGAAGGTCCAGAAGGTCACAATCGCGCCACCCAGCTTGTCCGAAATCCAGCCACCGATCACACGGGCAATAGCACCCACCAGCGGGCCTAGGAAGGCGTACTGGATCGGATTCACTTCCGGAAACTGCGTCTTGGTCAGCAGCGGGAAACCCGCCGAATAGCCGATGAATGAACCGAATGTGCCCAGATATAGCCAGCACATCAGCCAGTTATGTTTGCGCTTGAAAATCACGGCCTGATCGGCGAACGAAGCCTTGGCGCTGGCGATGTCATTCATGCCGAACCAGGCAGCAATTGTCGACAGGGCAATGAACGGCACCCAGATAAATCCGGCATTCTGCAGCCACATCTGCTTGGTTTGTGCACCCTTGACCCAGGTTTGTGCATCACCACCCAACACGCCAAAAACACCGGCGGTAATAACGATAGGCACGACAAACTGCACTACGGAGACGCCCAGATTACCCAGACCGGCGTTCAAACCCAACGCACCCCCCTTCTGCGCCTTCGGGAAGAAGAAGCTGATATTCGACATGCTGGAGGCAAAGTTACCGCCACCAAAACCGCAGAGGAGCGCCAGAATCAGGAAAGTTGCGTAAGGCGTTTCCGGGTTTTGCACGGCAATACCTATGCCGAAAGCGGGCAGGAGCAGCGATGCCGTCGAAATGGCGGTCCAGCGGCGGCCTCCGAAGATCGGCACCATGAATGAGTAAAAAATACGCAGTGTCGCGCCCGACAAGCCCGGTAGTGCTGCCAACCAGAACAATTGATCGGTATCGAACTTGAAGCCAATGTTCGGCAAGTTCACGACCACCACGCTCCAGACCATCCACACTGCAAACGCCAGCAGCAGACAGGGAATTGAAATCCACAGGTTGCGGCGCGCAACCGATTTGCCTTCGGCCTCCCAGAACTTCTTGTCTTCCGGCAGCCATGTCGTTAAGACTTTTGCCATGATGTACTCCGTTCGATTAAAGTGAATTCAGATTAGTCAGCACGCTTGGCAGGTTTGTGTTCCAGCACCGAAGACGTCCGCACTTCGGTGAAATACATCCAGATCAGCGAGACCCAGACGACGCCGTACAGCAGCATGAAAGACGAAGACCGGATGCCCGTCAGGTCGACCAGGGCGCCGAACATGATCGGCAGGATAAAGCCGCCGAGGCCACCTACCAGGCCGACGATCCCCGAAATTACGCCAATGTTGTCTGGATAGTCGTCAGAGATATATTTGAAAACGGAAGCCTTGCCGAAGGCCCAGGCGACGCCGATCAAGAATAAAAGGATCGTGAAAACCGTCGGCGAAAGGCCGATATGGAAAGTCTCAGGGCCATTCACCGTCTGGATCGTGAAGTCTGTTTGCGGGTAAGACATGATAAACAGACAGATCCAGCTAACCCACAGCACCCACCAGGTCACCGAGTGAGCGCCGTATTTATCCGACAGCCAGCCGCCAACCGCGCGCAACACGCCACCCGGAAGCGAAAAGCAGGCGGCCAGCAAGGCTGCGGTTTTTAGATCGAAGCCGTATTCCGATACGTAATACTTGGTCATCCAGAGTGCAAGGCCCACATAGCCGCCAAACACAATCGAGTAGTACTGACAGTACTTCCAGACACGCGGATCTTTCAGCGCCTTGAGCTGATCCGCCACCGTGACGCTGCTATGGACGTTATGGCTCTTGTCCGTAAAGCTGAACATCCAGAAAACAAGCGCCGTCACCAGCATGGCGACAGCGTAGACTTTGGGCACCATCGTCCAGCCAAAGGCCAGAACGATCGAGGGCGCCACGAACTTGGTGACCGCAGCTCCGGAGTTACCGGCGCCGAAAATGCCCATCGCCAGTCCCTGGTTCTTTTTGTCGAACCAGCGCGCCACGTAGGCGATCCCTACTGAAAACGAACCGCCTGCCAGGCCGACGAACAGGCCCAGCACCAGGAACTGCCAAAACTCCGTCGCATCACCGATAAACCAGATCGGCACCACACAACACAGCATCAGAATGAAGAATACGATACGCCCGCCCAGCTTATCGGTCAGCATTCCCAATGGCAGGCGGATCAAGGAACCCGATAACACCGGCATCGCAGTTAATAAACCAAATTCAGTTTCGTTCAAACCCAGCTTGGCTTTGATCGGAATTCCGATCACCGCGAACATCATCCAGATCGCAAAACATATCGTGAATGCGAACGTACTGGATGAAACAACTGACCACTGCTTTCTGCTGAACATATTCAACCCCCTGATGCTTTCGTATTCTTTGGAAGGCATCATAGAAAGAGGAATAGATCTGTGATAGCCCTCCCAACTGTCAGGTTTTGTTCATGCATACCTCTTTATTGGTATGGACCTGAATCCGTCGATGGGTGAATATGTTCGACAAAACAAGTGGTTAGAAATATGTAATGCTCGCAACCCTGAACAATGGGTCAGATACGTTCAAAATGGTGGTACTCCCTAATTCCCTCTACCCCGCCAGGGGAAACAATCCAGGGTCGTTTCATGGTTTTTTCGGTCATTCCCAACATCTCGATCAAAGACTCGCTTCTGGTAAGACTCGGGCTTGCCATGGGGACGATTGCATTCTTATCTTTTATCTCGATGGTGCTATCGACCTCGATCGCGGACAACAGCCTCGGCAAAGCCAACGCCATCAATTCCGCCGGATCACTGCGTATGATGAGTTACCGGTTACTCAGCTATGCCGAATCTGGCGCGTCAACCACGACCATTAGCCAGGCCACAACTGATTTTCAGCTTCGGCTTGATGCGCTGGAGAGCTTTGTCATCTCCCGCTCTGCGGACTACAGCGAATTGCCGGCAAAGTTTGCCGAAGTTCGCAAGTTCTGGGGCGAGTATATTTCACCGTCTTTGCTGAGTATTAACGAGAAACGGAACGCCGCCACACTGAAGGCCCTTAATGAAGAAATTTCGACATTCGTTCTGCAAATAAATGGCATCGTCTCTCTGATCGAAGAAGATCTCGAGCAGAAAATCGCACTTCTGAAATCTTTACAGATTGCACTATTGGTGATGACCGTCTCCGTCTGTGTCATCACCATGTGGATGATGAAAAACCAGGTCGTCAAACCACTCCGGGACCTTCTGAGTGTTGCCAGCCGTGTGCGTGATAATGATTTTTCGGCCAAGGCTTCGCATACCGATCAGGATGAGCTAGGTCAGCTCGGCGAAACATTCAACATGATGGTCTCTGAAATCTCTGAAACCTATGAAAATCAGAAGCGCTTGATCGCGGAGCGGACGAAGGAACTCACTGAAACCAACCGCTCTCTTGAACTCATGTACCGCTCCGCCTTACGCCTCTCCGAAAGTAATTTCACACCCGGGTCGCTTAAGGAGCTTCTTAATGATATTGAGCAGGAACTGGATCTAGGCTCGGGAACCATTTGCATCAACGAAAACGGCGCCTATCCGGCGCACCGTCTGACAACCAACTTGCTCAAATCCGATATTGAGAAACTTTGTGGAGAACGAGGCTGCGAAGATTGTTTTAAGAGTAGCCTGGCCCAATCAGACACCCCTAATGCCGGCGATCAACCCATGGTTTTTGTGCCGATTAAAGATAGGGGATCCATCACGGGTGTATTACCTTTCAGGCTCAAATCAGATGCAGCCGTCCCCGCCTGGAAAATGCGCGTTCTTGAGGCAATCGGCAGCAATCTCTCAATGGCGCTTTCAAAGATGCAGCACCAGGAAGAATTGCACCGCATTGCCGTACTGGAGGAGCGATCGACTATCGCAAGGGAACTGCACGATTCCATTGCTCAATCTCTGAGCTATTTGAGAATTCAGGTAGCCCGGCTGGAAAAGAATCATCTGGCGCCTTTCGATCAGCATGAAATCGTTTCGGAACTCAAGGCCGGATTGGCCAGTGCCTACAAAGAGCTGCGTGAGTTGATCAGTGCCTTCCGGCTTAAAATTGACGAGCGCGGCTTCCAGACTGCTCTGAGCGAAACATCCGAAGAGTTTAGCCGGCGCTGCAATCTCCGTATCGATTGTAAAAACGACCTGCCGCCAACATTGCTCTCAGCCAACGAAGAGATTCACGTCCTGCGGATCATCCGAGAAGCGCTAGCGAACATCGAGAAGCACGCGCAGGCAAGCGAAGTTTTTATCAGCGCCACGGTTTCGGAAAATCACGTTGTTGCGATTCGCATCAGTGATAATGGTATCGGCATAGGCGATGCCAGGTCTCCGGAAAACCATTACGGGCTGATCATCATGGAAGACCGGGCCCAGTCACTGGATGGCGTGATTACGGTCCGAAACCGGGAGCAGGGTGGCACAGAAGTGCTGCTAACCTTCCTACCTGAAAAATCTGATACTGAACGCTAAAAGGCCATGTCATGACCAACACCCCCATCAACACCCTGATCATCGACGACCACCCGCTTTTCCGGAAAGGGGTGGTTCAGCTTCTGGGCATGGAGCCCGAGTTCAAGGTGGTTGCCGAAGCTGCTTCCGGTGAAGAAGGTGTCGCACTCGCGCTCGAGCACCATCCGGACCTGATCCTGCTCGATCTGAATATGAAAGGCTTGAATGGCATCGAAACACTCCAGCTCATGCGCGACAAGGATATCGATTCGCGGATTATTCTATTGACTGTTTCCAATAATCCCGACGACCTCGTTGGTGCAATCCGTGCCGGCTCAGACGGTTATATTTTGAAAGATACTGACCCTGAAGAAATGATTCGCCTCATCAAGGAATCAATACTCGGCAAAAACGCCATTAGCGCTGAACTTAGTGGTCTTCTGGCAACGGCATTGCGCCAGGAAGCCGTTGTTACCAACCGGTCGCAGGCCGGCTTAACGGAGCGGGAGCTCAGCATCCTGAAATGTCTGGCGCACGGCATGTCCAACAAACTGATTGCGCGTGAGCTTGACATCATGGATAGCACCGTCAAGGTCCATATCCGCAACCTCCTCAAGAAGCTAAAGTTCCGTTCGCGGGTCGAAGCTGCGGTCTGGGCCGTTTCCAATAACATTGGCTGAAACCCGGCGGGCCCCTCCTCGATACAAACTACATCGCGCTTACTCCTGAATAGGTATGGTCAAACCTAACAGAAGTTCGCAAGAATCCATGTCTGATTCACATGAACATGACGACAGACACCCATGACAAGCGTCAAGAAGACGACCCGGCCCAGTAATCTGCTGACAATCAAGGAAAGCCAGGCACGCCGGGAGCGGCCCATGACGGGAATCGGCTTATGGCGTTTGGGATTCCGGCCGTTCTATCTGGGTGCCGCGATTTTTTCCTTCATTGCTGTCCTTGTCTGGCTTGGCATCTTGTTCGGGGGGCTGGGCTTCCCGGCTTCGGCCCTTAATCCCATCTTCTGGCATGCACATGAAATGGTTTTCGGCTTTGCTATGGCCGTTATTGCCGGCTTTTTACTGACCGCCAGTAACAACTGGACCGGCATTCTGCCCGCCGCAGGCCTGCCGCTTGGGTTGCTTTTTGTACTCTGGGCTCTTGCCCGCTTTTTCATCGTGCAGAGTGAACTCACATTCGCCGCTGCTGCCGATATCGCTTTTGGCTTATTGCTCACGGGGTTGCTATTGCGAGTCCTCTGGCTGGCAAAACTCTGGAAGAATTTTCTGCTCCTCGGCCTCGTCCTGCTGATGATTGCTTGCAATGCATGGTTCTACGTCATCGTGCTGACCAACCAATCCATCAGCCCACTCTATCCGGTTGAGCTTGCCCTTCTGGTCATCATGCAGCTCCTGGTTGTCATGGGTGGGCGGGTTATTCCGAATTTCACCCAGAACGGTGTCCGGGGTATCACCATCTGGAATCCACCGTTTTTCGTCGCCGCTACACCGATCTGCACGGCCATCGGCCTGATCGCCTGGTGGACACTTCCACCACATCTGGCTTTAACAGCCTGTCTCATTGCGGCTGGCGTGAATCTCGCCCGTTGGATCGGCTGGAAACCCTGGCGAACACTGAAGCATCCCATGGTCTGGGTTCTGCAACTCGGCTACCTCTGGATTCCCCTGACCCTTCTCGCCATGGGCCTTGAATCATCGGGTTTCGTACCGCGATCGCTGCCAATACATGCACTGGCCGTGGGTGCCATGGGTCTTGTTATCGCCGGCATGGTGACGCGCACGGCTATGGGACACACCGGTCGACAGATTACTGCCAGCCCCATCGATGTTGCGTTTTTTATCCTGATCGCCATCAGTGGCGTGTTGCGGGTTTTTGCCGCGATGCCGCAGATTCTAGACCCCACGCAGACGCGTGACGTGCTGATGGCCTCTGGCATTGCATGGTCTCTCGGTTTTCTCGCCTACACTTATCGCTACACACCGTGGTTACTCCGCCCTAGAATCGACGGCCGTCCGGGATAAGTTCCAACGCCACCTTACCCCCAAAGGGGTAGCGCCCCTACCCCGGATAAACTCGATTCTCCGGCCCAATTACCGAGATAATCACACCATGATTAATACAGCACACCGATCATTGCGGCTGGATGGGTTTGCTGACTTTTGAGGCAATGCCTACTTAGAAATCGAGGATAGGATGAAAACGCTTACTGACCCGCATGGCCGGAGTTTTAGCTATTTGCGCCTATCCATCACCGATATCTGCAATTACCGTTGCCAGTATTGCTTGCCAGACGGCTACCAGAAGGGTGAGAGTACACGCTTCCTTAGCGCTGACGAAATCGAGAACCTGGTCGGCGCCCTTGCCGGGCTGGGGTTGTGGAAGGTTCGCCTGACGGGCGGCGAACCTACTGTGCGTAAGGATTTTGCAGAAATCGCTGCTCGCGTTTCTTCAGTTCCCGGTATCAGCCGAGTGGCCGCAACCACCAACGGTTACAAACTTGCCGAGAATGCACACCTCTGGCGGAATGCAGGCATTTCGGCCATCAACGTCAGTGTTGACAGTCTTGATCGTCGACGCTTCGCCGACATCACCGGTCATGACCATCTAAACAAAGTGATGGACGGCATTAAGGCCGCTCAGGATGCTGGTTTTGAGAAGATCAAGGTCAACACGGTGCTTTTGCGTGGCGTCAATGATCATGAACTGGGGGCCTTTCTGGCCTGGATCCGCTCCGAAGCCATCAGTATCCGATTCATCGAACTGATGGAGACTGGTTCAAACAAGGAATACTTTACTCGTCATCACATCCGGGGGCAGGAGATTGGCGACCAATTGAAAGCCTTGGGCTGGTCGGAAATGGCTCGCGAACCGGGTGCCGGCCCCGCACAGGAGTTTCAGCACGCCGACTACCAAGGCCAGATCGGCATCATCGCGCCCTACAGTAAAGATTTTTGCAACACATGCAATCGGTTGCGCGTCACGGCCACGGGCAACTTGCGTCTTTGCCTGTTTGGAAATGGCGGTCACTCCTTACGCCACCTGCTGCGACATAGAGATCAGCGGGAGGAACTTCAAGCAACTGTGGCCGGATTGCTACTACAGAAAGCACCGACACATCTGCTGCATTTCCACCAGACAGGCACTACACCGCACCTTGCCGCTTTGGGTGGTTAACCCGATGAACCAGGGATTTCACATGATCGACGTTGGTGGCAAAGCTGCCACTCATCGAATCGCAATCGCCGAAGGCCGAATCGTCGTTGGCAAGGATGCCTTCTCACTGATTCGTCAGCGTGCGCTCCCCAAAGGTGACGCTCTCATGCTGGCCGAAATTGCCGGTATTCAGGGCGCCAAATCCGCCAGTTCACTGATGCCCCTGTGCCACCCCATGGGTCTTGATCAGGTAAGCCTCAAGAGCGAACTGGAAGAGGATGCTCACGCTGTCCGTATTTTCTGCACCGCATCGACACATGCCAAGACTGGCGTAGAAATGGAAGCACTGGCCGGTGTCAGTGCCGCCCTGCTAACGATCTGGGATCTCACCAAAATGATTGAACCTGATCTGCTCATCGACGGCGTTCGACTACTGGCGAAGTCGGGCGGCAAATCGGGGCTGTGGCTCAATCCGTCTAGCATTCCGGATTGGGCCCGTGAAAAAGTGAGCCCACGGCCGCCACAAACCCTAAAGGGTGTGAATGTCGCCATCATTACCCTGAGCGATCGGGCAGCGGCCGGTGTCTACGAAGATAAAACGACGCCCGTTGCACAGGCACTGCTGGAGGACTTAGGCGCTACAGTAACCTCTACCCATGTGATTCCGGATGAACCCGCCGCACTGAGGCGGCATATTGAACAGATCCGGGAACATGGCAGCGCCCGGCTGATCATTACAACTGGCGGGACAGGTATCGCCCCGCGAGACAACACACCCGAAACCGTATCAGAGCTCGCAGATCGTCTTATTCCGGGCATTGGAGAGCAGCTGCGGTTATATGGTTCGCAGTTCACTCCCTTCAGCTGGAGCAGCCGCAGCATCGGCGCATCCTTCGGCAATGTACTCATCATCACGTTGCCGGGCAATCCCAAAGCCGTTCACGAAGGAATTCAATGCCTCCACAGGCAAATTCCGCATTTAATTAATACGATCGACAACATCAAACATGATTAGCTACAAGGAAGCGCTGGGGCTCATTGCTAAAGAAGCCAGGCCTCAGCCCACTCATCGGGTAGACCGCAATGAAGCACTGGGGCTTGTTGCTGCCGAAGATGTTATTGCCCGTTTGGACGTACCCTCATTTGATAACTCGGCCATGGATGGCTTTGCGCTGCATGCCCAGAAGACTAACAGCGTCAGCATAGACAACCCCGGCAGGTTTAAAGTGGGGCACTGTCTTGCGGCCGGGGATATTCTCGAATCGGCCGATCAAGCCCTGGCAGTAGAAATAATGACAGGTGCAAAAGTTCCCCAGGGCTTTGACGCAGTCGTGCAGATCGAAAAAGTGAGGACTATGAAGGATAGTACCGGCAAGACTATCGAGATCGAAATCAGAGCGCCGCTACAAATCGGTGACAATGTCCGATTCGCGGGCGAGGACTTAACCGCCGGACAGACCATTGCCATTAAGGGCACGCGCCTTCATGCCGGGCACATCGCAGCCATGGCAGCCACAGGCATTCATGAAGTTCGCGTGTTCGACATGCCTGAAATCGAGATATTCACCACGGGAAAGGAAGTCAGCGACAGTTATCATGTCCCGCTGAAAGATGGGGAAATATATAACTCGAATACGCCCTATCTACTCTGCCAGTTCAAAGCATCAGGCATTCCCGCATCCTACGCCGGGAGCATCGGGGACGATGAACAGGCATTTGTCGACACGTTGAATGTCGGTACGAATGCCCGTATCGTCATCAGTTCGGGCGCCGTTTCCATGGGCAAATGGGACTTTATTCCAGAACTATTGAAAAAAAATGGCGCTCGTATCATTTTTCATGGCGTTGGCATCAAGCCAGGTAAGCCGATACTGTTTGCCGTTCTGCAAGATGGTCGCTATTATTTTGGCCTACCGGGAAACCCGGTATCCACCGCAGTCGGGCTGCGTTTTTTTGTGCAACCGCTCATTCGGCAGTTGCTGGACATGGCCCCGGAAGTGTTCCACTATGCCGAGCTGCGCCACGACTTTAGCAAGAAAGGTGATTTACGTAATTTCCTCAAAGCCCGGCTTGACAGCGATGATCACGGGCAAACGCATCTCACTGTGCTCGATGGCCAGCAGTCCTTCAAAATATCACCGCTACTCGACATGAATTGCTGGGCTATCCTCGGCGAGGAAAAAAATGAGATCCGGAAGGACGACTCTGTATGCATTGCCCCCATGGAACTTTTTCCCATGGCTTTTTAAAGAGACCCCTCAATGAATGACACCATGACGCTTTCAATCAGGATGTTCGGCGCCTTCCGGAAATACCACCAGGGTGAGCTGACACTAGACCTCCCGGTCGGCAGCACGGCGAGCACTGTTAAATCAGCTATTGCAGCAACACTTCAGCAATCGAATCCTGCCTTCGGTAACAGCGACCTGATCGAAAAGTCTGTACTGGCTGACAATCATCGGATTCTTCCCGATGACGCCAAAATCAGCAGTGCCGTCACACTGGCGATTCTGCCCCCTGTCTGCGGAGGCTAATCATGAGTGGACGTAATCACATGGCGGTTTCTTCGACGCCGTTATCCACCGAGGCGGCGATTCACTTTGTTGCCGACGACGCACATGGCGCGGCCGATATGTTTGTGGGCACCGTTCGCAACCATAATCTCGGCAAACCCGTCAAAGGAGTCTCTTATGACGTTTTTGACGAACTGACGCTACAAACATTCAACGAGCTCGCCAGTGAAGCCCGGCAGAAATGGGGCGACAACCTCAATATCTTCATCGAGCATTACAAGGGGCGTCTCGACATTGGTGGCATCAGCATCATTATCGCCGTGAGCTCTCCCCACCGCGACGAATCGTTCAAAGCCTGCCGTTTCATCATCGAAGAGATCAAGCATCGCTCACCGATCTGGAAGCAGGAGCACTACCTGGATGGGGATAGCGAATGGGTACAGGGTCACGCCTTATGTTCCCACGGCCCTGTCTCCTATGACGATGAACCTGCACACGCACACTGCAACCACTAAAGCTATCGGCGTCATACTTGCGGGCGGTAAATCTTCCCGCATGGGCACCGATAAGGCAATATTGCGCATCGGGAATGAGTCTCTGCTTCGACGGGCGCGGCGGACACTTCAGGAAGCCGGCTGTGGTCTGATATCTGTGAGTGGCCACGGCAGGCAGGACTGGTCAGACGATATAATCCCTGACCAATTTCGCAACATGGGGCCTGTTGGTGGAATCGTCAGTGCATTGTGCTGGGCGGTTGAAAATGCGATGCCCGACAGTCGGTTGCTGTTTGTACCCGTTGATGCGCCTCTCCTATCGACGGCACTACTGACATCCCTATGTGAAACAGCACGTGAAGGTGATGGCTGCTGCATCAGCACTTTCCCGTTGCCTTTAGCGCTGAGGACTACTGAATCTGTGTTAAAACAATGCGCGGTAGCCAGTTTGGATTTGGCGGCGGGCGCCGCGTGGTCAGTCAAACGCTTTATCGAACCGCTAGCGCTGTCTGCGATTGACCCGGATGACGCCATCCGCCACCAACTCGTCAACGTTAATACACCAGCCCAATGGGAAACGCTTCTTCGTGAACTTGAGAATCGCACCTGAGCACATCCGCTTTCGCATTTCGGCGGAAGAATTCGTAACGCTCCTCACACATGGCGCACTTTCCAATGGCACTTCCTTTGGCAATGCCGAATGTTTCTATTATGGGATTCGTTCGCATCCGTCCGCAACTGACCGGGAAGGCTTTACGCTTGCGCTGGCTACATACGCGGAAGAGGGACTTACACGCTATATGCTGACCGTTTTTGCTGATGGCATCGCTCAATTGCACTCAGGTCTTGCCGGAAAGGATGGCATCCAGGAGCACCTCACATTTGAAAATGGTGACATGCTCACAATCGGGCTCGAGATCGATCTACACAGTAAAAAAGGAACGGGCAGAACATGAGCGCACGCTATGCACGACAGATTGTTCTCCCTGAGATCGGCGAAGCTGGCCAGGTGCTTCTCGGCAAAGCCCGCATACTGGTTGTTGGAGCGGGCGGGCTCGGTTCGCCGGCATTGCTTTATCTGGTCGCGGCTGGCGTCGGGCTTGCCAGCCATGGAGGTCGCATCGGCATCTTTGATGACGATGCGGTTGATGCTTCGAACCTGCAGCGTCAGATTGTTTTTCGTGAATTAGACCAGGGGGCCACTAAAGCCGAGGCGGCGAGACGGCATCTGTCGGCTCTAAACAGTGCAACGCAATTCGCCACCTACTCCCATCGTCTGAATGCAGCCAATATCCTTGATATTCTGAGCGACTATGACATCATTATCGATGGAACTGACAACTTTGCTACAAAATATCTGATTAACGATGCTGCCTTAAAACTGAATAAACCGGTGGTCTACGGATCCATACTGGGCTTTGAAGGACAGGTTTCAATCTTCTGGGCGAATCATGGCCCATGTTACCGCTGCATCTATCCACGTGCGCCCACAGCGCATGTGCCCAACTGCGCCGAAGCGGGCACACTGGGCGGCATCGCTGGAGTGGTCGGCGCCATCCAGGCCGTAGAAGCCTGTAAGCTGGCGCTGGGGTTGGCCCACTGCCAACAACATGGTCTTGACCCGCTCATTGGAAAACTACTGGTATTCGATGCCTTGACCTGGGATATCCGTAAGCTCGATCTCGACAAACACCCCAAGTGCCCTTGCTGTATGACGCCGCCTGAACAAATCACGCTGGCCAATGAGGAGAGGGCAGTGTGTGAAACCCAACAACCGGTCAAGCCTATATCACTGAGAGATCTTTCCGATCTATGGGAGACTGGCGTACCTGTAACTTTGATCGATGTCCGGGAGCACGCGGAATGGGCGAGTGGTCACCTCGACGGAGCGCTTCATATCCCCTTGGGCCGACTCCTCTCGGAGGAAGATGCCCTCGTCGATATCAATCGCTCTGATGTGCTCGTGGTTTATTGCCAGCATGGCATTCGTAGCGCCCATGCCGTCTCGTTCCTGCGTAGCAAAGGGATGGAGGCGCTCAACCTGCTGGTTGACTTGCCGAGCTGATCGCCCGGTCTCCGATCAGAAACGGTGTATCAATCATGCATTTTCTGGAAATCAATGATGACCGAGCCGTCTCGATTATGCAGATACTGGAACATGAGTTTTGAACCATACTTCAATACGATCTTTCGGATGAGCCGCAAAGGGTTCCTATCGATAAACAGTCTTAAAATCTCGCCAGTTCGCAACCCGTTCATGGCCGAGAAGAATGCTTCTTCCCTGAACCTGTTTGAACTTCCATACGCATCAAACGGGAAGACTGCACATGCGTCTTTGAATAGAAATCCTGAATGACTGGACATAATGCTGCCTCACTTGCCTTTTGTCGCGAAGATTTGCTTCTCTAGACTATTCATTCTCAAGTCGATTACGATTGCCCCCGGCTCCCTCGAAACGTATTGCACATTAATGCTGGATCCATATTTGGCAACTAACTGATCCAGCAATGGCAATGGATTATGATCGTTTTTAAATCGCATCGTTTCACCGGGATGTAACGCATCAAGCGCCCCGAAAATTGCTGCATGACGGAACCGCTTCGCGACTCCTCTGGCATCAAACGCATACACTCCGTCCATGTTGATGTGTTGACTCGCGCATCCACTCACTCTTCATCTCCTTTTTGGATTCCAACCAACGTGTCATCAATTATGAGAATCCGGGGGTGAACTTGGAATACTCACTTGGGTGTAATTTTTGCCAATTTTGATCTACTAGAAAGCTGACGTTGGGACGTTCGCAAAATATCTTCATACTTCTTCACCACAGATTTCGACGCGTTACCCGTCGTTTCGTGAGAGACTTTCTCCCATGAAATGCTCTTCTTTATCCACAAGAAAACACGCGCACCCAGCCTGGTTGGCTGCGCTAGCAATATCGCTCTCGTCCCCTTTGCAGGCTGAAGAAACGGTTCGACAGGAAGATGGCATTGACTGGCTAAGCTGGAAAGACTACGAATCCCGCAATCAGCTCTGGATCAACCCCGGCATGATTTCGTACCACTTCCAGCAGGGATACAACAATGACAACTGGGGTGGTGGTGCCGAATACCGCTTCGCCAACGTGGCCTCGGTTACGGCAGGCCGTTTTTATAACAGTGACCGGGCCTATTCCAACTACGCGGGGGTGTACTGGCAACCCATTGGCGTTGGCCCATTCAACATCGGCCTGGTCGCGGGCGGCTTTAACGGCTACCCGCAAACCAACAACGGCGGCTGGTTTGCCGCCGCCCTACCCGCCATTACCTACGAGGGCAAATGGGTGGGTGGCAACTTGTTTATCATCCCGACCATGGGCGACCGTGTCCACGGCGCCCTGTCGTTACAGCTCAAACTCAAGATCTGGGATTAGTCACTACTTATTGCGGATAAGAAACAGCACGGTTTGTATCTTCAGTCCATAGCCGTCTGAGGTAATTAGCCGTTTGTGCGTAAGACCCGTTCACAAGCTTTGGTTCCCAGTGTTTTCCGCCGGCTTGCCGATCGTTTGGCGGGTAGTAAAGTTCAAAAGCCTCAGGGTGCAACAAAAATAGCGCCGCTGTTTCATCCCAAAGCAGCATCTCCCCCCCCGGTCCTGCTGCCACGTCAGCCGGAACCCAGGTCGACAAAGCAGAGCATTGGGACTGCGGTGCGTCTTTAATTTTGGGCATATCCCCAGTGTACTTACTATTACAGTCAATCGGATTCATGAGTGCCTGTTTCAACCTCATCGGCAATCCAATATTGACAAGTCCCGGAGAGCCGCCACCACCCGCAACCATTTCATAGCTCGGGTTATAACAATCTGCTGACGGCGTCAGCCCGAGACAGGCGCCCTTAGGTAGATCGGGATCTTCACCGTTATCTCGGGGTATATCGACAAAAAAGGTATTAAGCCCTTGCAGCTGTGTCATCGCGATCTCACAGGCGCCAAGGTCGAAGCTGCAGTTAAAGGATTCTTTGCCCGGCGCTCTCGAGTAGTCACCAATGGGCTGTCCCATGATCACGACTTTATCAATTTTGTCCCTGATCAATGGACTGTAATTAACAAAGGAAGTGTAGGTGCCTATGATCAGAACCGAGACGTTTTTACAATTTGCGACCGAATCGACCACCTTTTGCTTGTAGGTAGCGTCTGTTTTCCAAGGCACCGGCACTGAAGACAAAAGTGCGTTCGACTGATTCATCATCGCCCTGAAGAACCCAAGCCATGACCACTTGCTTGTGTCTTCAACGGGCTGTTTTGCACCAACGATGATCGGAATTTTTCGCTGGTCCGGCTGATCTGGCAGATTATTGATCAGCTGATCAATGGCGGGGGCACTTTGCTCGGGCAACGTGTATCCCTCTGACTGAATGATGGCTGCGACGTACTTGTTACCGACCACCAGCGGGATCGCCATCATGTCGTCAATATCGTAATCGTTGTCGATGAGTACGCAGCTTTCCCGGATCGGGGCTGAACTCGAGTTGTTACCTCCATCACCACAACCCACGGCTGAAAGGGCCATCATCAGTGCAGCCACATAGGCTGTCGCTGTAAAAAACTTATTGTTTGGCATGGTTGAGTCCTTTTAAAGCCCTGCATTAATAAATAAGCCCGCATAACCTGCGCGTATCATACCCATCCAGGCCCAAAGCGGGACAGCCCTTGCCAATTCTTACCAACTATTACAGAAAATCGATGCAATGAGCTTAATCGGTTAGTCTTATAATTTAGGTTCTGACGTACAGGAGTCCGACATGTGCCAGACCTATGAACAAGATCCCAGCCAGAAACCAAGTCGTCGTGATCTTCTAAAAAATACGCCGCTGGGTTCAGGGGGCGCTTTGACAACTGTCGGCTTACCGAAAATCTCAGTCTCTGAGCCACCGGCAACCCCAAAACCCGAAAACGTTCTCACGCCCGAAGATGCACTTACCCGACTGATTCAAGGAAACCGTCGATATGTCAAAGGTCTTGAGACTCCCGATAGCTTCACGACGGTATCCAAAGCCCTTACCACAGGCCAGAACCCCTATGCCTGTGTTCTAGGCTGCTCCGATTCACGTGTAAGCCCGGAGCTCGCCTTTGATGAGAACCAGGGCGATCTGTTCATCACCCGTGTGGCCGGTAACTTTGTGACGCCGGAAATTCTGGCTAGTCTGGAATATGGCACGGCTGTATTGAACGCCCAGCTGATTATGGTGCTCGGCCATACAAGCTGCGGTGCCATCAAGGCAGCCATCAAAGCCATAGAAAAAGATGAAGATTTCCCGGGGCATATTCAATCATTGACCTCGGCCCTAAGTCCGGCAGTAGAAGGTGCAATCAAAAAGAGCCCCGAAGACCTAGCCGATGCCGCCACCCGGGAAAACATCCGTCTGAACGTTGTTAAGCTACGTAAGGCGACCCCCATTTTGAGCAAACGTGTTCGCGACGGTCAGCTCAAGGTGGTTGGCGGACTGTATGAAATCAAAACAGGGCATGTTGAGCTGATTGAGGTTGTGTAATGACCTACTGAAATGCTGCATCCCCCAGGATATGCAGACCCAAGATAATCAGAACAACTGGCAATACCTTGTGCCCGTAGCGACGAATCCAGTGGCCAGCTATTTTGTTGTTTACCAGCACATGACCCAAAAAACACCAAAGCAATGTCATGATGGCAAAGATCAAAACAAAGAGTGGGATAGAAGATAATGAATTGGCGAACATAGGGATATAAACTCCAAGGTTATCCCCGCCATTGGCGAGTGTGACTGCGGAGACTGCCATGATCTGTGAACCTGTGTTCTTTTCAATAATTTTTTCTTGTGTCTGCACATTCTCTTCTTCTTTAGCATCTTCGGTCACAGTCCATAAAGACGGAAGTTTTCTAATGCCTAAATAAAGAGGGAGCACCCCCAAAAATGAAACATATCCCGGGGGAAGGGCAAGTGAAAAAAATGCTATGATGCAGCTTACAGCCACAAGCAAACCAATACCTAGGCATTGACCTAAAACAATGGAGCGTACTCTTAGTTCCTTGTCAGAAAAAAATGCCGCAAGTAAAAAAATGTCATCAATATTCGTTGAAGCAAAGACTCCAATTGCAATACCGAATTGAGCTATTAATTCAACCATTGTTAGCGACCTCTAATTTTTGGAGCCGGATTATATGAGTTATGAATTCTACAGACATCTGAGTGATGGTCAGCTTCTCCTTTTAATACCGGCCTTTTCTGTAGGCATCATGTTCGCACTCTCTTGGGGGTTGAGGAAGACCGCTTGGGCAAGAAAATTAATTGGCTACGATGAAGTACTGCTTGATTCGGCCACATCAAACACAATGGCAGGCGCCTATGTTGTCCTTGGGTTTGTTCTAGTTCTCGCCATGACCACTGTTACCGATCTTGAAAACGGGGTATCAGAAGAAGCTACCGCGATCAAAAGCCTAGAAAGACTGCTCGTGCTTGACGGATCGAGCCAGGCTTTGAAATCAAGGGAACAATTGCTCGGATACACCAAATCTATACTAAACGACGAGTGGCCAGTTTTACCCCATGGGCACGGAAGTTCAGTGACATCATCGGCGCTTAATGAACTATATATGAGCATTGATCTGATTGTTCCACTCGGCGCCAAAGATGAAGTTGTCTATTCAAAAATTCTAGATCAAAGTGCCAGAGTTGCAGAATTAAGGAACAAGAGAAACTTTAGTATCGAGAGCAATCTCCCACACACATTTTATGTCGTAAGCGTCCTTAGTATCCTCGGATTTATTATCATATGTGCGCTACGACTTATGGAAGCCTCTGCTACAAGAGCAATAGCGCTGTCTGCACAAGTTATCATGCTAAATTTAATGTTCAGCGCGATATTGATTGTCGACTTGCCATACTTAGGAGACACTACGACCTCGGCGGAGCCACTTATAAAAGCCTACGAGAGCATGCAGGAAAGAACACTTGTGAAGTATTGACGCAAAGGTTTTACAATTCTAGAAAAGAATGCCGGCCTCGAGTAGAAACCTGGCTTGGTTATTGGCAGTCCCGCTATAGCCGTATGCTGCACCAGGTGTCGCATTTATTGCGCGAACATAAGAGGCCTCAAGGCGCGCAAAGTACATCCCCACTTGGTATGTTGGGGTTAACGTGGCGCTCCATGCTGAGCTGTTTGGCCCAAACAAGAGGTCGTTGTCACTTGTGTAAGTATTCCCATGGCTTCTTATGAATTCATAGCGGAATGGAATGCTGACATTAACGTGAGGCGGGTTACCATTTTCGTCCAATGGGAATAACCGATAAGTAGCTAGCAAAGCAATGCCTTGGGTGCTAGCGCTTCCTAGGATACCAATTGATGGCCTTTCTGGAACGTACGAATACTGCACATATGGCGATAGCGTTAAATAAGGAGATTTGTAAGAATAGATCAGGGTTGAGATCTGGGAATTATTTTGCAGTAACGGGGTTGAATCTGTTTGCAAGGCATTCGCTGATAAGGATCCATTCCAACTCACTGTAACCGCGTTAGTCTTGTCTATCTCATAATTAATTTGTGCGCCAAGCCAATTGTATTTGTTCGAGTAAGACCCATCCGTAATAGCAATCCCCGCGTAAATATTATCGTCATGATAGTCAAACTGAACCCCCCTTGTCACGGAGCTTGTCTGCTTCCAGATTAAGCCACGCTGAATATTAGTGTTTTCATAACTAAAGGTTCCTTCCAGGCCACCGATAGCAAATAGCTTTCCAGCTAAGACAGAAAAATTTTCTCCCCCTGGTATCTTTAACCAGCCAGCAGGCAGATACCCCCAAGTATCGTTGGGCAGTTTGCTTGAACGAACATATGGCGCACTGAGTTCTGCAATTGAATACGAACCTGCAATAGCAAAAAGCTGTATCGGCCCCTCCAGTTTTTCGATGAGAACTTGAGCATTTGACAAGTCAGAAATTGTCTGGTTGTTGCCAGGCGTTGGGTTTGTTTGGTGTCCAACTAGTCCAGTAGCGGCAACAGAAAACTTGTAAAAGCCCAATTCGTTCAAATCAATGCCTACACTATCCTTGCTAAAAGCAAGCGTCTCAGACATGGGCGTATTAGTTTCGCCATAAGTAACAATTTCTACTGCTTTCGAATGGGTGCTAAACAAAGTTATGGCGACATAAAGCCAGAGCAACGGGTAAGAGTGTTTATGCGCCATGATTTAAATTGTGTCTGTTATAAAACCCGGGACATCCCATATATAAATAATAATCTACACTGTATTTATAACGTAGAATAAGATTAGCACACCCAGTGCAAAAAACATGCTTGAAGCAACTATAGTTGGCATTGGGTTATATTGATGCTTCTGTGGATCATCAATATTTTTTGCTGTTCCGAAATACCGAAAAACTGAGAAACCGATTGTGGCCAAACCAAGAACAATTAAAAAAATGCTTCCCAATTTTGGATCATTCTTAACTGTCAAAACCGAGCTGGTTGTAGATGGATACTGAAAGGCTTTGAGAAAAAGATGAAACTTCTCCAGTACAAAACCAAAGGCAATCAAGGCAATCCCCGTGCGCACCCATGCAAGCATTGTCCGCTCATTTGATGCATGATCAGAGTATTTTTCAATCACGGTGCACCTCTACTTTTTTCGTATTTTAACTGGTTGTTGGCAAAGAAGATGATTTGCTTAACATAAATTCTTGCGGACCTTTCTGCTATGATGAGCCTGTGGGCACAACAGTCAAATTGCATGAGGTTGTTATGAGCGAAGACCTTTCACTTGTACTTAGGGCAGCATTTTTCTCGGGCGAGAAACATAAAAAGCAACGTCGGAGAGATGCAGAAGAAACGCCATATATTAACCACCCCCTTGAAGTAGCTTATATTTTACTTGATGAAGGTGGCGTTACAGATGCAGCAACACTAGCCGCAGCCCTGCTGCATGACACCTTAGAGGATACTGATACCACACGTGAGGAGTTGGCAATGGTATTCGGACACGAAGTATCCAATCTCGTTGTCGAATTAACCGATCTAGAGTCTGTGTTGCCAGAACACAAAAAGAAGCGTGAGCTAGAACGTGCCCACAACCTCTCTGAAAAGGCAAAGAGAGTAAAGCTTGCCGATAAGACTGCTAATATCCGTGACTTGGCAACAATGCCACCCAAGACCTGGGACATCCAGAGACAAATAGACTACTTTGATTTTGCAATGAAGATCGCCGAAGCAACAGCATCAGCCTCACCAGCATTGGAAAAGGTATTCATGCGAGATTACAAGCAGTTCAAGCCTAAGCATTGATACGAGTAATGCACGGATAACCTGTAGTTGTTACTTAAAAAAATTATTTGGGAGGGAAAAATGGCTAGTAGCTTCGAAATCCTAGAGGGAAATATTTCTTCTAATCGCAGACTCTCGGCAAAAAAAATCTATGTAGTAGCTACAGAAGTTCGAGTTTTAAAAAACATCACGCTAACCGTAGAAGATGGCACGACGATTCTCATAAAAAATGGCAAACTTCCTGAAAGCAAACTAAAGCGTGCTGCCTTAATATTTGAACAGGGGTCATCGCTACGGGCCAAGAAACTCTTTGTTAAAGCCTGTGACGAGAACTTTAAGCGTGTGAAAGTATCTGATAATGGTGGGCTCTGGTTTTTAGGCAATTACAAAAAGGCCAGCAAAGACACCATGGTTGTCAAGGTTGACGATAAAAATAGAAAGTCCTCATTCCGCGCCGATTTGATTTCCGTCCACTACCTCGGACGATTAGATCCGCACAAAGAAACATCCAGAACTCTGGCTGTACAGGATGATATCGATGGCATTTCCGTGTTGGGCGTTGGTCTCGATGAATGGCAAGTATCCGAGGTCAGGAGTTATCACTCCGCAGACGATGGGTTTGATGTCACCAACTCTGATCTTGAATTAGACCGTCTTAAGGTCATTACGCCTATTGAGGACGGGGTAAATTTGAGCAGCAGTCGCCTCCATATCAGACGAAGCCTAATTATCGACGTCACAAAAACCAAAGTTCAAGATCGAGACATATTTGATTTCGAGGCCGATGATGGAGCAAGCTATTTTGAGATCGGGCAACACTGTCATGTCGATATCAAAGGGGTGTTTGGCGACCAGCTAGTTCTTAGCAGCAAAGACTTGAAGCAGCCTAACAGCAATCCGGAAGCTCGCTATAAATTCAAAGGGGTGTCCCGAAAAGCCGCAACCCTGATCTACACAATCAATCAGGATTGATCGTTGCATCGTTAACTGCGTATGCCTGGATGAGATAACCTCTTGTCCAGGTAAGCCTTGTTCTACCATCGGCCCTGCTCGCCAGAGCATGGGACAATACAGCAGGATTTGATTTAAACAATCCGTTGTTTCCATACAATAGCGCACGAATATATGTGGCATTTGCTACTTGGGCCTGAACAAACTCATTGGTTTCTATCCCAGGGAATGACTCCACACTGTGGCAAATTTCAGAGATATATTTTGTCAGTTGATACGGGTTTTTATGAGCCTCCCAAAACTTAGTCGAGTGGTACACGGCATCTGTCGCAACGAATTCAACTTCTGTTTCAGTCAAGTCTGGCAAACGCATTGACGCGCACAGTTCTGAAATAACCTGCTCATAAACTGCGTTGCATTCAATAAATTTATAGTCGCCCTCTTCGGTTAGTTTGTAATGACCAACCCCATCCAGAGAATCGCCTATATCCAAATTGGCTCTGAATCCTATAGGAAAGCAATAGTTTGCTTTGCTGCCGAGATTAACTCGCATCGCCTTTCTAGCATCATCCTGGCCTAGCCCCAGATATGTATTGCAAAAAACGGGGAAAGTACGATTGTTAACGCTTACGTAAGATGTAACGAACCCTCCAGGCGGGGTATCAGCATTTGAGTAGGTAATCTGTGCTGAAGAGCCACCGACCTCTAACACTCCCACAGGATCGTTATCTGTTCTAAAAATATCTCTTTCAAGATCATTCAGATTAATCCAGGTCCACACGCCTTCTTCGGTAAACCCATCACATGTCCGGATCTGTCCAGGCATGAAACCTGCGGCGACGATTCCCTGTCTAAGGATCGTGTAGAAGGCCTCGATCGCTGCACGACCATACATTCGTTCGGCGTACCGCATCCCTGCAGTTCCCAGCAAGTCTACCCTTACGTCAGCGGTAGAGACCCCGCATTCGCGAATGATAGGCCGTATGCTATCAAGAAGAGGATAGATTGTTTCTCGCAATACATCGTTCTGTTTTGACGGGGATCCGGGATCAACGAAATTGTTGATCCCATCTTCCTTTTTTCCACTAGGCGTTGCGCTATGCTCAATCTCCGCTATAAGAGAGATTGTTGGATATGCGGCAGGCTCGGCGGCATAGAGAAACAGACGGGTTCCACTGCTACCGGCATCGATGACAGCGTGATAAATAGGATTCATGCGTTACCCAAGATACGCAAATCTAGTATAAGTGGTGTAGAGTCTGCAAAAATTAGCTCTATTTCTATTTTTTGGCCGTGGGGCGTTTCTTAGTAGCCCGTTTTTTCACGGCGGAACGTAGTTTCGTTGCAACATTTGCAGGCTGCCTTTTTGCCGCAGGCTTTGAATTCTCCGTGGCGACAAGCTTTACACCACCTTTGCTAAAGTCGATTCGTCGCTCAATGACTTTGTTCCTATCAGCCGATGCATCGTCATTGGATGAACGTGTCGATTTTTTTCCCTTGGCGGTGCCTCCAATAATTTCAGTATTCGTTTCACGCATCCCCCACTCTTCGGCATCTATGGCTTCATCAAAACCAATTAAATAGATATCGCCCACGTGAATGTTGACAGTGATCCCGTCACTAGTCTTCGGGGATCCAGTTAATTTTGAATTTTTCGATACTGCACCAGTAACGGCAGCCGCAATCTTGCTGGCAATATCCGCTTGATGAGTCTGCAGTGCTGATGTTTGTGCATTCTCTCTGGCTTTTAAAGGCGTTTTTTTCATGTGTGTCTCCTAAAGTTTTACTATTGTAAAGCTGCGATTTGTTTCTCTACACTTTTTATGCTGGTATCAACCCCCCGAGAAAGATTAAAGTAAAATCGCAAATCGTGGTCTTCAATCCATGTCTCAGCAGCGGTCTCTTCTAGTTTTCTCAAGCGCGAAATAACATCTTCAAGTTCGTGTTTCGATTTGCAATTTTTAGCTTCATCCTCAAGATAACGTAATTCCCAGAATAGTCTGGCCAACATCCTCTTGGAGGTAAATGTTCTAAAGCCTATTAACTTGTTTATTAGTGGCAGGACAATGAGAAAGAATGTGACGAGCTCTACCCAAATGTTCTCAATTAGTGCAGCTAACCAAAGGGGTAGATAATTGAACAGAGCGGGCGTGCCTGTTGTGTAAAAACGGTCAGCAATATCACTTAGCGGGAAGGATTTATCTTGGTATTTTGGATAAACAGAAGAGCCTGAGAAAAAATCTTGTGTTTTAAGATTCACATCCTTGGCTGCGAGCAAAAACCCCCATTGTATGGCGGGATGTAAATTATTTTCAACTAGCAAATTAACGCTTGACCCTAGCAATCTTATATCTGCATGAGGCCGCTCCTCGTCTATCTTGAATGAGGCTTGAGGAATAACTAGCTTTTGTAGAAATGGGAATTTTTTGACATATGCGTCAGAGAGAGGGAAATCCATCACACGAATAGATGAATCGTTAATTAAGGATTGAACAATTGTTGAGTTGAACCCATCAACAATAAACATTGCATCAATTTTTCCGGCACGAAGCTGTTCAGCTGCTTCTGCATGAGGTAGTTGCAGAAAATTATTCCGTAGCCCCGTACCCGGATTGTTGGTCTCCATTAGGCGCTGGAAGAGTTTGTTTGTAACAGTTCCCTGAGCGCCTATACTAATCAATTTGTCCTTATAAAAGGCAAACGGGTCGTTTGTGACGATCTTGTTGCCACGATAGAAAAGCCATAGCGGGGCAATCTGTACACTGCCTAGTGAGACTAGATCTGGATAGTTCTCTCTGGTGGCGGTACCTGATGTGACAAAACTTGCATTTATTTGAGAACTATCTGACTCTAGTTGTTGCAATCCAGACTCAAGACCTGCCATGTTTTGGATGTTTAGATTAAGACCATGCTGGCGAAAATAAGCAGCGAACTCCCTTCCAGTCTGATCGGCGAGTCCGCCTGACTGACCTATGGCTAGGTGGGTTTTATGATCAGGAAACGGCTTGATAAGGAATACGACGATGCCAATCAAGACCGTAGATACAATAATCAACGGTAGATAGTAACGGCCGATCACCAGCCAAGCATGCAATTCTCGTTTGAGATCATAGCGCGCGTAGTTCCGTATGAAAGCATTGATTGAGATAAGCTGTTTGATCATAGAAATATTCAAATTGGGATGAAATTAATGTACGGCTACCCTTTTAAGTATATGCTAATCCTGACGACAGCGTGGCAACATAGGTGCCTTTGCTCTCATCC
This sequence comes from Rhodocyclaceae bacterium, assembly GCA_018883265.1. Classification (GTDB taxonomy): domain Bacteria; phylum Pseudomonadota; class Gammaproteobacteria; order Burkholderiales; family Rhodocyclaceae; genus Fluviibacter. The sequence continues at coordinate 56,613 of VEQK01000001.1, read as the reverse complement.
AGTCGAGGACATCGGCGAGTTTCCGCAGCGGTTATTTGGCGTTGATCGTCCTGGACGCTTTTAAACCGCTAACAACACCTTTCGCTGTAAAAAATTATTGTTCGGCATGGTTGTTTCTTTTTAAATGCCCTGCATCAATATTTGTAAGCCCGCATAAACTTGCGCGCATCATCCCCACCCAGGCCCAGGAAGGTTTTGCTGTATACGTTTATTGAACACCCATTAATATTGACGTTGTAGATGTTCGCTGCATCACTGGCTACAGCATTGGTCGGGAAAGCCACCTGCATCGAAGAACCACCGACCTCAAAATCACCGATCTGATTATTGCCGCACGATCCGTAGGTGGAAAACGTGTCGTAATACACATCGTTCAGGTTAATCCAGCTCCAGACACCCTCTTCGCTGTTGCCATTAATAGTCTTGAACTGTCCCACATTGCTATACACGACACCATCGCCAATTGGTGTCGAACTTACATACTGTTTCATCTTTGAATAGAAATTTGCGATCTCTGCACTTGTGAAAGCGCCGCCGTTCTTAATTTCTTCGGTGCGCATACCCGCCGTGGCAAACAACTCAACCTTGACTTGAGCAGTTGGCACATCTACCCCCAATAGGTTTGTGACGTCATCGAGAAGCGGCTGAAGCACGCAAGGACCCACTTGATCCTGACCCAGGTTCGTCGTGCCGGAACAACCTGGGGGCACGACCTTATTGGTAAAACTATTGGGGTCAATCCAACCGTTACCGGCCATGAAGTCATTAATACCACTGTCTCCCTTCTTATAACTGATGGTTTTGCCCTGGAGCGTTACGACTGCTTTGGGGCCAGGTGTCACATGGTACAAAGAGACGCGCGTGCCACTACTGCCCGCATCAAAAACAGCTGTCCAGACGCCAGGCTCAACGCTTGGCCTGTTCGAATACGCCTTTAACAGGTAGCCACGGGTCCACGTCAAGCCGGGGTTGCCGCCAGAAGGTTGGACACCCACAAAGTTGGCATTGCCGTTGTTAGTAAACAGGCCATCCTTTCGCCAAAGGAAGTTGTGCATATACGTGCCATTAGGGCATACCCCCGTTGTATTTAAATTATCATTGAGGCCTCCCACTGTGCCGGCACATTTTGTGTCAAGCGCTGACTTGAATGCTGACGCTGTCAGGCTCGTTGTATTGCCAGACAACCCAAGGTTATCTGCTGCCCAATAAAAAGTATCTAAACCAACAAAAGGTGCGGTGCTTGTCGCGACGGCAGATCTGAGCGCTGCATAGGTATCATTGCTACCCTCATTAAACGTTCCGTTCCTGTTGCGATCTTGTGCGATCACCGTGTTAATGATGGTGTCGTATTTGGCAGCACAAGTGGTGTAGTTGTAGTTTGGCGTGCCCTTTAAATCCAAAGCCGCGGGCAACAAAAATGTCCATGGCGTACCTGTATTGGTATTGCTTGGATAGATGATGGCGTTGAAGAACAGGGCGATACCGCTACCTTCTGTCGTGTTTGCAACCGTAGCGCCATCTGCAAAACAATCAAGCCCACCATTATTCCCCGGTGCAGCCGTCGTATTTGAACTGCTTCCCGAACCACAGGCGATGAGGGAAGCACTGATGGCCAAGCAAAAGGTCGACTTGAGTACAGTAAAGGCGTGTTTCATGTTGACTGTCCAGAAGTTTTATAAAATTTTTTGCATGATAACAATTAAACCATTGAAACATTCTGACAAATACTGACATTCACAATTGGCACCGGTGTGCGCTGGGCAATTCTTACCCAGTACCAGTAAACCACAGGATCCCGACTTGAGGTTTGTGCCCAGATTAATCAGATGGTTATGGCATACAACCCATCTATAGTTTGATCTTAGATCGATCGGGCTCCATTGCCCACGATTAAACCGGGGGTTTCAAGTATGACCTGTTTTATGGCCTTGTAATATCGTACATAACCCGTGCACCGACAGATATGCTGTCCGACAGCATCCTGTATTGCCGCATCTATTTGGGCGCGGGGGATCGGGTTGCTGCGTAGTTTCTCAATCAGGCAATACGATGCCATCAGAAAACCGGGGGTTGAATAGCCACACTGAAACGAAAAGTTTTCAAGAAAAGCTTTTTGCAGCGGGTGTAGCGTGTCCCCTTTAGCAAGCCCCTCAACCGTTACGACTTCTTTGCCGTTGATGGCACTCAAAGGCGTGACACAAGAGCGGATGGGTTCGGGTGTTGACTGGGACTTCTCCTGAATAGCGACCGTACATGCACGACAGACTCCTATCCCGCAACACAACTTTGTGCCTGTTTTACCAATTTCATCCCGTAGATAATCATTCAGGGTCTGTTCAGGATCCGTCTGCGAGAGGCGAACATGTTCGCCATTCAAAACAAACTCCACATTGATTTTTTTCATTGGACCACCTCGGCATCTGACAGAGCCGCCAGAACTTTTTGAGGCGTTATCGGCAGATCTCTGAATCTGAAACCGACCGCATTTGATACAGCATTCACAATTGCAGGCGCAATCGGACAAGAGACTGCTTCAGCAATACCACGGGCCGGACTATTAGCGCTTTCCGCAGGCAAAATCACTTTCTCAATTCGACCGATGGCGCAATCTTCAGCCAATGGCACCTGATACTGCCCCAGGTTCCAGAACCCGTTAGAGGGTCCTGTGTCATTGACGGGTAGGTGTTCCAGTAACGCATAACCCAGACCTTCTGCATAGCCACCATCCATTTGCCCTTCTACCAATGCTCTCTGAAGGACTCTCCCGGGCGCAATGTAATGCACCCCATCTGTGACCTGAACTTTTCCGGTAGCGGTATCCACCTCCACAGCAACCAGAAATGCCGCAGCGCTCATTGTCTGGCCTTCTCTCGCCCATAAAGCCTCTGTGGTGTACGACTTAAGGTTTTTTCTCTCAATGATCGTGTGAGTCTTAGCTGAAGCCTGTTTAACGCCCAGCGCATCGATTGGATAACGGAAGGTTTTTCCTGAAACCGTGTAATCAGCCTCTGCCCATCCACCCCGATAAAAAGCGTGATTGATCACAGATGTGATCGCATCGGTGTCGTAAATTTTTGCGGCTAATTCGGGAAGCGAAAGATCTCTGAAACCTTCGGCTGTAAGCGATCCATCTTTCCAGAGCACATCGTTAGCACCGAGCGTCTTAGCGTTTGAGCCCCAGATTAACTTCGCCGCAGGAAGAACCGCCAGATCAAATAGAATTTTGCTGGACTGCTCTACGCCAAACACTGTTCTTGATGAGGTCATCGCCGCCTTGGTTGAACTGAAAACAATCGGCGTCCAGTAAGGGTCAGTCACATCCTGGCCGCGAGATTCTTTCAGTTTCAACTGGTTAAAGACATCGATCTCGCCTAGAACAAGCTTGTTAGCATTGTTGCCCAACAACTTGGCTGTGGATGTCGCAAGCGTTGTATCAATGCCTGTGCCCATTTCAACGGCATGGGTTGTTACCGTTAACAGCCCCTCTCTTGAGATGCTAACCCCGGCAAAGACGGGGTCACTCCCCGTGCCATAGTTTTTCATGGTTACGGCAAAACCTACACCATGTAACTTCGATTGACCAGCCGCTCTGGTTTCTGTAAAGGCACGGCGCCGTTTCCAGATAGGATGTTTCATGGCGAGTTGACACATTTCATCAAGACCCGGCGGGGCAACTTTCGCACCCGTACTAATCGCCGAATTCGGCTGGAGAATATTCTTCCGGCGAAGTACTATCGGATCTATCTTCAGCGAATCTGCAATTTCATCCACCATGCATTCCACTCCGAAAACAGCTTGAGGGACTCCAAAGCCGCGGACGGAACCAGCTACAACCGATGGGGAGCGCAATGCGCGTGTGTTGATATCTACCAGCGGAAAACCATAGACGCTGGTTGCAGAAATGGCGGCGACTTCAGCCAAGTAAATGCTGATATTTTTTCTGCCTCCCGCGTTAAACGCCACGCAATTCCGAATCGCCTGAAATGTTCCATCAGGCGAGGTTGCTATCGCCAGATCGATCTCTGATGGATGTCGCTTCAGCCCTGACTGGAACTGTTCAAACCGATCAAACAGAATTCGGACAGGGCCGTCTGCATACGCCGCAGCGATCGCCAGGTAGAGACAGAAGATAGAGGAATCTCTTCCGCCAAAGCCACCGCCAAGTTGGCAGGATGTGAAGTCGATCTTATTCAGCCCGTATTTACAACCCTTTGCTGAAAAAATCTCGGCACTATTTACCGCATCCGTTTCCGGGGATTGTGTTCCGAGCACCATATGTAAGGTCTTTTTTTGGGGCTCGTACCACGCCAAACCTGATTCAGGCTCCATGAACATCGGGTCCGTCATCTGTGTACTGTAACGCCGCTTATAGACCTTCCAATCTGCCTCACTATCAAGTTTCTGGGCAATCCATTGCCGGTACTTCTTAGCCTCGGCATTACGCTCTCCGGTTCCCTCCGGATTTGCCGGTCCACCTTGCATCTGAGAGAAAACAACCTTGTCACTCATTGGATAAGGGCGATTCTCGACAACCTTGATAATGTTGGACTGTGGTGCATAAGCAAAAGTCTCAGGAACCTTGACACCCCGCCCTCTTTTAACTACGTAGGGATTAGCCATAAGTAGGGATCTTGCGTGCATCATGGCGCGACGATCGCCAAACAGCAGGATAGCAACGGGCTGTCCGAGATAATCGGGCGCATCACCCTTGGGCACGAGATAACGGCCCTCAGGAAACTCTCGCGTTGCAGCTCCAAACCCATCCCGTTTAAGGTCTTCCGCTGTAATCACTTTCAACGGCTTTAAATCGCCGGGCAATATGGTCAGGTCGACACCCATAAACTGGACATCAACAAAATTGGATCTCACTATGAAGACATAGGTTTCGCGAGCAGGCCAACCCTCCATATCCAGCGCCCTGAAATCACGCGCATAGATCTTCTGACCTGTCACCTTTGCCAGACCATCAAAGCGGAACTTTGCCTCCCCGGGATCCCCAGCCCATCCCGGAGGCTGTGAACCCGTATTAACCCCATCACCCGTCATACCCACAGAAACCCTGGAAAAGACCAAAGCGACACCAGCTGCGGTTGTCGTCTTTAAAAACTCACGTCGCGAAATTTTCATTGTTTGTCTTCCAGGTCAGATTCCAGGGGAATTAGACGAGTGAGATCCCGCTATTCTTCAATGGGATGGTACGAATACGCTTACCCGTTGCTTTGTAGAACGCATTAAGTACCGCAGGGGCGCCAACGGCAATTGTGGGTTCACCCACGCCCCCCCACTCTTTTCCTCCACTCTGAAGAATGATCGTCTCAACATGGGGCATCTGTTTTAAACGTATCGAGTTAAAGTCATTGTAGTTCTTCTGCTGAACACGACCACCCTCAATTGTGATTTCCTCTTCAAAAAGTGCCGACAGGCCAAAAACAAATGAGCCTGAAGTTTGCCGTTCGATCTGCGCTGGATTGACGGCATAGCCCGGATCAATTGCTGCGACGAACCGATGTATTTTGACATCTGTTCCATTCTCAACAGATAACTCACAGGCGGCAGCAGCATAGCTACCATAGGATCGCATCTGGGCTAGACCCCGGCATACGCCAGTTCTTGGAGGTTTGCTCCAGCCGATTCCGTTGGCTACCGCTTTTAATACGCCTACGGCGCCCGGATGTTTACTGAGATACTGTAAGCGGAATTCGAGCGGATCCTTTCCAACGTACTCCGCCATTTCGTCCACAAAAGTCTCGAGAAAAATACCGTTTTGATTGATATTCACGCCGCGCCAGAACCCCGGGGGCACATGTGTGTTACGCATTGCATGATCGATCAGCAGATTCGGGAAATCATAGGTAAACGCATGTTGTCCTTCCGGATCTAAACCCTGAAACACCTCCGGGTCCAGGCCGTTGTTGGATTTTAGCGTTGACGGGCTAGTGGCCGCCAAGATAGATTGCCCTGAAAGGCGCATATGAACCCCCAACAGATTTTTCTTGGCATCAAATGCACCGGTTAATTTTCCCATCATAACCGGATGGTATCGGCCCTGGGTCATATCTTCTTCGCGCGTCCAAATTAATTTGATTGGCGTCCCTGGCATTTGCTTAGCGATCAGGACCGCTTGCGTCGTGTAATCCTGATGTGAACCTCGTCGACCAAAACCACCGCCAATATTGATCTTATTAACATCGCACTTCTCCGGTGGCAAACCAGAAGCCTTGATGACAGCATTGATTGAGTTCTCAGCATTCTGCGTAGGAACCCATGTTTCACACTTATCTGGTGTCCATAGCGCAGTCGCGTTCATAGGCTCTAACGTGGCATGATTCAAAAAAGGATAAAAGTATGTGGACTCAAGGGTTGATGCTGATTGTGAAATTGCCTGGCGGATGTCACCCTTTTGGTTACGCGTAAATGCGTCCGCGGCTGTCAGGCCTTCCTCAAGCACTTCCTTGATTGAAGTGCTTGTCACATTGACATTTGGGCCGTAATCCCAATCGATCATTACCTTTTCCATCCCAGTCTTGGCATGCCAGAAGGTATCCGCAATCACAGCAACCGCTGTCCCTCCAACGGATACCACCTTCTTGACACCCTTCACCTGCATTGCTTGAGTGGCGTCAAAGCTTTTGACTTTGCCCCCAAACACGGGGCATTCATTGATGGTAGCGACCAGCATACCGGGCAACTTCAAATCTATGCCATAGACCTGCTTACCGGTTACTTTTCCTGCCGTATCATCAATGCGCGCAATAGACTTACCAATCAGCTTCCAGTCTTTGGGGTCTTTTAGGGCGACGCCTGTGGGAACCGGAAGTTTAGATGCGGCTTCCGCCACCTTGCCATAGGTAGTTTTCCGGCCTGTGGGTTTGTGTGTAATAACGCTATTGAGCGCTACACACTCATTCGGTGGAACCCCCCACTGGTTGGCTGCCGCTTGAATCAGCATCATCCTTGCGGCTGCTCCCCCTTTACGCACATATTGCTCCGACTGGCGAATCCCCCGGCTTCCCCCCGTAGAAAAGCTTCCCCAGACCTGCTTGCGCTGGCGGCTTTCTCCTGGAGTGGGATACTCGTAAGAGATTTTTTTCCAGTCACATTCCAGCTCCTCTGCCACAAGCTGGCAAAGCCCGGTAATTGTTCCCTGCCCCATTTCAGATTTCACGATACGCACAACGACATCGTCATTAGGTTTAACAACAACCCATACTCCAATCTCTGGGGTTGATAGGGGTGCGTTTGGATCATCCGGTGTACCAGCCAAGACGGACAAATCAAATCCAATCGCCATACCGGCGCCAACAGCAGCTGATTGAATAATGAACTTCCGACGCAAAGGGTTGAACTTTGTGTTCATGGGTCTTCCTTAGGCCTTGGTAATAGAGTGGATCGCTAAACGCACTTGCTGGAAAGTGCCACATCGGCAGATGTTTGTGATCGCAGCCTCGATTTCAGCATCCGTGGGGTTCGGGCTTCGCCGTATTAGGGCTGTTGTTGCCATCACCATGCCAGACTGGCAATAGCCACACTGCGGCACCTGATTCTTTATCCAGGCTTGCTGAATTTTCGACAACCGTCCGTCCTGTTCAAGGCCTTCAATCGTTTCAACGTTTTTGCCATTGACAACACCGATCGGCATCAAACAACTTCGGGTTGCTTCTCCATCAAGAATGACCGTACAAGCGCCGCACATGCCGATACCACAACCATATTTTGTTCCAGTACAGTCTAGCTGTTCGCGTAAAACCCATAACAAAGGTGTCTCTGGCTCAACATCAACCTCAACCTTCTTTCTGTTCAGATTAAATGTGATCATTTAAAAGCTCCATCTGTAAACTGAAATACATCAAAAGGCACGAAGCGCTCACGCCGCTTTTGTTATTAACACGCTACCCTGGCAAGTAACTTATGTACTTCACAATATGTATCGAGAACTTATCAGGCCTATGTTACATAAACTAGGCAGTTAATTGCATTGCAAACCCTGACGAATACTGACATTTTCAGCCGATCTCAGCCGGCCAGGATACCTTCTTAGTTGGTTCGGTTAGACTTCGAAAAAACGATTGGAGCATCAAGTGAGTATTTACAAGAGACGCTTTATTCTGCCGACCGTTTTGGCCACGATTTTCATGCTCTCCGGCTGTGGCGGTAGTTCAGCCTCATCTCATGATACGACGACACAGCTAAAAGCCAACATCGACACGATTGTGGTGATCTATGCTGAAAACCGTGCCTTCGATACACTGTACGGCAAGTTCCCCGGCGCCGATGGCATTGATAACGCCCTGGCAAATCCAGAACTCTATATCCAGCTAGATAGGGACGGTTCTGTCCTGCCCTCGTTGCCTAAAGTCTGGAATACAACCGATACCCAGTGGGCATGGATTGAGGGGTTACCCAACAAACCCTTTGAGATTACCGGCGACAAAGTGGGTAATGTCGACCCACTCAGCATCGCCGGCCCTGATCTGGTGCATCGCTTCTACAACAACCAGATGCAGATCAACGGCGGTAAGAATAATAAATTTGCTGCCTATTCAGACGCTGGCGGCCTATCGATGGGTTATTACGATGGCTCTTCCATGAAAATGTGGAAGCTCGCGCAGCAATACACGCTTGCTGATAAATTCTTTCAGGGCACCTTCGGCGGTTCATTTCAGAACCATCAATACCTGGTTTGCCTCTGTACGCCCCGCTGGAATGCGGATATTGCGCCTGTACCGCAAAAGCGCATTTCAATCCTTGATGCCATTATCACTGCAGTAACGGGTATTCCAAGCTTGGCGCTGGCTAATGCAGACAGCGCCCTAGTTTCAGCGCCACGTTATATCAGTGACCGCAATCTTTCACCTGAGATCAATGGCCGCTACTACGCCATCAACACCACTCAACCTGCGTTCCAACCAAGTTTCACGCCACCACCAACAGAAGATCAAAGCAGCCCGGACTGGTTGATCGCAAACCCCGCTCCTGCCAACGAAGGGGCCATCCCTTTACCACCATCCACCGAGGCAACCATTGGCGATCGGTTGACCGAGAAAGGCATTAGCTGGAAATGGTATAGCGGCGGCTGGAATCTTGCTTTGAGCGATTATTCAACCATCTACAGCGACCCATTGGCCTTCCAATCCCACCACCAGCCTTTTAACTACTACAACCGATTTACCCCGAAAACCGAACAAGGCAAGAAACAACGAGCTGAACATTTAAAGGATTATGAAGACCTTGTTGCCGACATCGCGGCAGGAAAGCTACCCCAGGTGGTCTTTTTTAAGCCGGCAGGTGTTGATACCCAGCACGCGGGCTACGCAACAATTCGCCAAGGTGACGACCACATCGCGGATCTGATTCAGAAACTACAAGCCAGCCCGCAGTGGGGAAAGATGGCGATCATCGTTACCTACGATGAAAATGGCGGATTCTATGACCACGCCAAACCCCCCAAAGTCGACTATTGGGGCCCGGGCACACGTATTCCGGCCATCATCATCTCGCCTTATGCCAAGAGAGGTTTTGTGGACCATACCGAATACGACATCGGGTCGATCCATCAATTCATCTCACGTCGATTTGGACTAGAAATTTTATCGGGTGCCCGCAAAGGCTTTGGCGACCTGACCAATGCATTTAATTTCTAGAATGGTGGCGCATTCGGCAATCGATACATGGGTGGGTCATAAGCGGTATTAGACCAGAACGAGGAGCACTGGTGTTCTGCGTCAGCATCGAATGTAGCGATCGCCCCCGGCATGAACCTGAGGACATTATTTGACCCCGTGCTTCCGTTATAGACCGGCCAATCGGCTAAGCCAGCCTTGTTCGGGTTACCCGTAGCGGCAAACTGCGCCCAATAAGCCACCATCTGGTCTGCCAGGATTTGCGACTTTGGCTTCAGATTCGGTGCATTAATTGCCGCCGTATTAGACAAATTCGGGAAAAAATAATTGAGTTCAGAGGAATGGACCGGGCCCGTCATTACAAAAGGCGGGCAGGGTTCTGCAATACCTACCCCGCAGACCGGCGCATCCGGGTCTGCAAATTCAAATTGATAAATCGGGTTGGCGGCATAACGCCCACCATGGTTGTTCTTGATGGCATTCGACGTTTGGAGATAGGTGCAATTATTGATGCCTGCCGCCGGGTTGTAATCTGACACAGCCGTGCCGAGCGTTTTGGCTGCAGTGAAATTATCAAAATTACTCAACCCGGGGTAACGCGTTTTTATAGCGTTGATTCGGCTCTCATCCCCCATGTAAAAGATAGACAGCAGGGCATCGATACCCGGTTGTGTTGTCACCGAATAATTATTGGCCTGCCAGTAATACCCCACATACAAGTCCAGCTCGCTCTGCGTCCCACCATAAATCATCGGGACAGTCACCAACGTATTGTTGGTCAAAGCGGCTTTGAATGAGGTCGGCACGGTGGTGTTTGCCTCTGTCGAACTACCAGTCACTGGCCAGAATGGCATGGTGTCGAATGGATGGCTGTCTGTGTATTTCTCCTGAGCGGCAAGAATCTGCGCGACCGATTTGCTGCGCATACAGGCCAGCACCGCTGCCGATGTGCTTTCTGCAGGGCAAAGTTCATTTTGCATGAACACACTCGCCAGACCGGGTTCCTGAGACTGGGTTACGGTTCTCAGATCTGTCATGCACCCGAAACTCTGAATAACAGCCTTTTGGAATAACCCTGCCACCTGCGTTGGCGCGCTCAGATGCGTACAGACGGACCCGGCACCAGCAGATTCGCCGGCGACCGTGACGTTGTTTTTATCGCCACCAAAGGCCCCGATATTCTGCTGCACCCAGCGCATGGCCAGTCGCTGATCCTCCAGCCCGAAGTTACCGTTAAAGCTTCCCGCACTATTAGTCACTTGAAATGCTGGGTTGGGCATAAAACCTAAAGCCCCGATGCGATAGTTCATGGAGACCACGACCATTCGCCCTTCTCTGGCGAGCTTGTCTAGTCGATACAGGTTAGACGCCCCACCGATGAACGCACCGCCATGGATCCACACAAAGACCGGTAATTTCTCACCGGGGGCGACATGCGTAGGTGTACTGACGTTAATGCTCAGGCAGTTTTCATCGGCACTGGCTTCGGTCAGATTAAATCGAGCCGTCTGGGGACAGGCCGGCCCAAAGTTGGTGGCATCCAGAGGTGCACTCCATGCAGCTGCCGGCACAGGCAGCGCCCAGCGCTCAGCCGTAGCATAAGGTATGCCACGATATTCATTGGCGCCATTTCTCTCGACACCAACGACCTGGCCATTTTGTGTCGTTACCGTAGGACGCGATGCACTATCGCCAGAGCCACCGCAACCTGCCAGCAGTAATGTCGCAGTCAAAATCGCCGCTATCTTTTGTAACTTCATAATCTAAACACTCGCAGGATTGTTAGACGGTTGTTTTAATGCCGAGTTTCATGAGGGTTTTAGACAGCTCATATCGTTAAAGTTTAGCAACCGCGGCAGTGAACTATCGCGTGATACGACTGCTATGTGATCAACAGGCATCCGAATACCAGGCAACGAAAAGAGCTTTTTTCATTGTTGCACTAAACGAAAGCGAGTTTTCTGGATCCTAGCAAAACTGGGGCAGAAAGATGCTGACAAATACTGACAATTGTTGCTTTGCAGCAATTCTGGCCCATTAAATTCCTGCGCCAATCCGGATCCCTCAGGCCTGACGCAGGAAACCGCCCGCTACAGCAATGGCTTATCGACGCCCTCCGCTTTTTCGTAGACGACATTGGCACGGCCTACGATTAAGGGGTCAACCGAACCGATTCTTTCCGAATCTTTCTGGTCGTATGCCAACCGATGCAGTACGTAGCGCATGGCATTCAGACGGGCTCGCTTCTTACAATCCGACTTGATCACGATCCACGGTGCGTCGGCCGTATCGGTTGCAAAGAACATTCCTTCTTTAGCCATGGTGTAATCATCCCATTTGTCGAGTGATGCTTTGTCGATGGGCGATAACTTCCACTGCTTGAGCGGGTGCTTTTCCCGCTCTTTGAATCTGCGGCGTTGTTCTTTTCGGCTGACAGAAAACCAGAACTTGAAGAGATGAATGCCACTCCGGACAAGATTCCGCTCAAACTCGGGTACCTGCCGCATGAAGTCGTCGTACTCGTCCTGGGTACAGAAACCCATGACCCGTTCTACACCGGCACGGTTGTACCAGGATCGATCGAACATCACGATCTCGCCACTCGTGGGCAAATGCTGAATGTACCGCTGGAAGTACCACTGGCCTTTTTCTGATTCAGAAGGTTTCTCCAAAGCAACGACGCGGGCGCCACGCGGGTTGAGATGCTCCATAAAGCGCTTGATGGTGCCGCCCTTGCCGGCAGCATCCCGTCCTTCAAAGAGGATCACTACCTTCTGTCCGGTTTCCTTGACCCAGGCCTGAAGCTTCAGCAATTCAACCTGTAACTGGTACTTTTTTGCTTCATAGCTTTTGCGAAGCATCAGATTCTTGTAGGGGTAACCGCCCTCCCGCCAATCATCCGATAACTCTTCGTCAGCGGAGGGTCGATCCTTTTTGGACACCGCTCCGTCGCCCTGAAGCAGCGCTTCTTTCAGCACAGCGACTTCGTCTGGGGATGCGCCATCGATAATGGCAGCCAGGCTATCGGCTACTTCCTGCGCCTTACCCGGAATGTATCCTGAAAGAACATCCTTTAAAGCCCCTACATGGCGGGCTTCAGCCGCGTCTTCGCCGCGAACGGCCATGTAAGCAGCCAGACTGGATTCGCGCATTGATGGCGGCACATCGCCCGAACCGACTCTACGCGGTTTCGGTGATTGACGCATGGGATTCGTAACCGGCTTAACGGCGCTTTTTACGGGGCGCTTGGCGGCTGATTTTTTGGCCGGGGATTGCTTCAGATTCATAGTTGCTCAAGGGTAGACTTAATGTTTAAGCCTACCCCTACAGGCCATCGAGCTCAAGAACCGGGGCACTGAATAACTGACCGTTTCTTGACCGATATCAAAATCACGACGGATTCTCGCAAGTATCCTGGTGAATTGCCGGGCATCACCAATTCCTTGCGCCTGGATAAGCAGAAGCCGCTCGTAGGACATCGCCAAAAATCAGTAGATTGGGTTGGGAATCTTCTGATAGGTGGCTTCCCTAGGGGGGTAAACCCCCGAAGTTACGCTGCTCTTGGGTGGCACGAAATGTGCCCAAAATTCCATGGTCGCCATATCGACTATGATTGACTGGATTGTCGTGTAGGGTGGCACCTCTTCATTACCAGTCGCGCCAGGTACTGAATAGGGGATGTACGTGGCATTCGGTGAAATTAGCTTGGGGGGCTCCGATACGAAGATCGCACCCTGGTCCATTTCACCCGTGCCTGCGGGATAACCTGCAATTGCTTTCATGGTATTGACATCCACTTTCTGCCCCGTCAAAACGCCCGCATATTTGCTCTTGTAGGACGTCCATCGACTCGTGTTGTAGCGTTGATCCGTAAAGAAATTGCCCACTAAACGGTAATCATTGACTGTCGCAAACGCACCGAGGATTCCCCAGGTTTGATCCCCCGGCAACGGCTGCAACGTCGACGTATCTGTCCTGAGACGCCTGTTTCCGGTGAAGCCCGTAGGGTTGTTGACTTGATTCTCTAGCGCACCCGCTGATGTCTGGTCCGCAACAAAAACAAGATGGTTATATGCATAGAGATGGTTTGAATCGCCCATGAAATTTGATACGCCATTGAGCGTGCTGAAGTTTTCGAGCGCATACCTCAAATCAAAAATATAAGAACGCCTGCTCGCCAGTTCGGCGGTTGTCGGGTAGGGCACCCCAAGATCCGCGTCAAGAATAGCGCCGAATACCCGGGATGTGTTGAATATACTCACACCGGCAAGCTGGCCCAAGATACCGAAATTGGCGACAGTTTTGCTACCGTTCTTGAAGGCTGTCAACGAGTGCAACTTTGCGGCGCTCTCATCTAGGTCAGATACCCAGTCCAGGTTACGCCCCAGAATTGTCTTACCGCTCGCACTTGCATTACCAAATGCTGCCGAGGCTGAACATGAATAGGGACGCATCACATCCGGAAAGAGTTGAAACACTAGCAGTTCATTTTTAGACAAAATGCCGTCACCAAACTTGTCAACGTCCGAATTGAAAACCGTCTGCATCCCCTCGATTTCATCTTTGTAATCACGATAGAACGCCGGATTGTCGTAAAGCGCCTTGGCACGCTTCACGATATCCTCAAACTTCAGTGGCGGTTGGATTGGCGCCAGCTCTAGATAGGCCATTTGAATGGCCAAGGCTTCATCCACCGTTTTGGCATAGTCCGGCATGGCATTATTTATTGCTAAAGCCAATTGCCGCCCCATCTCACGATGCGTTGTATTCGCATAGTCCAGCGTTACGTTGTAATAGCCGTTGGCTTTCTGAATGGTTACTGGATTTGATGAATGACTGCTGCTGCCACCACCGCAGCCGATCACAATGGCAGAGATTGTTGCGACAAGCACCGGAAGAATTAGGGTAGGTTTGCGTTTCATGCTTGGCTTCCTGATTTATTAACTTATTTGCAACACTATACGCCGAATCGTCTTCTGGACTGGAAGCAAAGTATCGGGCGCACACCGAAGAACCGTAGTCGGTCACGATGTAGCAATAAGGCTGCTTCAAGGGTCATATGCTCGCGGTTTGATTCATGGATTTGGAGTGCATCCTTACTTCAAGATTTATTTATAATTTCCCATTGTTTTGGTTAAAATCAGCACAATTACTTTAAGGTTACCCATATGTTTTCTTGCAAAAAATTGGCTCCTAGCAACAAATCCATTCGCCGGCAAAAAGGCTTTACGCTGATCGAGATCATGGTTGTCATTGTGATCATCGGCATTCTGGCTACGCTCGTTGTACCGCGCATTATGGGTCGTCCTGATGAGGCTCGTGTCGTATCTGCCAAGCATGATGTCGCCACGCTGGTTCAAGCGCTTAAGCTCTACAAACTGGACTCCGGGCGCTACCCCACCACTGAACAGGGCCTGAATGCCCTGGTGCAAAAACCCTCGTCTGACCCGATGCCGATGAACTGGAAAATAGGCGGTTACCTGGACAAGCTGCCGCAGGACCCCTGGGGAAAACCTTACCAGTATGCCAATCCGGGCACGCATAACAACGAAATCGATGTCTACAGCCTAGGGGCCGACGGCAAGCCCGGCGGTGCTGAAAACGACAGCGATATCGGTAACTGGTAATCCCGCTTGCACAGAAAATGCAGGGGCTTTACGCTCATTGAGCTTCTGGTTGTTATCGTCATTGTCGCCATGCTTGCCAGTCTGGCCAGCCTGGCACTCCCCAACCGCGAAGGCCAGCAGTGGAAATCGCGGTTGGAGCAGCTGACTACGACGCTCAATTTTGCCCAGGATGAAGCCGTAAGCCGAGGCACTCCCGTTTGGGCGGTGGTCGATCAGTCAGGCTGGCGTTTTTTTCGACGGGATCGATTTGAAAATGTGCAACTGCTTAGCCAGCCGCAAGCCTTTGCGCCGACTGCCTGGGAGATCCCTCTCAAAGTAAATCCACAGGAATTGCGACTCGGCGATGATAGCTACCCGGAGACCAAAATTCTGACATTCATCTATGACGATCGCACAGCGCAGATTCAGCGGGATCGTTTTGGGCGTTTCCGCCTGGAACTCCGGTAATGCAGGGGTCAAGTGCGCATCGCCAGCGCGGCATAGCACTGATTGAAGTGCTGGTAGGCATGGCCATTCTGGCAATCGTGTTGATTTCCGCAATGCGTGCATTAAGCAGTGACACCGATACCCAGCAGGCGGTTTCGGTTCGTAGTCTGGCATTAATCAGTGCGGACAATACATTGAATCAGATGTATATGCAGAATTCATGGCCGGAAGTAGGTACACGCACCATACCTTGCCAACAAGGCCACGTTGCGCTCATTTGCGAGCAAAAGGTTTCCAACAGCGCCAACCCCAATTTCAAGCGCATCGATATCACGGTGTACATGGATGACGGTGCGCCTACCGAAAGTCGAACCAAGCTTGCCTGGCTCACGGCACTACTGCCCAACATCCGGGGCGGAAACTTCTGATGTGCGCGCGAACCCGGGGTTCACGCATGAAAGGTTTTACCCTCATCGAGATGATGATAGCGCTGGTCATCATGGGCATTATTGGGCTTATGGCTTGGCGCGGGCTGGATGGCCTGGTTCGGGGCAAGGAACGTCTGGAAAGCCATGCCAATCAGCAGCGCGACCTGCACTATGCGTTAACCCTGCTTGATCGTGATTGCTTAGCCATGGTGGTTGACGATGCCGTCGGTCAACCTGTTGCGCTGGGCACGCGCAGTATCTGGTGGCTACGCCACGATACCGCCAGCGGCATTCCTGCCTGGCAAGTCATCGGTTATCGCAGCCAAGCTGATGGCCTATACCGAGCTCTCTCCCCGGGTTTCCCAAACAAGGAAAAAGCGCTAGAGGCCTGGCGATCTGTTACCACCTCCCCGGACGCGGGATATAGCCAGGTCGATCTGCAACTGATTGGCCCGCAGATCGTGCGGCAGGACGTGACGGTTCTCTCTGACGCCCCCAACAAGACATTCCCCGTTAAAGGTCTTCGGGTGCTGTGGTTTCTTGCGGCCAATCAGGGCGGCAACGAGCAGCCCGTAACCCGGACGTGCCTTGCCGGAGGGTTTCGATGAGCCGGCTTTTACATGGCCGGGGTTCGTCTCAGCGCGGCTCTGCCACGCTCACTGCCTTGATCGTCATGGTCTTGGCAACGATTATTCTGTCAAGCCTGATCTGGCAGCAACATTTATCCATTCGACAACTCGAATATCAACGTGATCGCCGCCAAGCCGAATGGTTACATATCGCCGCGACCGATTTTGCGCGATTTGTCTTGGCCGAAGATAGTCGCGCAACGTCGACCGATCATCTGGGTGAGCCATGGTCTATCCCTCTGGCCGACACCAAAATTGCCGATTTTCTGCGTGGCGTCGACATCCCTCAGGAAATTCGTCATGTCTCACTGGTCGGTCAGGTGATCGATGCCCAAAGCCGCTTCAACCTGAACAGCCTGGTAGACACTAACAGCACAACCAACACGCAGGCACTGGCTGTATTTCAACGCTTGCTTGAAAACTCGGGTCTTGATCGAACGCTGGGTGTGCAAGTCGCCAATTACCTGGCCAAATCAGGTTACCGATTCAGGGACATCAACGACCTGTCGGGGTTTAACGGATTTAACGAGTATGCCCTGCAGCGCCTCAGAGGCGCCATCACCGCCTTACCTGAAAGCACCCCTGTGAACATCAATACGGCCGGCACAGATGTGCTCCGCGCCCTCTTTCAGGGCATGAGTACCAGTCAGGCGAGTGCATTTATCAGCGGCCGCCTCCAGGCCCCCTTGAAATCGACCCTGGATGCTCGAAACCTGCTGACGCGTATCGGCGTCAGCCAAACCGGCGAAAATCCGCTGATCGATGTAAAAACCGGTTTTTTTATCGCCCGCTCGGAAGTCCGCTTTGGCGAAGCCCTGTATGTGGGACAATCCATCGTGCGCCGCGCTGCTGCCGGGAGTTCAGGGCAGACAGCAACCGGTCTATCAAACTCCCTCACACAAATCATCAGCACCCGCTTTTATAGCACCCTCAAAGAATGAGCCGTCTGCTGCTAATCCAATGTCCGGTTAACCCGCGGTTATTTCAACAAGCGGGGGCAAGCGATATTGATCTGGTACCGCCAACCGACAACTTTCACTGGTGTCTCGTTGAACACTCGGCCTACGGGAGTGATCTCCGCGTTCAGGAATCAGGGGTTGGCCCTATTTCCGGCATTCCCTTTGCCGATGAAGCCCTGGTTTTGCTCCCCACGATCGATGTGCGACTGATACACACGCGTGTTCCGCTTATCAGCGGAAAAAAACTCGAAGCGCTGTTGCCCACTCTGGCCGAACCTTATCTGATCGACCAGCGTACGCCACTACGTTATCAGGTGTTACTCCCGCAGGCGGGCGCGGCTGCGATCAATCGCACCATCGCGGTGACCAGCGACTCATGGATGGAGTGGCTTGCCGATCAACTATCTCCGTTGCCTGTGCGGAGTATCAGCATGATTCCCGACTGCCTGCTGCTCGACAACCCCCAGGCGGAAGGCGCGAGGCGGACTTTTCTGCTCAATCAGGTCGAGCGCTTTATGCTGGTATCTACCCGAGATGGTTATGACTGGGGGGCTGGCTGGATCGAACTTCAAGACAGCCTCGACAATTCGCTGGCTCAGGAGGCGGCAGACACGCAGCAACAGCATTTCGAGTGGCCATGGGTTGCGCCACGCGCCTGCGCCTGGCTGAAAGAAAAGACCAGGATCAACCTGATCCTGAAGCCTGTGGCGCAACCTAAAAAAACACGCACTCAAAAACGCGTACGCTGGCAGCCCAAAATTGAATGGGGTCTTTGGCGCAAACCCTTTCAACTGGCCGCCCTTAGTTGCGCCGTTTATCTGGCTGGCAGCGCTATTTACCTTGGCGTCCTTGGTATCAGCAACTGGCGTTGGCAAAAAACCACTGAAGAAACAGCCCGTCAGCACCTGCTCAACCCCATCGCTGCCAACCAACCCGTTTTGCCCGCTTTCATCAAACAGGCGGCCGCCAAAATGCACATTCTCGGGAAAGACACACCGGGTGATTTCGTACCGATGGCTGGCAAACTTCAGTTGCTACTCAGCAACTACCCGAGCGGCCTACTCGAGAGTGTGACTTATCAGACGGATGGGTTGCGCTTCACACTTCGTAACATGAAAGGGGTGCCTGATCCTGCCAAGCTGGAACGGCACGCGCGCGCGCTGGATATGGCGGTTATTTCGCTGGGGCGAAACGAATACCAGCTTCTACCCTATGCCGGCCTGATGGGCGAAGGAACACGCCCATGAACTATCGGCAACGATTGGCTGCGTATCGAAATCAGCTGCTCGAATGGGCAAAACATGGTGCCGCGGCTTTACAGCGCGCGCGTACCCAGCAGGTTGACATGAAGTCGGTCAAGGCGTCTGTCGCCAGCGCGTTTCATCGCCTGCGTCAGCTAATCCGCCGCGAACGGACAATGACCCTGAGCGACTTGCGTGTCTGGCTGCAACAACACGGTCAGAAGTTAGCGTTGACCGTGATTGCCCCCATCCTTGCCGTTGCCCTACTTCTGGCGGTCAATCTTCAGATCTCGGCGCTTGCCAGCAGCTTGGCACTCAAAGCGGCACAGCTCAATGCCATCGAATCCCTCATTCACGATAGTAAAAACACCGTCAACACTTCATCTTCCGTTCCTGTGTTGACTGACAATGATCTTGAAACCATGCGGGTAATTCTGCAAAACCGTGGCATCGTTCCCAACATCCTGCGTCTCAATCTGGACAGCGGTGTTGGCATCGAAATCCAGGTGGATCAGGCGGCCTTCGGACAGTGGGTCGATTTTCTCGATGAAATCGCCCACCGTTGGCAGGTTTATCCAACGCAACTCACCCTGAAGGCCATGGATCAACCAGAGACCGTTTCGGTTCGTGGCACGCTCCAACAGAGCCAGGCGCTAGCACCATGACGTTGCGACTCAACACTCCTGGCATACCCCAGTGGATTTTCTGGGGGGGCGCCCTCATTGTCGGACTCGGTGTCCTTTTATGGCAGCTACCGGCGCGCTGGCTGTTCTCCTCGGTTGGCGCACAAACCCAGTGTAAAGTCCTCATCGAGAGCCCTGCCGGAAGCATCTGGCAAGGCAGTGCCGCCGTGGGTTTTTCTGAGCCGAGCATTGATGGCAAAGGTTGCCGCCCTGCGCTTGCTGTCACCGAACGTCTTCACTGGAACGTGTCGTGCCAGATCTTCAGCCCGGGCTGCCAAATCGCCATCCAGACTCCCGCTTTGATCAAACCCTTGCGAATAGATGTCAAACCCGGGGAAATTCGGATCGAGGATAACGAAGCCCAGCTACCCGCCGAAATACTTGAGGTTCTGGGCGCCCCGTGGACACTACTGCACCCGCGCGGACAACTCGGTGCGCGCTGGAACGATCTGGTTTTTCAGGATGACAATGCTGCTGGCAATATTCGGGTCAGCCTCAATGAGCTGATTAGCCCCATCAGCCAAATTCAACCGCTCGGAAGCTATGATGTACAGGCTGAACTCAACAAAGAGGGCGTGAATTACACGCTGAACACCAGCAAAGGGCCCTTGCTACTTCAAGCGCATGGCACATTGAGCCGACACAGTGCAACCGGCCAGGGCGAAGCCAGCGCGACTCCGGAAATGAAAGAAGCGCTCACCGGGCTACTCAATCTCATCGGCAAACGCCAGGGCGATTCCTACCGCCTGGTCTTTTAAACACGCCTGCTGGCGCGCAGGTTTCTAACGCACTTCATAGTGCAAGTGGGGTCCGGTTGAACGGCCGGTAGACCCAACACTCGCAATCGCTTCGCCTTTGCTCACACGCTGCCCCATCTTGACGTAAATTTCCTGGGCGTGCGCATAACGCGTCACCATATTGACGCCTGGATGTGAAATCTCCACCACATTGCCGAATTCATCATCCCAATCGGCGCGAACCACATAACCATCACCCGTCGCCAAAATCGGGGTTCCCGGATATGCCCCATAATCGGTGCCGGCATGCCAGCTATTCTGACCGGTGAGCGGATCCATGCGGAATCCCGGTGCGCTGGTCATTATGGCCTGATAAGGCAATGGATAACCTGTCGGTGAGGCTAACCTGTATTCCTGTAAGACCTGCATCTGTTCCGACACTTGTTCGGAACGGACTTTGACATTCAGCGTTGCCAGTTCAAGCTGGTGGATGCGCGTTGCAAATGAACGATCGGGCGGCAAAACCGTCTGGCTTAACATCGGCCCACCCTGGCCACCCGGCGTAGGCGCAACCGGTACAGGGGTCGCTGCGGGCGCAATGATCCCACCCGGGGATAGTGGTTGGTCCTGAATCATTTGTTGGCGTGTCGCATCCATCCCTTTGAGACGTGCATTCATCTCGGCCAACTGCGCCTCAAGCTCAATGAGCTTGCGTTCATACTGCGCCTCCGACAGGGCCTGCTTTTGCGCACTATCGTCTAATCCCAGAGCTACCAAAAGGCCGTTGGCCAGGAGGTTAAGCATCGCCAGCAATAGCGTACTGACGCACAGCCACTTGAAGATGCGCCAGGGCGTCAGCTCAATTTGCTGAACCGGTGTCTGGGCATCGCGCACGAGCCATAGCTGCATGATCAGCGAATTCCCGCGTTCATTTCGAGAATTGGCTGCATCACGGCCATGACGATGAAGAGCACCATGACGCCCATCAGTAAAATCATGGCGGGCTCGAGAATGCTGGTAAAAACACGGGTGGTCTGCTCGGCATCGACTTCGGCATTGTCTGCGCCAAAGCGCAGCATATCTGCGAGCTGACCCGTGGCTTCACCCGAGCGGATCATATGTATGAACAGGGGCGAAAACACACCCTGGGCACCCAGGGCTCTGGCCAGGGTACTTCCCTCACGTACCCGCATTTCAGCGGCATCAACGACCGATCTGAGATAAGAGTTCCTGAGCGTGTCGCGGGCACTCCTCAGGGCGGATAAAATCGGCACATTCGCCGCAACCAGCATCGACATGGTGTTGGCGAAACGCGCTGTCTCATAGGCCAGAATCAATGGGCCAATCACCGGCATCGACAATGCACGGCTATCAACATCGAGTCTTACTGATGGATTCTGCAAGGCGTGCCGCACAACCCAAACCAATCCCAGAACCGCCACCACTAACAGCCAGCCCCACTCCGCCAGAAAAGAAGAAATTGACATCACGATTTCCGTCGTCAGCGGCAACTTCTGACGCGTACTTTCAAATACCCGGGTGACCTGCGGAATGACATAGACCATTAATACCGTCATCACCAGAAATGAGACGGCAATGAGCATCACGGGATAGACCATCGCTGCAACAACTTTCTGCTTCATGGCCTGACGCTTTTCCAGAAAGGTCGCAAACTGCGTGAGCACGGGCGCCATCAATCCTGAATGTTCGGCAGCGGCAACCACAGACTGATAGAGCGTATCAAAGGTCGCCGGCTGGCTTGCCAGCGCACGGGAGAGCGGCACCCCCGATTGCAACTCATGTACGATTTCAGCCAGAACATCCCGCGCAACCTGCTTCGGCGACTCTTCTGCCAACAACCGCAGCGCTTCATCCAGCGGCAACCCTGAACGAACCAGTAACGCGAACTGCTTGGTGATCACTGCCAAGTCGGTTGCACTAATGCCCTTGCGCTTGAATAGCAATCCCGATACGCCTGCTGCCCCTGCTCCGGCGCCATCCAGTTCTACCGATATCGGCACGAGACCGCGTGCCAATAACTGTTGGCGTGCTGATTTGATCGCGTCACTTTCCACCACACCCTTTTCGGTCTGGCCATCGTAAGTGATCGCTTCAAAACGGAATCGCTGCATCGGCTTGAGGTCTCGTTAATCGAGATGCACGCTGCCGGTGACCCGCATCATTTCCTCACGGGTCGTCGCACCACTATCTACCCAGCGCTGACAATCTTCGGTCAGCGTACGCATGCCATCGAGACACGCCTGTTTACGTAATTCGGCTTCCGCAGCATGAGCGTGAATCAGTTCGCGCAGCGGTTCCGTGACCTGCATCAACTCATAGATACCGGCACGGCCAGCGTAGCCACTTTGTGCGCAGGCGTCACATCCCCGCCCTTGGCAAGCGGAACAAGACAAGCGAATCAGGCGTTGACCCAGAACCCCCAGTAGCGATGACGCCAGCAGAAAAGGCTCGATACCCATGTCAATTAAACGCGTGACTGCCGAAGGGGCATCGTTGGTATGCAGTGTCGCCAGCACCAGATGCCCCGTCAGTGACGCCTGAACGGCAATCTGCGCCGTTTCGAGGTCCCGGATTTCCCCGATCATCACAATATCCGGATCCTGACGAAGAATTGCCCTCAATGCTCGGGCAAAGCTCATTTCGATTCGTGGATTCACCTGTGTCTGGCCGATCCCTTCGAGGTCATACTCAATCGGATCTTCAACCGTCATAATGTTACTGGTATTCGAACGCAGACTGAGCAGCGATGCATAAAGCGTTGTGGTCTTACCGCTGCCGGTTGGCCCGGTGACCAGAACGATTCCGTGTGGCTTGTGCAAGAGCTTATCGAAGCTGGCGAAGGTATCATCAGCCATGCCCAAAGCCCGTAAGTCGAGTTTTTCGTAATTTTTTTCCAGCAGTCGCAGCACCACCCGTTCACCATGTGCCGTCGGTAGCGTTGACACGCGGATATCAATGGCGCGGCCACCAACCCGGACAGAAATACGGCCATCCTGCGGCAAACGTTTCTCGGCAATATCCAGTGACGCCATAATCTTGATGCGCGACACCAATGCCGCATGCAAATCTCGGCGCATCTCTACCACATCGCGGAGGTTGCCATCGACACGAAATCGCACCATGGACTGGCGTTCAAAGGCCTCCAGATGGATATCCGACGCACCGTCCCGTGTCGCCTGGCGTAACAGGCTATTGATCATGCGGATCACCGGAGCATTGTCGGTATTTTCCAGCAGATCGACCGACTCGGGCAACTCCTGCAACAACTTGCTGAGATCGAGCGTTTCACCGACTTCGTCCACGACCTGCGCCGCATTCTGGTCGGCCTTGGCGTAGCTCTCGTTAATCTTATGGCGCACCGTGTCCGCATCTGCACGACGGCGTTGTATCGGGCCATTCAAGCGACAGACTTCCTGAATGACAGCATACGGCGTATTGGCTGTATGCAGCAGCACAGGCAACCCAAGCGCCGGATCCCATTCCAGAAGAACCTCGTTCGCTTTGGCAAATGCAAATGGTACGCGCTGCATAAGGTCTTAGGGTTTCAATGTTGGTGCTTGCTGAATCTTGCCCGGGTGGGTCAGGGGCTTCGACACGTTGTCCATCGTTGGCAGGTTTTCCTTCGGCAGAAGCATCGGCAACTGCTTGAACTCATCCTGCCTGTCCTGCATGAAGTCATACCGGTTAGCCGTCAGCTCCTCGCCTGCTCTGGTGTCTTTAATGATATATGGGCGCAGAAAAACCATCAGGTTAAGCTTTTGGCGGGACTTGGAGTCATACCGGAAAAGCTGCCCGATGAGGGGAATATCCTTGAGGAAAGGCACCCCATCCGATAAATCACTGTAATTATCATCGATCAGGCCGCCAATCACGAACATTTGGCCGTCATCAACAATGATGTTCGATTCGATATTGCGCTTATTGATGGTGTAGCCCTGCGTCTGAATAATTCGCGGATCCTGGCTTTCAAGAGTGGACACCTCCTGATACACCGTCAGCTTCACTGTACCGTTATGCGCGATTTGAGGGCGTACACGCAGCAGGATGCCGATATCCTGCCGGTTATACGTCTGAAACGGTGTTGTCTGGGATGTCGCATTCGTCGTGTAGGAACCCGACAGAATCGGCACGTTCTTGCCCACCATAATCCGCGCCTCTTCATTGTCCAGGGTCACAAGATTTGGCGTGGAGAGCACCCGGAATCCCTTTTCGGTATCCATCGCCTGAATCAGGGCTGACATGGTGTAGTTACCACCGAACTTGGAAAGCATCCCCACATTGAGGCCATTGGCCGGCGTAATCGCTGATGTCGAGCCGACGCAAGCCGCCGGGTTGAGCAGACAGGCGGAGAACTTACTCAAGTCGAAAATGTTCTGGTTGCCGGCGCCATAATTCGTGCCGCCGAACGGCACATTCTGCCCCCCCGCATTGATAATGCCCTGCCACTGTATGCCCAACTGGGCACTACTGTTCGAAGCCACTTCAGCAATCATCGCTTCGACATAGACCTGCGTCCGGCGTTTATCAAGCTGATCGATAATCTGGCGCAAATGGCGGTAGTACGGTTCAGATGCCGTGATAATGAGCGAATTGGTTGGCGGATCGGCCTGAATCAGGCCGCCGACCGACGGCGCACTGGTGCTGGTGAGACCGCTCGTTGCTGCCGCAGACATGGAACCTGACCCCGCCTGACCGGCGGCGCCGCCCTGAGGCGTCACTGGCTGATTGGGCTGCTGGGTATTGCCCGGCTGGGTGCTTGTCGTCCCTGCATTACTGACACCTGCCTGCTGGGAAAATGTATTATCCGCCGCAACAATCGCCCGCAATGTCACGGCCAGCTTTGATGCCTCCGCATTTTTCAGCGGCACCACCCAGATATTGCCGCTACTGGCTGTTGGCGTATCGATCCGGGCAATCAGGCTGCGAATCTGTCGGATTTTTTCCGGATTCGATGATTTGACCAGGATAGAATTACTACGAGGTTCGGCAATCACGACGGTCTTGCCGCCCGCAGCATCGGCCGGATTGGTCGTGGTTTCCACAACCTTATTGAGAATACTGGCCACATCAATCGCTACGCCATAGCGCAAGTGAATCGTCTGTACGTCGCCAACGGTCGGCTCGTCCATCGAGTCAATCAGTTTGGCGACACGCTTCACGTTACTGGCGTAATCAGTAACGATAATCGTGTTGTTGCCTGGGTTGGCTGAAATAGAACTATTGGGTGTCAGCAACGGCTTCAGTACGTTGACCAGATTGGTTGCCGAATCCTGTTTAATCTTGAACACCCGGGTCACCACCTGATCGCCTTCGGGATTTGTCTGGGTGAGCACCGTATTACCCTGGATCTTGGCATCTGCCTCGGGGACCACACGATAAATGCCATTCACCTGCACCAAGGCAAAACCGGCCGAGCGCAGCGCTGACGAGAAAAGATCCAGAGCCCCTTGACGCGATACCGGTCTCGGGGTCGTCAATGAAATCTTTCCCTTAACCCGCGGGTCAACAATAATCGATTGCCCTGTTGCCTTGGCAACAGCTGCAGCGACGGGTTCTATCTCGGTGCCTTGAAAGGCAAGCGTAATCGTCGCCTGTTCACCTGCAGCGTTGCCGACCAGCGGAACGGGGGCAGGCTGCTGTGCCTCAGACTGTGCATAAACCGGATGCATCGCCGGCAGCGACAACATCAGCAACATCAATGAACGTAATTTCAGATTCATAAACATGGGCCTTACTGGGATTTGCCTGAGCCACTATCGAATGATTGTTGCAGGCTGAATTCTTTACCCTGATAGTTCATTACAGCGCCCTCAGGATTAATTTTTTCCAGACGAATACCCGGGGGCAACATTTCCCCCACAGAAATTGCCTGCGCCGTTTTGCCATCTATTTCAATTAATGCCATTCCCTCATGACCCGAAGCATTCGTTCCGGTAATCACAATGCCGCGCAATACCACACGGCTCGCGTCAAAGTTTTTTTCTCCGAATAACGAACGCAGGGTCTGGCCAGAACCCGCCTCATAAAAGACAACGCCTTTGCCGGTCACTGACGGTGGAAATGGAATTTGCACTATACGCAATGCCCAGTAGGCTGCTGTCGCCACGATCACCAGCATCAAAATGACACACAGTGCAGCAGAGATTCGCTCGGGATGAACATGAATCTTCGCGCTCCCCAGCGACCATTGACCTCGCGAGAAAACACCCGCCCGCAACTTGAACCAGTAACGCTGAAGCGATGCTTTGGCATCCTTGAGTCGACCACTGGAAACAGGGCGTGAGAACAGAGTTGGACGAAGGCCAAACTTACGAAAATTCAAATGGATAGACGGTAATTTATAGATTATTTGATTCTACAGGATTGATGCCAGGTTAGCGCGATTTCTCGCATCAATCCCGGCACCCTGACTGCAGCAGACCAAAGCGAATCGAGTAGGAGGTCTTGTCCAGACGCTTTTCCCCACACCAAATCGAAAAGCACTTTTGATGTGGCCTATAATCAAATCAACCGGTACCCTTGATTTGAGGAGTAGGTATGAATCTGGAAAAAGTTGTCTTTGGTTTCTTTATCGTTCTCGCCGCAACGCTCAACTTTGGCTTCTTTGTCGGTGATATCGAACGCCCTGAGTTGCACCACATCTATGAGCTTTTTGCAGCAATTATCGTTAATCTGATCGCAACCGTTCTGAAATTCGGGGATCGCACCCAGATTGGCGCGATCCATCTGGCTACCAGCCTGG
The DNA here is from genome assembly GCA_018883265.1 of Rhodocyclaceae bacterium. Classification (GTDB taxonomy): domain Bacteria; phylum Pseudomonadota; class Gammaproteobacteria; order Burkholderiales; family Rhodocyclaceae; genus Fluviibacter. The sequence continues at coordinate 29,500 of VEQK01000001.1, read as the reverse complement.
TTGCAGACTTACAGCTGATTGCTGCTGCGATTACCTGGGCGGTCGCCGTTCATATCACGATGGCGGGCATGACCCCGGAAATCACTGCCAGTGTTGTCTCTCTCTCGGGGGGCGCCCTGTTTGCCAACGTCGTCTCCGTAGCCCTGCTGATTGCTGAAACCGTCATGATGCGTCGTTAATTCCAGCCGAGCCCGAGACGGCAAAATGAAAGACAGCATTCTGTTTCTGGTCTTGCGGCGCATGCGCGCGCCGCTGATTGCAATTATTCTTATCTATGCCATCTCAATTTTCGGGCTAACACTCATCCCCGGGGTAGATGCGGAGGGTCAGCCAACCGCGCCTTTGTCATTCTTTGACGCGTTCTACTTCATCAGCTATACCGCAAGCACCATCGGCTTTGGCGAAATCCCTGTAGCGTTTTCCTACAGCCAACGCTTCTGGGTCACCATCTGCATCTACCTGACGGTGATTGGTTGGACCTATTCCATACTGAGCATCCTTAACCTTCTGAAGGACGATGGCTTGCATCGTGCCCTGGCAACCAGCCGTTTCTCCAGAAAGACCCGCCGAATGACGGAACCTTTCTGCATCATTTGCGGCATGGGTGAAACAGGAAGCCTGATCAGCCAAACGCTCGATCAGGTTCAAATGCGCTTTGTCGCCATTGATCATCGACCCGAGCCGATTCAGGAGCTTGAGCTGGGCGACTATCAAGCAGACGTCCCCGCCCTGCAGGCAGACGCCCAGCTGCCGGCCACCCTGCTTCTGGCGGGTCTTCAGCTTCCTGCCTGCAAGGCAGTGCTGGCAGTGACCAACAACGACGACACCAATCTGGCGATCGCGATGAATGTGCGCTTGCTTAATCCCGGCATCCCCATTATCGCCCGCGCTGAAAATGCATCGATTGCGGCCAACATGGCCTCTTTCGGCACGAATTTCATTGTTGATCCCTATACGCTTTACGCACGTCGCCTGGCGCTGGCCTTGCGCAATCCATCGGGTTTTCAACTGGTCGAATGGCTCACACGCGTTCCAGAGACGCCGCTCCCCGAGATGCCACACCCGCCTACCGGGCACTGGATTATTTGCGGATACGGACATTTTGGTCGGGCGATCGTCCATCAACTTGATGCGCTCGGGCTACATGATCAGGTGACCATCATCGATCCAAGGCCGACCAACCCGGACGACCACAAGTCCATACTCAGCAACGGCACCGAATCCTCACCGCTGGTTGATGCGGGGATTGCAGGTGCCGTTGGCCTGGTGGCTGGTTCGGACAACGATATCAACAATCTCTCCATCGCGATCACGGCCCGGCATCTTAATCCCAAACTTTTCATTGTGATGCGCCAGAGTAGCGCCGCCAATTCGATTTTATTTGAGCGCTTTCACGCCAACCTGACGATGGTAACGACTCATACCATCGCACACGCCTGCTTAAGCTTCCTTACAACCCCCATGCTGGGCCGGTTTGTCCGTGAAATAGAAAAACGCGATGCCGACTGGGCGGAGCAGGTGCTTAATCAACTCAAACCCATCACCAAGGGGCTTGTTCCCTTTGTGTGGCGTCTCAACCTTACGCAAGCAAAGACACCGGCACTCCACCAATGGTTGAGCAACCCCGAGAATCAGAGCACCCCACTTCAACTGTTGCATCTGCTGACATCCAACAGACATCGTGACGAGCCTCTCGCCCTGATGGCACTGGCCATAGAACGCGCAGGGAAGTTGATCATCCTGCCAGCGGCGAATACCGAATTGGCGATTGGTGACAAGATCCTGTTTGCCGGGGTGCGCGACGCGTGGAACGAGCAAAGGAACGCTGCGCAAAATCTTAATGCGCTGGAATATGTCATTCTCGGCCACAGCGCTACCGGCAGCTTGCTTGGGCGTCTCCTTGCATAGACGCAGAACGATTCACAAGAATCATGCCGATTGAATTCAGCACCTATCTGCCAGATCTATCGCCCGAGGCCAGCATTGTCACCCTGCTGATCATGGCTGTATTCGGCGTACTGGGGATGCGTATTTTCAGGTTGCCTTCAATGCTCGCCTATCTTCTGATCGGCGTTCTGATTACGGCAACCGGCATCGATCTTTTGCCGGGTGACGACGATGTCCGAGAAATCGGTGAGTTCGGCATCGCCTTTCTGATGTTCTCGATCGGCCTGGAATTCAATATCTCCCGGCTGAAACATATGCGCCACCTGGTGATAGGTCTGGGACCCGCCCAGTTACTGCTGTCCGTACTGGGCACCATGCTCGTCACCTGGTTTGGTTACGACCAGGGCTGGCGTCCCGGCCTGGCGGTTGGCCTGGCGGTTGCCATGTCATCAACCGCCATGATGGCCAAGCTGTTAAGTGAGCAATTCGAGCTTCACTCCAGACACGGCCAGCGAACGATGGCGGTTTTGCTCTTTCAGGATCTCGTAGTCGTTCCCAGCCTGATCATTATTCCTGCATTGGCATTGAGTCCCGACAACCTGACGCAGGTTCTTGGCATGAGTCTTCTCATGACCGTGGTGACTCTATTACTCATGTTCTGGATCGGCCGCATCATCGTCAGGCAGATTTTTACCCTGGTCTCACGCTTTCATTCTCCCGAGCTCTTCATGCTGACGGTGCTCTTGATTGTTTTTGGGCTCTCGCTGGCGACGGAACAGTTCGGTCTATCCGAAGCCATGGGTGCTTTTATCGGGGGTATTCTTGTCTCCGAGACAATCTACCGTCACGAGGTTGAGGCGGATATCCGTCCATTCAGGGACATCATGCTTGGCCTGTTCTTTGTGTCTATAGGGATGATGCTCGACCTGGGATATGTATTTAGCCATATTCCCATCATCGCTCTCGGTTTAGTGCTGCTGATACTTGGCAAGGCATCCGTAGTGCTAATCGTCTGCCGACTTAACAAAACCTCACTACCTGTTGCATTGAAGACGGCGTCCCAACTGGGTATTGCCGGCGAATTCGGCATTGTCCTCCTAACGCTCTCTTTCAGTCACCGGCTGATCAGCCAGGAGATTCTGCAGTCCACGCTGGCAGTAATGTTGTTATCCATGTTTGTCGCCCCGTTTGTTATCAGACTTTCAGCCAGGCTGGCCGATCACCTCGAAAAAACCTCTGCGCCGAATGCGCATCCCACCAGTGACGGCACAGCCCGTTTTCAGCACCACGGAAAAATCACCGGGGAACAGGGCCATGTTCTGATCTGTGGATTTGGCCGAACGGGTCACGCGGTTGCCGAGTTCTTGAGTGCTGAGAAAATGGTCTGGACTGCGATTGACGTCAATGCACGTCGCGTTGAAGAAGCAAGTCATGAATTTTGCCACGTCGTATTTGGCAGGGCAGAACGTCCGGAAGTTCTTATGGCGGCAGGGATTCGCTCTGCCCGGCTTGTCGTCATCTGCTTCCCGAACCCAGAAGCGATCGAGCGGATGCTGCCTGCTATCCGACGGACTCGGCCAGATGTCAAAATTGTGGCCCGGGTTCCGGACGACTCCTATCGTGATCGTTTTCTTGAGCTGGGCGCCACCGAAGTAATCCCGGAGGTGTTCGAGAGCGGGTTAGCTCTCGCCGAGGAAGTCATGAACCAGCTCGATCTTCCTATTGAACAAACCCGCGCCAAAGTGCGCGCCTTGAGAGAAAGGCGCTACAGTCGCCAGCCGGCCAGTGTCAGCTGAAAGGGGATACTACGCCCGCTTTATAAACCATCGCTGCATCATCGACTTGCCATGGGATGAATTCCATATCGGAATGCCTGATTTCCCAAGCAGTTTTTTGCGTGAATTTGACATGATTCAACCTTGTTAAGGATTACTACCCAGCGTGACTAAGATCACTACTTCCTGCACTACCGCTGATATCAACCGGCGCCTGGGCGTGCACATCGGTCATTATGACGATTCTAGGCGGCCGACCGGCTGTACCGTTTGCCTGTATCCGGAGGGGGCAACGGCCGGGGTATCGGTGGTTGGCGCCGCGCCGGGTACGCGGGAAACTGACCTACTGCATCCCTCCAGTACGGTGAACGAGATACACGGCATTTTGCTCAGCGGCGGAAGCGCCTACGGTCTTGATGCTGCAGGCGGTATGATGCGCTGGCTGAAAGCGCATGAACATGGGTTGAACGTCGGACCGGTGCGTGTACCTATTGTGCCAGGCGCGGTGCTTTTCGATCTCTGGGTGGATGATTTTTCAACGCACCCCCATGGATCCGGCATTTATCCGGATGCCGAGGCAGGCTTCCGGGCCTGCATTAACGCGATGGATCCCTCTTTGGTTTGCCAGAACGGAAACATCGGTGCGGGCTGCGGTGCAACCGTCGGAAAACTGAACGGCAACGCCTGTGCGATGCGAGGCGGCCTCGGGATGGCCATGATTGAAGTCGATGGCTTTGCCGTCGCCGCTATCGTTGCCTGCAATGCCGTCGGAGATGTGGTTGATCCGGATACCGGACATATTATTGCTGGCGCCCGTCTGAACCCGACCTCCCGGGAGTTCCTGAATGCGGTCTCGGCCGAACTGCATGGCGGGCTCGTTTCCGATCTTCACCTGGGTACCAACACCACCATCGGCGTCATCATGACCGATGCTCGATTGAGCAAGGCGGAAGCACAGAGCCTGGCCCGCATAGGGCATGATGGACTGGCAAGAACCATACGCCCCGTTCATACAAGCATGGATGGCGATACGCTGTTTACGATGGCTACCGGAAAAAATCAGGAAAGCGTCGACATGATGCGCCTGATGACCGCCACTGCCGAAGTGACAGCCCATGCCGTACTTGCTGCTGTTACCAATGCCCATGGCTTGCGGATCGGCGATCTCTGGTGGCCCGCCGCTGCCGACCTATAGAGCTTCGCAGCGTATTCCTGGTGGATGGCCAAGATCGTGCTCGTGCATTTTAATTGTTAATTTTTTTATTAGTTTCCAGAATCAGCGTCTCTTCATCCAGCTGCATCTTTCTCTGGCGTATGTCATAGGTGACGTAGTATTTATAGACATTGCGCACGTAGAAAAAGGTTTCGAGACCGATCAGTTTTGCGGCGGCCATTTCCACATTCAGGAACCACTTGTTCGGATTGAATCCCATCTGGGCGGCCAGCTCGCGCGCTTTACGAATGTTATTGGGTCCCGCGTTGTAGGCTGCGACCGCAAAGAGCGCCCGCTCTGCCCGTGGAAACTGCTCATCAATCGACATGCTGGATAGCAGGGAGCCAATATATTTGGAGCCAGCGTGAATATTCGGTTCAAGCTCGCGGATATTGCCCACTCTCATGGATGCTCCGGTTGCCGGCAAGAGCTGCATGACGCCCACAGCCCCCACCGGGCTGACCAGGTTCTGGTTCAGCATCGTTTCCTGAAAGCCCAGCGCCGCAAGAAACAGCGGGTCGAGACTATTGTCGCTACCATAACGGTCGAAGTAGGGTTTCATGCTCACATAACGCGCCCACTCGGCCGGAGCAACCGGGTTTTTCAAAGTATGCTCACGATATCTGAAATCGCCATTCCTATAAATATTCAGGGCGCTTTCGATCGACGGGCTGACGCCAAATTCAAGAATGTCCTCACCCAGCACCCGGTTCTCACGGGCAACAATAACCCCCTCTGTCGTCGCTCCTGGAGACTCTGTTTCCTGGTTGATGCGAATATTCGCCAGTAGCGGTTTCCAGAGCCTGGCCTTCCAAGAGGCGACAAACACATAGGGGATTAACCCGTCGTTCAGCATCTGCAACAGGTCCTCATCATCTAGAACCAGACGGTCTTTAAAGACGTGGATCGCTTTCTTGCCGGATTTCTGCAGTGTGCCGTTCAGATCATTAAAGATAGGCGTGTCCGTCTGCCGTCCCAGACAGACTGTTTCACCGGAAAGCTCCTCCAGTCTGGAAATTTCTCGGCCGCCGGGGCCTGACACGAGCACATGATTCTCATGGCGTGGATGCGGATAAACCAGATAACGTGCCGGATCAAGCTTTGCCACATAACCATCGACATAACCCATGGCAAAATCGGCCTGTCCGGAATCCATCGCATCCAACAGTGTTCCGGGCATCGTTGGCACTACGGTGACCTGTACCTTCTTCTTATATTTTGCCGTCAGAAAATTCCCGAAGTATTTCGAAATTTCCAACGATGCTCCGAGTTTCTGGCCCCTGGCATCGACATAGATAGAACGGTCATAGGGCACGGCCATTCTGACCTTTCCGGATGAGAGCATCGCTTCGTAGGCTCTGGGGCGGTTTGTTTCGGCAGCCTGCGCAACCACGGTGCCGAAACAGATGCCAATGAGTCCATGAAATAGAAATTTCACCATCGTGCGCTGCATCATCGATCCTTTGACATCTCCATTCGTTATTTCCCGACGGTGAACTACCCGCCCGGACGCGTCCGCTCGCAACGCCAGCACTTGCCTGTTCAGTATTCGAAACACCTTGATGCTTACATTTTATGACTTCGTCATAGAGGCTGAAAAGATTCTTTGATGATTGTCAACATTCAATCTGAATCAACTTGTTACAGATGAGTGAATTGCCCATAATGTTCTCATAGAGACCTCAAAAGAGGCGAGGAGGAGATCGTTGAAATACAGAATTGAAGTATGTATCCCGAGCACGCGTGAGTGGGTGTCGGTTGAGTCCGGCGTCATGGCATTACAACAGATCAGAAAGCAGGTGGATCTGATCAAAAGGATTTACCCCGAGTACATTGTGCGAGCACTTGATGCACTGAGCTCGAAGACTCTGGTGATGGCTTAGACGATGTTGATACATTCATTTACGATCGAGGTGCTGAGTCCAACCAGAACCAACTGGCGCTTTTACGAGGCCATCGAAGACTCTCTGGAAGCGGTTCAGTCTCATGTCTACTGCATTCGCAAGGCGTTTCCTGACTTCGCCGTTCGCGCTATCGACTCGGCGAATGGTCAGATTGTCAGCATGCTCAAAGGCCAGTACGCCGACGATTGAACCCGCAGCGTGGGTGACTGGTAAGGTCGGCCCTATAGTTTCCGCCGTATCAGGTCGAGGGCTTTGACCAGATCAAAATAGTGCGGTTCTTCGCCAATGGGAACAGCATGCTCGACGGCATGCCTGTTAATGCTGTCCAGACGCTCGCGAATCGCATTTTTTTCTTCGTCGGTGAGTTGCTGCGTAGAGATCTGCTTATCGATTGCCAATAGCTCCTCGTAAAACGGGCGCTCATGCACGACAAAGCGCAGCTTGCGGATATGCAGGTTTAACTTCGACAGCGGGTAAAAAACTGCCACTAACCCCAACAGCAGAAGCCAGGCGCGGTCGATAAAACCGGCAATCCAGAAAGGCAAATACCGCATCGCCTGTGGCGGCCCGTAGTCGTAGAACTTTGCTGCCACCGGGCTCAGCGGCACCGCCGGGTCAACGTAGGCCGGGAATTCATTACGTTTGGCAAAGAACAGGTTCTCCGAACTACGATTCATCTCCTTGATGGCCATCAGAAGCGCCAATTGCAAATCCGGATGCATGTTTTTCTTGACCACAACGCTGGTCGTGGTTGCAATCAGCGAGATATCCTGTACCGGTATCTGCGGATAGATGCTGACGGAACCGGCGGGTAGACGCACGGCATCAAAGGAGTTGTAACGCTTATCAAAGGCCTCGGCATTCTCAAAGCTCAGTACGGCCACACCCGGTGTCCGCAGAAGTTTATTGACGATGGGATCCACTACTGTGGCAACCATGACCAGGGCATCCGCATCGCCGTTGAGAAAGCGCTGCTCGGCATTCTCAAAGGAATCGGATATAAAGTTGGGATAGTCCTCGGTGTTTACACCGTAGATCTTTAGCAGCATCTGGGAAATGGCATGCGAACCACTGCCTTTGGGACCCATGGCGACACGGTATTTAATTAGTCCACGGGGGGTTTCCAGGTTCGGGATCCGGTTTTTCTTGTAAAAAACCCAGATCGGTTCGTAAGTGACACTACCCAGGGAAACGATCTGCTTGCGCTGTGCATCATCCAGAGCGACGCCATAGGTATAAGCCGCATTGATCGGATCCTCCGGGTCAATCAACCGGTTGACGTTGTCTAACGCACCGTTGGTGACCATGACCTGACTGTCCAAGCCATGCTCACTCAGGAACGCGGCCGATGATTCGGACATCTGGTACCAGTCTCCGCCCTTGTATGAACTGCCAATGTAGATGTGCCGGTCAGGAAATGGCTGCAGGTACACAATAATGCCAATGACACAGAGCAAAAAAGCAATTAGAAGCGTCCTGGATTCACGAAACTGCTCATGGATCGCTTTGATCTCGTCTTTGATGACGGTATTAATGTAGCGAAGCAGACTCATGAGAAAAATCCGGACATTGTTGAATGCGTTGTGAAATTAAATGAATTTTGCCACGGAATTATTCTCGATTAGCTGCACAAACCCTGCCATTCCGTTATGAAATCCAAGCCTGTGTTGATGCTTCCCAAAAGAAAAGTCCGGCAGTCGCCGGACTCTTCTAGCGCTACCGAATGCTTGGTAGCGCGTGACTACAAAGACCTTACTTACGCTTGGTTGCCTTGACAGCCGCTTCGGTGGCCTTGGTCACGTTGGCTTCAGCAATGTCAGCCGCCTGCTTCACAGCCTTGCTCAGGTTGGCATAGGCTGCGTTGTTGGCTTCAACCGTCTGCTTGATGGCAGCCAGGACAACGTCCGAACCGAACGGGGCAGCCTTGGCGCCCGAAACAGCAGCGTCCTGCACCTTCTTGCTCAGATCATCGAATTGCTTTTTCAGCATGCCGCTGATTTCCGAAGCCGCGCCGTTGGCGATGTCGTACACACCACGAGCGTAGGCAACCACGCTCTCAACCACCGGCTGAACCGAGTCAGCGTTCATGGCAGCAGCTTCTTGCGGTGTCTTCAGCTTCAGTGCAGCGTTCGCTTGCTTCGAGCTCTTGTTCAACGACTCGCGGGCAAAGTTCAGATTCAGAGCCGACAGGCTTTCGATGGCTTCAAGCGCAGTGTGAGCAACGGCTTCCAGATTAGCGATTGCTGCAGCGTTTGCAGCGGTCAGTTCTTCAACGTTCGGCAGATTGGCGTTCTTGGCCATGATCGGTTCCTTTCTAAAAATTGAGTGGTATCAGTAAGCTGATGGAGTCACTATACACCCTTTTTGTTGCATTGCAACATTTTTTCAAACTTTTCTTAAAATCAACCCGTTACAATCCCATTGTCATAAAATGTTGGTGCCGGATTTTCTGGGTGATGCTTCCCAGTAAACAGCGATGCACCCATCCTCTGAAAACCCAACTTGTTGAGGTATCCAGCGTGGCGTAGCATAGCGTCCATGAAAAAAACGCCTGCCTTCGTGATCAGTTTCGCCATCGCCCTGGGCACACTTAATGGCTGTAGTTCGATCGATGTGGACTCAGGTCACCTGCGCAACAACACCCCCCGCTTCACGACCTTTACGACCGAAAGCCCACAGGCGATGACCGACTGTATCAACAAACGCTGGGCAGACGCCGGCCGTTTTGCACTCAGCACCCGGAAAACCGAAACCGGCTACGCCCTGTTGACCCAGCAAAAACTCGATACCCACGAAAAATTGCCCATGGTTTATGTGGCTATCGACACCAGTCGCGAGGGGTCTTCCGTGCGGTTCTACACCAACCATCTGGATGACATGGCCGACCGCAGCATGGTGAATATTATCCAGAGTTGTCATTGAATCTGGTTGCGTCCATACCCATTGTGGCAGCAGGGCTTGTTAAGCATAAATTCCAAACGGGTTTATAAAAATCTCACCGGTTCCTGTAGACGAAATCCACTCAAAGCACTATATTTCAGACAGCCGTCTATTAAGAGAAACCTTTTCCCCCAATTCAGAAGACCATTCCTATGAAATCAAAGAATCCTTACGTCCGCATGCTCAATTTCATGCGCGTCTCAAACAATAGCGATGCCAACTTCGCCGGATGTGAAGAAGTGCTGGCGTACATGCATGAAGCCGCTGCCAATGGCAAGCCGGTCAAGATTACCGATCTGGTTCAGAGCCTGCAGTTTGGCACGGGTCCGACTGTCCACCGCAAGGTCGTGGAGCTGCAAAGCCGCGGCCTGATCGTTGTCGAACGCTCGGCAACCGACGGCCGTGCCAAATCGCTCGCGCTATCGGACGCCGGCGCAAAGCATCTGGATCAGCGCAGCAAGTCGCTTAAAGCCGTTCTACAGGGCTAAACCTGATGTCGCCCGGGTCCGCCGGTTCGACCGAGACCCGGGCGCAAACACCTCGGTTCGAATTGCCCGTTGGGGAGATGGATCCCAAGCGGTCGCAACCTAAACGTATTGCGCCCAAGAGACGGGATGCCAATCCCCAGCTGATCCAACGAGTGGCCCTGGGCGTTGCAACCTTCGGGATATCACTAGCTCTGGTGGGCCTGGTCTACCGGTTTACCGTCTCACCTCTCTTTAGCGACGTTGCTTTTGAAAACGGGACTACCGCTGCGGTCGCGCTGCTCATCGGTTGCTTCGCGCTGCCAACAGCCCAGCGTCTCCAACTTAATTTACGTGCCCATCTCCTGGTCTGTCTAACCGTATTGGCGGTCACGCCATGGACCTACCAGCTCGGTAACCAGCTGGAGGCTGGCGGCATGGATCTATCGACCGGTTTCAATTTCCTGTTCGAGGTGCTGCTGGCCGTTCTGCTATACCGGTTTGCCGGGCGAACCCGGCGCAGCTGACCCAGTCCCAATCCCAGCCTCAGTCCCTATGCCGGTCATCGTATTTTTTGAACTGGGCATCGCCCTCTTGCTGGTCATTGTCGTCTGGGGTTGGCTACGCTGGCACCGACCCCGCGACGCGGACAATACGACTGATCTTAAAGATCGGTAATCACCAGAGATTCGGCCAGGCGGGACTTGGGCAGTGCGGCATTAAAATCGGCATCCGACCGATGCCCCAGCGCGACCAGCACGACACTCTTCAGACCTTTGGCTGCCAAGCCCAGTTCGGCATCAACGGCGGTATCATCAAACCCCTCGATGGGGCAGGCATCGACGCCCATCTCAGCAGCGCCCAGCAACAGGAAGCCCAGCGCAATATAGACCTGGCGGGCGGTCCAGTTAAGCAGGTTTCCGGTCGCGCCATGCTTCTGCACGTAGCCCTTACGAACGTTATGTTGATTTATGCGCGCCTCCTCGTTGGCGAGACGGCCGTCCTGCGTTTCCTGATCCAGCACCTGTTGCAGATAAGACTCATCCAATGCTGTGCGCGCGCACAGCACGATCACCTCGGCGGCGTTCATGATCTTGGGTTCATTATAGGAAAAGTTGCCACTGGCACCGGCCGCAACACGGCGCTTGCCGGCATCGGTCGTCGCAATAAAGAAGTGCCAGGGCTGCGCGTTGGTGGAAGACGGGCTCATACGCAAAATTTCTCTTACGGCGGCCGACTGTTCGGGCGTCAGCCCTTGGCCCAACTCAAAGGCTTTGGTGGTCTTGCGCTGGTGAACAACATCGGCGATGGGCAATGGGCGCGTCATAGGAACTTCCTCTCGTACAGATTACAGGCAGGCAATCCTGCCTTCAGCTAGTATGTTAACTGCTTAAGACACCTCTATGACAGACCCGACGCGCCCTACCCTCGCTCCGATTTTGCTGCCGCAGTTGCCAGTAGACAGCATGGTGATTTGCGCTACCCAGCGTTTGGCCCAGACCTTGAGCCAAGCGCATGATGCGACTGTGGGCGGATCGCGAAGCTGGGCCACACTGTCCAGCACCACGTTCGGGCAGTGGCTGCAGAGTCGCTACGAGGCCCTGTCCTTGCGTGCACTGGAACCGGCCTCGGTCGCTGGATTACGCGTACTGGACAACTTTCAGGAAAGACTCCTCTGGGAACAGGTCATTCACCAGAATCTGGGTGCCAATGAGGCCGTGCTGTTCGACATCGGCGCCCTCGCTGCAACGGCGTCCGAGGCCCATGCCCTAACGATCAACTGGGCGATTGGGCCAGCTCGTGCATCAGCCGCGTTTGCCAGCGAAGAGCAACGATGCTTTGTCGAGTGGCAAAGCAAATTTATTGAACGCTGCACCAGCCTCGGGCTGATCGATGGTGCTCGCCTGAATGCGGCCCTGATCGATGATCTGGCCCATACCGCGCTGCCACTCCCGCTGCATGTGGTCTTTGCCGGCTTTGATCATTACACGCCACTGGAACAGCGTCTGCAACAACAACTGACCGCGGCGGGTTGCCACCTCTATGAGCTCTCTCCGACTGAGGATGGCCCCTGCCCCGGCATCGTGACTTACCAGGCCGAAAATGCTGTCGCCGAATGTCTGGCGGTTGCCCAATGGGCGCAGACCTTCCTCAAGACACATCCGGACGGACGTCTGGGAATCGTGGCGCCGGATCTCGCTACCTACCAGTATCCGCTGATGGATGCACTGGAGGATGTGCTCGACCCGACCCTGGTACTGCCACAAAATGCCACGAAGCGCCGCCCGTACAACATCAGCCTTGGACAGGCGCTGGCTGCGCACCCCGTGGTACACAGTGCACTAACCCTGCTGCAGACTCTGGTGCAGTCACATGCTGTGGAGCAGTCGCTGATCCAAACCCTGCTAGGCAGCCCATACTGGTCGACAACCGCCGAAAACGATGCGCGCGCACGCCTTGACACAGCTCTGCGCGAGGGCGTTGCCACCAGGGCGCCCATCGAACGCTATGGTGATTACGCCGAATATCTGTTCGAAAAACAACAGGTACGGGCGCCCGTCACACTGGGGTATCTGAATGCCCTGTATGCCTCGTCGCGCAACCTGGGTAAAACCCGCCTTCCTTCGGAGTGGCGCCGAGTGATTCAATCCGTGTTGCATCATGGCGGCTGGCTGGCAGACGACCATCTGCGCAGTAGCGAATTTCAGACGCGCGAAGCCTTCGCCAAAGAACTCGTTAAAGTCGGCCAGCTCGATCAGATCACCGGTCGAATCAGCTTCAGCAAAGCGGTTTCCCTGTTGACGCAACGGTGCGCCGAACGTCTGTTCCAGCCGAAGACGACCGGCACACCGCCCATACAGATTCTTGGGGTGCTGGAAGCGGCCGGGATGGATTTCGATGCGCTATGGATCCTCGGGTTAACCGATACAACGTGGCCGCCCCCGGCCAACCCGAATCCACTATTGCCAGCCGAGTCGCTGCGCGCTGTCGGCGCCCCTAACGCCAGCGCTCTGGTACAACTGGATTTCGCGAAAAGAATCCAGCGACGACTCCTGCGGAGCGCCCCCGATATCTGCTTCAGCTACCCCCGAATGAATGAGGCCACGGCGCAGCAGCCTAGCCCGCTGATTCGTGATCTTGGCATACCCCAAGCTGTCAAACTGCAGCCGAAGCCATGGGTGGACGCTATGGCCAGCCAACCGGCCAACCGACTTGCCGAGATTTCCGATACACATGCCCCCGCCGTCGACGATGGCGACAAGGTGCGTGGTGGTACCGCCCTGCTGCGTGCGCAGGCGATCTGCCCGGCCTGGGGCTATTACCAGTACCGATTAGGCGCCAAGGCGCTGGCACAGCCCGTGGAGGGTCTTGATTCCCGCCAGCGGGGTACGCTCGTCCACGACACCCTGGAACTTTTCTGGAACCATACTGGCACACTGAGCGCTCTGAAGGCGATGGAAGAACAGGATCGGCTGACGGCGATCGCTGTGGCAGCAACCGAGGCCCTCGACAAGTTCAACGGCGACCGCAAACGTCAAGCATTAAAACCGCGCCAGACCGAACTGGAACATCGCCGACTGGTCCGTCTGGTCGATACCTGGCTGCAACTCGAAGCTACCCGAAAAACCGACTTCGCGGTTCTTGAGGCGGAAGGTAAGCGCGAGATCAATGTTGGCGGCATTGTGGCGCACATGCGCATTGATCGCATTGATCGCCTGGACGATGGGCGCGCACTGATCATCGACTACAAGACCGGGGCCGACATCGACATTCGCAACTGGGCTGCCGAACGGATTACCGAACCCCAGCTACCCATCTACGCAGCGATCGCCGAGCACCCGAATGGCGAAATCGCCGGCGTGGCTTTCGGACTGGTGCACATCAGCGGCGCCTCGTTTAAGGGCGTGGGCCAGGACGATCAGCTTCTGCCCAGCGTTCATGCCATCAGCAGTGATCGCGGCCGACGCCTCTTTGATGCAGCGCGCTTTCCCGACTGGGATAGCGTATTAGAGCACTGGCGCACTGCGATTCACCGCGTTGCCGATGAAGTGCGCGCCGGCTTTGCCGGGGTGACCGTCACCGCCGAGGATGATCTCCGTTACTGCGACGTCAAACCTTTGTTGCGGTTGGCCGAGCGCCAGTCGCAGCTGGAAGCGGCGTTAGCCGCAGAACGCGGGCGTTGACATGCTAGAACGCCTGGTGGATCACGACATGCTGCTGGCAGCTGATGCGTCGGCACGGCAGGTGGCGCTTGATCCCTCGCGCTCCTTTATCATCGATGCCCCTGCCGGCGCGGGGAAAACCGAACTCCTGACTCAGCGTTTCCTGCGACTACTGGGTAACGTCGACGAGCCCGAAGAGATCATTGCACTGACGTTCACCAACAAGGCAGCCGCCGAAATGCGCGACCGCATCATGCTGAGTCTGCGTGAGGCCCAAGCCGATTTGCCCGATGATCTGCCACCGCATAAACAGATCACACGTGAGCTCGCCATGGCCGTGATGGCCCACGAGCAGGCACGTGGCTGGCAATTGCTGCAACAACCCGGGCGCTTGCGGGTCATGACGCTCGACGCCCTTTCGGCACGCATCGCACGCCAGATGCCGCTACTCTCGCGCTTTGGCACACAACCGGCTGTCGCAACCGATCCCACCCGCTATTACGAACAGGCCGCTCGCAATACGCTGGACCAACTGGAAGAAGGTACGGAGGCCAGCCAGACGGTGGCGCAGGCGCTGATGTATTTCGACAACGATGCCGGGCGATTGCAGAAGATGCTCGTCGCCATGCTGGCCCGGCGCGACCAGTGGATCAGCAAAGCCTCCCGGCACCGGGACGCCGCCGTTCTGGAACAGGACGTATCACAAGCGCTCCAGGCCCTGGTCACCAACCGCCTGGCCGAAGTCGTGGCCCGTTTCCCGCCATCCCGCCAGGAAGCCTTTATGGCGGCCGCACGCTACGCCGGCGAATTGAGCCCCAAATCACCCGTACACGACCTCAGTGACTGGCGGACACCCCTCACCAGCGATCCCGCTGACCTACCGCGCTGGCGCGCCGTAGCAGAACTCTTTCTCACCAAGGGTAATGAGTTACGCAGCTTGTACCGGGCGCCGATCGAGATCGCCGGCCCCAAACACCAGGCTGTGCGGCAGGTACTGCTCGACACCATCACTGATCTAGCCGCTACCGGTGATGCCGCAACGCTCGCCGCCATTCGCGAACTCCCCGATCCGGCCCTGAGCAGCGCCGATGCCGATCTGGTTGCAGATCTGGCAAGGCTCTTGTATCTAGCCTACGCGCAGCTCTGGCTGGTATTCAACCAGGAGAAGACCGTCGACTTCGGCGAGATCGCCATGCAATCGGTTCGGGCACTGTCTGCCGAAGAAGACTCCGGTGAAATCCGGGAGCGGCTGGACTATCGCCTGCGCCATCTGCTGGTCGACGAGTTTCAGGATACCAGCCCACTCCAGGTGGATTTGCTCGAGCATCTAACCCGCGGTTGGGAAAACGAGCCAGATCGATCCATCTTTCTGGTCGGCGATCCGATGCAATCGATCTACCGGTTCCGCAAGGCCGACGTTGGTCTGTTTTTGCGGATACGCAAGGGCGGTCTGGGCAGGATCCGTCCGACATCACTACAGCTTTACCGCAACAACCGCTCTCATCCGGAAATTATTGACTGGGTCAACACAACTTTCCATCAGATGTTTGCCCCAGAAGACGACATCATTCGCGGTGCGGTTCGTTACCAACCCTGTGTGGCCGGTAAACCGGCCGATGCCTCGGCCGGGGTTGCCATTCACCCGGTGATTGCCGGCGACGTCGACCCGGATACCGGTGACACTGCACCCAAGTCACTGGCCGATGAACGGGAAGCAGCGATTATCATTGATCTGATCCGTGCAGCACGCCGGGAGAACCCCGATGGCACCGTGGCGGTTCTGGTACGAGCGCGCCCACATCTGGATGCGTTAGTACGGGGCTTACAGAACAGTGCTCCGGATCTGCCGTTCCGCGCGGTTGAAATCGACCCGTTGGCCAATCGGCAGACCGTACAGGATCTGGTCTCGCTGACCTGGGCGCTGCATTACCCGGGCGACCGTGTGCATTGGCTGGCGATCCTGCGTGCACCCTGGTGCGGACTGACGCTGAACGATCTGCACCATCTGGCCGCCGATGATCATCAGCAGACGCTCTGGTCCCTGATGCAGGATGAGACACGTATCGCACGACTCAGTGACGACGGTCGTGCTCGACTTCTGGTCATGCGTCAGGCAATGGCCGCGGGTTACGCCGCCCGCGGGTTGCGCCGCCCCAGGCGTTGGGTCGAAGGTGTCTGGCGTGCGATCGGCGGTGACGTCTGTCTGAGCGACGAAAACGATGTGCAGGATGTTGAAGCCTACTTCTCATTGCTCGACACGCTGGACCAACGGGGCGAGCTTGATCTGGATCGCCTGAAGGACGCCCTGGATCGATTATTCGCCCCGTCGGATACCAGAGACGCCAGCGATCACGTGCAGTTGATGACCATTCACAAATCGAAGGGGCTGCAATTCGATACAGTCATTGTGCCCGGCCTGCACAAAACGCCACCCAGCGATGGTCACGCGCTACTCCTCTGGGATACGCTGATCATTGAGAACGATGCCCAGGAACACCTTGTGGTAGCGCCATCGCCACCACAGGGCAACAAGGATTCTGTGCCGACGCCTTACGCGCTGTTACGCAGCCTTGAGCGTGCACGCGCCCAGAACGAGGATCGTCGCGTGCTTTACGTCGCCGCCACCCGCGCCGTTCGCCGTCTGCACCTTCTGGGCATGGCGAGCCGGGATCCCCGAGGAGAAGCGTGGACACTCAGGCCACCGGCAGCCACGTCGCTACTATCGCCCCTCTGGCCGATGCTGTCTCGCGACTTCGCTCAGGCAGCGGCAGCGCCATCGTTACCGGCGCCGCCGGTCAGCCGGATTGATCCAGCGACTTTTGTGCCCTGCCTGGTGCGACTTGCCGAGCCAAAGACATTGTTACCGATTGACGCGCCGGAAAGCTGCGAGCTGCAGGAGCCCGGCGACCCCTTCGAGAGCACGCTGGAAATGGATATCGGTACGCTGGTACACGAATATCTCGAAGCCATTGCCCGAGACGGTTTGGCGCTGTGGCACGCAGAGCGGCTGACCCAGCTGCGACCCCGTTTTGTGGCGTCGTTCCAACGACTTGGCTATAACGCAGATGACGCCGCGATCGCAGCCGACACTGTTCACGATACCTTGCAACGCGCGCTCACCGAACCGGACAGCCGATGGATTCTGAGTGCGCATACACAAGCCGGATGCGAGGTGCCGCTTAGCAGCCTGGACGACCAGGATTTCATCGGCGCGCTATCTGGCGAGACCGATGTTACGAATTTCCGGGAAGCGGCGTCTGTCCGACGTCACGTGATTGACCGAACTTTCATCGAGAACAACGTCCGGTGGATCATCGACTACAAAACACTGGGCGATGATCGCACCCTGAGTGGCAGCGCTCTCGAAACACGCCTCAGAGAAAAAGCCGAAAGCTATCGTCCCCAGCTGCAACGCTATGCGGCGCTCTATGCGCATGAGTCACAACAGGGCATCACGATCCGCACGGCGATATTCTTCCCCGCACATGGCAAACTGATCACCTTCGAACTGTAAATCCCGGGAGAACACCCTTGCCCGCCAACAATACGATCCCCAAGCGTCTTCTGATGGCTGCTGCAGCCCATCCGGGTCAACAACCCATAGTGGTCGACGAACTCGGCAAGTCGCTTAGCTTTGATCGCCTGATCATTGGCTGTGCCGTGCTGTCGCGTCAGATCGGCACCCTGACACACCGTCATCATGTCGGCTGTCTGTTGCCCAACAGTGTCACCGGCGTGGTTGCACTTTTTGGTTGCCAGTTCGCCCATAAGACCCCTGCGATTCTCAATTACACCTTCCCGCTACCAACCCTGATCCGTTGCTGTGAGCGGGCCGATATCGATGCACTACTGACCTCCCGCCAGTTTCTTCACAAATGCGATCTCGGTGATCTGCCGGGCCTTCTGGCCGAACACGGCATCCGTACCGTTTTTCTGGAGGATGTGGCAAAACGCATCGGCCGTCTGGCCAAACTCAACGGCCTGATCCGTGTCCGCCTGAAACGTCTGCAGACCGAGCGCAGTAGCCCCGACGATGCGGCAGTCATTCTTTTTACCTCGGGCAGCGAAGCAGACCCCAAAGCCGTGGTTCTCTCCCACCGGAATCTGCTCTCCAACGTTGACCAGATTCTGCATGCTTTTCCGATCGGCAAACACGAAGTCATGTTCAGCGCCCTGCCTCAGTTTCACGCCTTTGGCCTGACCGCGGGTGTGCTGTTGCCGCTGATGAATGGCATGCGTACCGTGATCGGACTCTCGCCCCTGCGGCACAAGGAAAATCTTCAACTGATTCGCACGCAAAAGCCCACGGTCATGTTGTCAACGGATACCTTCCTGAACCAGCTTTACAAAGCTGCCAAGCCCGCAGATCTGGCATCCCTGCGCTTTGTCGTTGCCGGCGCGGAACGGCTGAAACCGCACACCCGGGAACTGTATGAAGCCCTGGGCATTACCCTGCTTGAAGGCTACGGCGCAACGGAAGCCGGCCCGGTCATTGCGGTTAACGTCCCCTCGGCCAGTCGGCACGGCACCGTCGGGCGTCTGCTTCCACATATTGAATACCGCATCGAACCCCACGAGGGAATCGAAGACGGCGGCGTGTTGCATGTGCGCGGCCCCAACCTGATGAAGTCGTATCTGCATGATCTGGTAGAGGAGCGATCATCGCTGGATGACGGCTGGTATGACACCGGAGACATTGTCACCGTCGACGCTGACGGTTATCTGGTGATCAAAGGCCGCAAGAAGCGATTCACCAAAATTGCCGGCGAGATGATCTCGCTGGGCTTCATCGAAGACGAAATCGCCAAACTCTCGCCGGAGTGTCACCACGCCGCCATTGCTATCGAGATTCCGGACGAAGGCAAACCCCTCCTCCGTCTCTACACGAGCGATCCGGCACTCACCACGGCAAGTGTACGCGCGCACTTTAGTGCCGAGCGCATACCGAATACCTGGCTGCCGCGGGAAATTGTTTACATGGCCGAGCTCCCAGTCCTACGTACCGGCAAAGTGGACTATCAGACGCTGCAGAAGATGACGTCCGCAAGCTGATGTCGCCGCGTGGTACTCAGTAGGTGTAATAAACCGTGGGCGACATCGGCACAGGGTATACGGGCGCAGGAACCACAACGCGTGGTCTGACATAGACTGGTGGTGGCGGATAGTAGGGTGGTTGCACCACAACCGGTTGCGGTTGCAGCATGGCGCCAATGGCCACCCCACCCACCACAGCACCCAGCGCAAAAGGTACCCAGTTGCCAGAATGGTGATAGCTGCGGTGGCCCCGGTGATGCCATCCTCCGTCAGCCAGAACTGGCTGGCTGACTAGCGCGAAAAGAGCCAACCCCGACACGGTCAGACCGGTTTTAATCTTCAATTTCATCGCGTATGCCTTTTCAGAAACAACAGTGCCTGATGCCGATAACGCGCGGCCATTCTGCCGGATGACACCGTTTGTGGCCCTTCTGAAAATATTTTTTCAGACATGCTGGACAGGGTCATGACTTCGTTTTAGTCTGATGTCATCGACTTTCCTGAGGAACGCCCCATGCGCCAGACCTTTACCCCGCCATTAATTCGCCGCATCGCCGGCGTTGTCATGCCGTTCGCGTTGCTGCGGGCATATCTGGGAAATGACTTATGAAGCCACGTATCTCTTTCATGCGTCGTTGTATTCTGGTGCTGAGCAGCACCGGATGCCTGTTTTTCGGCAGTGTTGCACTAGCCCAACCACTGCAGATCCAGCATAGCAACGGCGCTGCCTTTGTCTCTGGCGGCGTTGGCGATGATGCGATGGCGGCGTTAGCCGCGATTGAAAGCCAGTATGATCTGAAGCTCCTGCTTGTCGGCGCGTCTGGTGCCTATCTGAGTGATATCCAGATCACCATTATCGATGGCCAGGGCAAGGGCGTGCTATTAACCACAACAGAAGGTCCGGTGCTCCTGGCAGATTTGCCCACGGGGGCCTATACGGTGACAGGACAAAAAAATGGCCACCGGATTGAGCAATCGGTCAACGTAACCCGCGACAGATTGCGTACGATCTACTTCCGCTTTCCCGGCGAATAGCCGTAACGATTCATCCGCCCTGCATGAATGTGTTCGCCGCGATTCCCGCACCACTCCAATTTGTCGGGTTACTGATCCTGTCGAACGTCTTCATGACTTTCGCCTGGTATGCGCACCTGCGGAACCTGTCTGAAAAACCTTGGTGGATCGCCGCGTTCGTCAGCTGGGGGATTGCACTCGCGGAATACCTGTTGCAGGTGCCGGCTAACCGGATCGGTTATAACGACTACAGCCTCGCACAGCTGAAGATCACGCAGGAAGTCATTACCCTGCTTGTATTTATTCC
The DNA here is from genome assembly GCA_018883265.1 of Rhodocyclaceae bacterium. Classification (GTDB taxonomy): domain Bacteria; phylum Pseudomonadota; class Gammaproteobacteria; order Burkholderiales; family Rhodocyclaceae; genus Fluviibacter. Next base: position 8,799 of record VEQK01000001.1, on the reverse strand, counting down.
CTTCGCGGTGCTCTATATGGGTGAGGGATTCAAACTGGATTATCTCTGGGCCGGGTTTTGTCTGCTCGGCGCGGTCTATTTCATTTTCCGGACCTGACGCCAGTCGGTTAACGCACCGCCACCGGTGCACCAAACATCAGTCTGCGATCCCTCGTCACGATTATGAGCCGTCGGTCGGCATATCATCCTGATCGGCATCCGCCGCCCCATCGATCATGGGATCCGGCGCCGTAAATGGATCCGAGGGTTCATTTGTGCCAACGCCGCCTGTCGCCGCAGTCGGCGGCGCCACCGGGCGAACGACGGGCGTGATCTCGGGCGTAAATCCACGTGCGTTATCGCCGGCCGGGGTGTCGGGATAGTTCCGGTCGAAACCCTGTAGCCCGCTCTGGGCGACGGTAAGACCACTGGACATCAATACAGCCAGATACAGGAGATGGCGAAGGAACATAAAGCTGGGGTACGAACCTGAAATCGGAAATGTGGATAATGTACCTGTTTCCAAAGCCTTCAGGTGCCGGATGCAAATTAGGAGCCGAAGAAAACTGTGCAAGCCCCTCCTCGCCCTTTGGATGGCGCTGACCGCACTCGGCTTGACAAACGCTGCTGCCGGAGCCGAACAGCCGAACGAGCCCCCCGTTGAGACGGAACAACCTGCGACGAAAGGCAGTCGGGAGCCGCGCAGCAAATCCAGTCAAAGTCTCGGGGCCGATCAGAAACGCAATAAAATCTCTCTGCCAACACGTGAGGACACGGCCCCATCCACCATGACATCAAAAGGGTTGCGGGGTAATGCGACCTTCTATAGTCCCCGGTTCCAGGGCCGGAAAACGGCCAGTGGCGACATTTTTAATCACAAGCTCTTTACCGCCGCGAGCAATCTATTCCCTCTGGGAACACTGGTGGCCGTCAAACGACCGGACACGAATCTTTGCGTGATCGTCAAAGTCAATGACCGTATGCATCCGAAACATCGGGCGCGAGTGATTGATCTGTCGCATAGCGCCGCCAAATATCTCGACATGGTGCGCGAAGGCGTCGTCAAGGTACAGATCGTCAAGTTGCCGGACGATGCAAAAGCCGGCAACACGATTGACTGCGCCATGGGTTATGAACTGGAAGAAACCTGCGAGAACTGCGAACCACCGCTACAATTTCTCAACAACTAAGGCTAACGGGCGGGCGGGTTTTTCTGGAGGCGTTCCTGTATTTCCCGGCGCACCAGCGCGATGGCGCTCTTCATGGTGTAGAAACGATTTGTCTCATCAGAAGAGACCCAGACATCGCCTAATTCGTTATCCAGCAGGTTGATCCGTTCCGCCAGGTAGTGCAGCTGCTCGGCCGAGGAGGCCGTGTACATCCGTTCTTCGACCAGCTTCAGCTCGTCATAGGCATCCGAGATGAGTTGTCGTGAACGGAAAAGCCGGTAATTGGGAATCAATCGGAAGAGCGGTAGCACAATGGCAAAGACCCCCAGCGCCAACAACCACATCCGGTCGACATAATTGACCAGCCAGAAGGGAACGTGGCCTGTTAACCAGGGCGCGCCCTTGTCATAGTAACGGGCGGCGACGGGGCTTAGCGGAATACTCTTATCAATGTATGCTGGAAACTCGTCGACACGCCCGAAGAAGGATTCCGATTCCTGACTGACGGACTCGGCCGCTTGCAGGAAGAGGTGCTGCAAAGCTGGATGCATGGTCTTCTCGACCAACAGGGTTATCGTCGATGCGATCATGTGGATATCGTTCGGCGGATCCAGTTTGACCAGATTTAACGAGCCGCGCGGGATCATGACCATTTCCAGGTAGGGCATCCGCTTCACATAGGCATCCGCGTACGCAAAGTCGAAGATATGGATTTCCGGATGCTTGAGAATGTCCTGGATGGTTGACGATTCGAAACCATCCACAATCGCCATGGCCTCGATCTTTCCTGCAAGCAATTCTGCTTTGGCGTCAGCATGGCTGAGTCGGCGGAATTTGGCCGAGTCCTGTTCAATCGTAATGCCACGCATGGCGAGAATACGGGTCAGCAACATTTCTGTGCCACTCCCCTCCAGACCAATAGCGATAGGCTTGCCTCTGAAATAAGAGACCGCATCCGAGCCTGTAAATTGCTTGCCACGATAAAAAAACCACAATGGCAGATATTGCACGCTACCCAGCGAAGCCAGCCGGGGAAAATCGCCCTTGTGTGCAATACCCCCCAGCAGAAAACCGGCATTGATTGGCGAGCCGGCATCCTCCGCTTCTAGGATGCTTTCACGAGACCCTGCCGTGTTGATCAGTTTCAGATTGACGCCTTCGCGGGCAAAATAGGCCTGATACCGTTGGCCTAACTGTTCATACATCGACCCGGGCTGCCCCACGGCCAGCGTCACCTCGCGCGGCGGGAACGGTCTTGAGAACAACAGGAGAAGCGCGAAGCCTGCCAATAGCGCCAGCAAAGATACCCACTCCTCGCGCAGCATAATTCGCCACGCCATGTGCTCTTCGCGCAGCCGATTGCGGATATAGCGCAAAAACGCGTGTTTCTTCCAGACAGTCATAGATGTAATTGTGCGCCAGCACAAACAAAAAGGCCACGGTCGTCCGTGGCCTTTTGTGGATAGGGGCTACAGGATTTAGCTGGCGAGCACGGCTTCAATCTGAGCGAAGGTTTTGGCCACCGAGTGGATCTGGGTCGCCACACCCAACTGTCGGGCGATCTGTGACGCCGAGAAGATACCACGCACCATCTGACGGTCGGTCAGCGGATCCGTATCAACCACCAGTGCATGGTTACGATTATGCACTTTCAGAGTCTCGATGATATCGACCACCTTCGCCTGCATCACCTGCCTGAGCGTCAGCACTTCAATATCTTCCTGCTTGGTCATCACATCCTTGACCGTAATTTCTTCATGCTTGATACCCTGACGCTGGACACACTGCATGGGTTTCTCACCAAGCACATCGGTGGCCGTCAGCAGGCCGACGACATTACCTTTGGCATCGGTCACGATGAGTGAACGGACACCGCGCGAGATCATCAGATGGTTGGCATGACTGAGCAGGACATCCGCACCCACCGTAGCGGCAACGATCTGCTTTAGATCGGTCATCACTTCAACCGCCGGCGAATCCGGAGTCACAATGTCGGCTTGGCTGGTTGGCAGGTGGAAACCGGCGTTTTTTTCGAGGGAATTCACCTTGAGGATTATCGGGCTGCTCATGCTTGTATCTCCTGTCCGTTGCTGCGGGGTAACCCCTGTTTTCTTTGGCTGGCGGCAAAACGCGAGCCTGACGTGCACTTTACTATTAAACTGGCATCATCAACCACAAATTTCGATGCTGCATCGCAAACAACCCTGATGAAGCGCCCAGACTTTCTAACAACTTTGATTCTGATTCTGTTTATCCTGATGCTCTGGCAGATGCGTCAGCAGGACTGGGGGGGCTTTCTGTTACTGCTCGCCGCCGAGGCCGGCCTGATCGCCATCAAGATCACCGAGCGTCAGAAGTCTGCACGCTTGTAACGATGAATCTTTCAAGACGACTGTTGCTCATTGCCGGCGCCCTGATGCTTCTTGGGTGCGGCGAGAAGCCTTTACCCTTCAAGGCGAAGTCGATACCCGATAGCCCGATGGCTACCCACTTTACGTTAACGGACCAGTTCGGCCAGTCACGAGACCTGACGTATTTCAGGGGCAAGGTGATAAGCCTGTTCTTTGGGTTCACGCACTGCCCCGACATCTGCCCGACCCATCTGGCACGCCAGGCTGAGGTTATGCGTCAGCTCGGTCCCCGCGCGAGCGATGTCGTCGTGCTTTTCGTGTCGCTCGATCCGGAGCGCGACACCCCGGAAGCTTTGAAGAACTACATGGATGCGTTTGACCCACGCTTCATTGCGCTCACCGGGTCGCCCGACGAGACGGCCAGGATCGCGCGCCAGTACAAGATCTTCTGGCAGAAAACCCCCTTGCCGGGTTCGGCACTGGTTTACACCATTGACCATACCACCAACAGTTTTGTTATCGACCGGCAAGGCCGCTTGCGCCTGGTTGTACCGCATGAAATGTCAGCGGCCGATGTCACCCATGATCTCAAACTCCTGATCGAATCGAACTGACCATGACGTCCTACGCCATCACGCCCGCTAGCGAAGTTACCGTGCCCGTAGTGGGCAGCAATACCGTCTTTCCCGTTCGCCGGATTTATTGTGTTGGACGTAACTATGCCGAGCACGCCCGTGAGATGGGCGCCGATCCGAATCGGGAACCGCCGTTCTTCTTTTCCAAACCGCGTGACGCTATCGTCGCGGGCGGGGGTGCCATTCCATTCCCGCCGGCAACCACTAACCTGCAGCATGAGGTGGAGCTCGTCGTCGCGATCGGTAAGGGCGGCCTCGACATTCCCGAAAGCAGCGCTCTTGCGCACGTTTATGGTTACGCAACCGGCATCGATTTCACCCGCCGCGATCTACAGATCCTTGCGCGCGAAAAGCAGCACCCATGGGAGCTCGGCAAGGGCATGGATAACGGCGCCCCGGTTTCTCCGATCATTCCAGTCAGCATCAGCATGCCGACGGATAGCGCCCTTATCTGGCTCAAGGTCAATGGCGAAACGCGCCAGTCCGCCCACCTGGATCAGATGACCTGGAATGTCGCCGAAGTGATCAGCCGTCTATCGCACTTCTTCGCCCTGGCGCCCGGCGACCTGATTTTTACCGGTACCCCGGGTGGTGTGTCCACCGTGATCCGAGGTGACGTCATTACCTGCGGGATTGACGGTCTGCCGGAGCTTGGCGTTACCCTGACCTGAGGCTTCCACCTCCTCTTCGGGAAGCATCGTGACAGATACATCCAGCGTATGCTCCCCACCGCCAATCACAACGCCTCGCAGCGGGATCACGTCGGCATAATCGCGGCCGCGTGCCAAAATGACAAACTCATCGGAAACCGCCTTGCCATTGGTCGGGTCCAGTCCCAGCCAGCCGTGATCCGGACACCATGCTTCAACCCAGGCATGAGTCGCATCGGCGCCGACCAGACGAGGTTTGCCTGGCGGCGGATGCGTCAAAATGTAACCGCTCACGTAGCGCGCAGGGATTCCCAAACACCGCAATCCGGAGATCATAATCTGTGCGAAATCCTGGCAAACGCCCCGGCGGTTCGAAAAGACCTCGCGCAATGGCGTTCCCACAGCAGTTGCCTCCGGGTCAAAGATAAATTCCTCGTGTATCGCTCGGGTGATCTTCAATAGCTGATCATGCAACGGCCTGGCATCGTCAGATATCCGATCACGCGCCCAGGCACCTACTGCGGACAGGGTCGGAATCATCGGGGAGTCGGTCAGAAAAGGGGCGCACATGAGGGCAAAGTCGTTGGCGGCCTGATCCCCAGGTTCGAAAACTCGGCGGGCCAAACTCTCGCCGGCCCAGGGGGTTTCTGAGGCAGGCCACCGGGGGGCGCGCACATCGACGATCATGCTGACCCGGACATCCAGCAGCCGGTGCGGCATATTGATCGAAAAATCGCGATAGGCATTACCAAAGAAATCGCGCCCTTCTCTAGACTCGGACAGCGGCTGGTTGATATCGATCGAATAACCAGCCACATGCTGGTCAGCGTGATCTGACGGGACCAGATGCGCACGGTGCCGGGCGCTATTGACGGCATAGGCGTAACAGTATTCGGTGTCATGCCTGATTTGATAACGCCGCCAACGGTCTTCGTTCAGTGTCACCATCAGACGGCCATTCCCGCTTCACTCACACTGAAATAACGCGACACCAACAAATCGCTCAGGATGCCGATCTCCTGTTCAAGCTGAGCAAAGGCGGATTGTTGCATGGCCAACTCCGGAAAGCCCCCCAGAGACCACCCTGTAAGCAATATGCCTGTCTGCTCCAGGCCGACAAGACTGTTTCCCGTATCACGCCCCAGTCGCTGCAAGGCCTGCTGCACCCCATCGACCTGAAACCTCAGCGAACGCGGGTGTGTTTCATCAAGCAGGACAATGTCGCGGATCGCCTGCCAGGTGGCCATACCGGTTGAACGGCCCCGGAAGGAACCCGACGAGTCCGTCAGATCAAGCAACCAGTCCAGCGATTGTGAACGTTGATCTGATTCGCCATGCTGATTCAAATGCCCTGTCGCCACATTCAGCGCGGCGGCCAGCAGGACAAGTCGTTCAAGCCGTCGCCCCAGAGACAAAAAGCGCCATCCGGTATCACGATTCATGGCGTCCAGAGCAAACCCCGATAAGGCAGCAAGGCCCGAGACCGCACGATCCAGCCACACTAGTGTCGGGCCTAACGTGCTGTTCTCTGTCAACGCCTGGTCATTGACCAGGCGGTTCATCGCGCGCCAGTGATCATGAGAAAGCCGGTCACGTAACGAAAAAGCCACGCGACCCAGCTGGTCGAGCGTTGCCGCCAGCCCCTGGTTATGGCGGGGATGCGTCGCACAGCGAATGAGCTGTTCCAGCGGAATCTGCGATGCACCGGCTGCTCCCTTGGGCAATTCGACAAGACCATATCGCCATACCAGCTCATGAAGCGCCTCGGCGCCATGTCGCCGCGCATGGTGTAAGCGCTCACTCAGCGTGAGCCGTAACAAACGTGCCATCCCTTCGGCACGCTCGGTATAACGCCCCATCCAGAAGAGATTCTCTGCCACCCGCGAAGGCACGCCAGTGTGAACGATGGGCGCCGTAGCGCCGGCCTCGTCGCCCGGAAAAACTAGTTCCTCGTTATCGCTTGCCTGTAGAACCCAGGTGTCTTTCGAGGCGCCGCCACGCTGCATTGACACGACCCGGGCATCGCGATGCGATTCAACCCGGGTGAGACCTCCGGGCATCACCTGATAACCCTGAGCCGAAGCAACAGCGAAAGCGCGTACACCAACCGATCGCGCCTCCAGCTTCAGGTTGCCCGGGCGACGATTAAGCACGGGGGCCTGTGACAACCGGACCCATTCCTGTGCAACGAAGCTATCGGGCGTAGACTCAATCCGCGCCAGAAGTTCCTCGCGCTGCGCGGCATTCAGATCCTGTCCGAAGATCGGTTGAAAATGACCGATGCCATGAACCGATTTGATCACCAGATCATCCATATGGGATCGCACATAATCCATTGCAGCGCGCTCGCCACACCACCAGGTGGCCACCGAAGGGAGCATCAGTTCTTCACCCAGCAAAGCACGGCATGCGGCGGGTAAAAATCCCTGTAGCGCAGCCGACTCGACAACGCCGGCGCCAAGTGCGTTTGCAATCAGTACATTGCCACGACGCGCGCAGTCGGTCAGCCCGGCAATACCCAGCGCCGAGTCGCTTCGCAATTCGAGAGGGTCGCAATAGGCATCATCCTGGCGCCGCAAAATGGCATGTATTCGTTGCAGACCGTGGATGGTCTTGAGCCAGACGTATCCATCGCGAACAACGAGGTCGCCCCCCTCGACCAATGGAAAACCCAGGTATCTGGCGAGTAACGAATGTTCATAGTAGGTTTCGTTGAGTGGCCCCGGTGTCAGCACAACGATACGCGGCGATTCACCATCGCTTGGCGCATGAAATGCCAGCGATTCGCGAAGCGCCGTGAAGAATCCATTCAGGGATGCAACGGGCATCTGGGTGAGCAGTTCGGGGAAAGCCCGCGACATAATCAGCCGGTTTTCCAGTGCATACCCCGCGCCAGAAGGCGCCTGAGTTCGATCCCCCACAACCCACCACTGACCATCCGGCGAACGCAGGAGATCGGCAGCATAACTATGAAGGAAAATATCTCCGGGAGCTCGGGTGCCAAAGGCTGCCGGCAACCAGCCGCCCGCGCCATAGACAACTTCGGGCGGAATGATCCCCTTGTGCAATAGGCTCTGTGCACCGTAGATGTCTGCCAGAATCTGATTCAACAATCGGGCCCGCTGCGCCAGCCCATAGGATAGCCTCTCCCATTCTTCTCCCGGCAAGACCAGCGGGAGTTCGTCCAGGGCCCAGGGGCGATCCCGGCCCTGTGGATCCGCATAGATCGTATAAGTAATGCCTTCGTCACGAATATGCTGCTGTGCGCCGGCCAAGCGGGTCTCGATCTCGGTGGCCTGCATACGGCCTAGCAGCTCGAGCACAGGATCCCAATGCGCGCGGGCTGCGCCGTCAGCAGCGCACAGTTCATCAAAGCGACCATCGACCGGGAATCGCCCGATATAACCCGCGAGCAGCGTCGATGGTGCCGTCAAGGATTCCTTAACATGGGCGGGCATGAGAGCAAAGAGTTCCAGCGGTCAGGTCAGGCGCAAATCCAGCGTCAACGGGAAGTCGGGGTTGAGGTGACACGGATTAACCCGCACTTCGCCCGGAGTATGACCGATCCGGAAGAAGCGTGCCAGGCGACGCGCCTCTGCTTCGTAGGCATTGACCGGAAATGTATCGTAATTCCGGCCACCCGGATGCGCGACGTGATACTGGCAACCACCCAGAGAACGATGCATCCAGGTATCCACCAGATCAAAGGTCAGCGGGGCGTGCACGCCGATGGTCGGATGCAGACAGTTAGGCGGCTGCCAGGCGCGATAGCGCACACCGGCTACAAACTCCCCCTGGACGCCTGTAGGGTGCAACGGCACCACTTCGCCATTACAGGTGACCACATGTCGCCCTTCGACAAAGCCATTCACCTTGATCTGTATGCGTTCCAGCGAAGAGTCGACGTAACGCACCGTGCCTCCCTGGGCGCCCTCTTCCCCCATCACATGCCAGGGTTCCAGCGCCATTCGTACATCCATGCGAACATTGCCGACATCCATTTCGCCGATATGCG
>VEQK01000069.1 GCA_018883265.1 Rhodocyclaceae bacterium | reverse complement strand
GTTTCCCGCCACATGCGCGGCGAAATGAATGGGAGCATACCCTCAAAAACGAGCATCAGGGCAATCGCGAGCCAGATCGTATCGTTCATGCGCAGTCTCCTGGATCAGTTGTCCGATTTACTGGTGGGTCGGGGCGGATTGCGGAGGATTTCAGCGACGCCATTGGGCTGGCCGAACTGACGACCATAGGCCACCAGCAACTGGGCTTCAGCGCTTTGACGCGTCTGTTGGGCCGTTCGATACGCCTCATCGAGCACTTGGGTCTGTTGCCGGTTTTGCAAAGTGACGAGTTGGCGTTCATCCGCTTTCAGCCCTTCGATCAACTGTCGACTGTTGCGGTTGTTGCTCGCGCTCATACGCGCGTAAATGGTTTCTTCTCCGGCGTCAGGCAGGCCGACCTGGCGTAAACCAGCCTGTACCGCCGCCACCCCCAGCGTACTTAAGCGCTGATTCAGATCGGCTAAGCCACTCATCGAAATGACATCGGCCTGCCCTTTGAGAAGGGTAGTCGCCGGTTGTGTCGCCGCCCAGGCGGCAAATGCTTCGCCCAGCGTTTTTCGCAAGCGCTCATCCAGCACGCTTTTATCCGTCAGGCTCATTGCCTGGAACCTTACCGGATCGGTCACGCGCCAGGCCATCCATGCGGAAAGGCGCAAGGTCTGTTGATCGGCCGTGATGCACGACTGAGGTTCTATCTGTTCGGTGGTCTGCAGGCGGGTATCAATTAACCAGACACGTTCGACAAAGGGGATACGCAGATACATGCCCGGCGAGGAAATGACCCGGGGCTGATCAGCACCGGGGCGGATCAATACCGCCGACTGTCCGGACTCGATGATCGTCACCGAAAACACCGTCAGCAGAATCAAGATCAGGCTGAGCACCGCCCCCAGTCGACCAAGCATCAATGGCCGCGCAAGGCGACGCGGACGTTCCGGTGTCTGCAACACGGGATCGTTCATGATCCACTCCCCGGACGATCGACACGATCTCGCGTTCGCATGAGGTCGCGGTCACGCCACTTGTCCGTGACTTGAGGCATTGCCTTGACGCCCGCCTTATCCGAACCCGCTGCATCGGCCGAACGACCCGCTGCTTTGGGTTGAATCCGCGCCTGCAACTCGGCCGGATTTGCAAAGACCAGCGGATACTGTTGGCGCCAGGTCGTAGCGTGATCCGCCAGCATCTGCTCGGCCTGCACCTTATCCAGCGCCGCCGCGTTACGCAGGGTCGCTGCCGTATTTTCTACGGCACGGGCATAGGCCGTACTTTCATCCTGGAGTTTGGCGGCCAGCTTGCGCGCCTGGATCAGGCGCTCGGTGGCCGCAGCCTGCGTTTCACGCAACGCTTTGGCGCTTGCCTGTTCCTGGCGCTCCGCCTCCTTGACCGATTGCAACACTGGCGCTGGCAATCGCACCTCACGAATCACCAGGTCTTTCACAACGATGCCGATGGCAAAGGGGTCGAGCAGCGCCTGGAGGCGATCACGTGCCGCTTGTAATTCCTGCTTGCCGGGCGCGGTCGTGGGCGCACCATCCGTGCCGAGCATGGTCAGCAGCGTTTGCTCGCTCACTAGATCACGTACGGCGCTATCGGCAAGTAGTGCCAGTAAATCCACTGGCGCGTCCGCTTGGGCGACATAGGCGACCGGATCGGTGACCTGGTAGACGACGGCATAGGACACGCCCACCAGGTTACTATCCGAAGTCAGCATCAAGCCCGGGGATGAGCGGCCGTTTTTCTCAGATGCCAGCCCCACTTCCAGCGTTCGATCCGCCGCAACATTGATCAGGCGCACGCTATCAACCGGATAGGGCCAACGCCAGTGCCAACCAGGATTCTCAACGCTTATGACCGTACCAAAACGGCTGAGTATGCCGCGTTGCTGCGTATCGACGAGATAGAACCCGCTCACCAGCCAGGCGCCGATAATCAACAAAACGCCAATCAACCAGCTCTTAAAGCTTAAGGATTGCCAACTGGCGAGCGGCTCATCCACGGGTGCTATCGTTGACGGCGCAGGCAACGGTGTGAACTGGGGTGGCGGTGGCGGCTGCTTACCAAATACGCGGGCAAGCTTGCAGCGGGTTTGGTATACCAGCTGCTGCCAGAGTTCTTCCAGATCGGGCGGGCCATCTGGCGGAGGTTTTTTTGGAGATGGCGGTGGCGGCTGTGTGGATCTCTTTTGCGGGGGGGAGTCCCGGCCAGCTTCTTCGGGTTGCACCGGCTCAGTACCAGTGACTTCTGGTACCTGCTCCGGTTTTTTCTCTTCCGGCCGGTGGCTGTTTCCCCACTGGGGATCATTGATCGACATCAGGCGGCAGCGGGGGTGGCGCTAACTCCGAAGAGGATTGGTTCTGAAATCCGGCCAATGCCGGGTGGGGGTCAGGACGGGCAAATTCGGCGATCGCCGCCCGCAATCCAGGTAAGCCGGCACCCGTTTGGGCACTAAGCCGTACATGAGTAATTTTACCATAGGCATCACGCATCACCCCGGGCTCGGCGGCCGTGAGATCGCACTTGTTGTAGACCCGGATCTGCGGCACATGGCTTGCGCCAATTTCGTTCAAAACCTTATTAACTTCGGCGATCTGTTGGTCTCGCGCGGGGTTGGCGGCAT
>VEQK01000015.1 GCA_018883265.1 Rhodocyclaceae bacterium | reverse complement strand
AGCGCGCACTCGATTGCGTCTCATCCAGCTCATGCTCGAACTGAAAGGTTCGTGTTGTCTTGCCATATTGCCGCTCGGTTCGCAGTACTTTGTCGGTCTCCGAAACGGATTTCTCGTTTTTGCGTTCAGCTGAAATAGTCAGCTGTGCGCCATCGATGCTGACGTCGATATCCTCTTTACTGATACCGGGTAGATCCGCGTGCACGACGTACGCACTCTCTTTCTCAAACACATCGACGGAAATCGATGGTGCTGACGTGCTGCTGACACGCGGTTCGGTGGTGGTCATCAGGCTCTTGAGGAATTCATCCAGGGGTGAATAACGCACTATGGTCATGTCATTCTCCATAAAGTTAGGCGGTTACCCGCATGAGTCTGATATGGAGAGGGGGTATTGGATTTTCAAGAGTCTGGGATGATCAGCCTTGATCCCGATGATAAATTCGTTTTTGCACTGCAAAAGCCTGCTTAACCAGAAACGACCCTGGATGGCCTTTGCCTTGTGATCCCCTAAACCCCTGCTTTTTAAGCAACGCGCGTGTTTCATTCAGCATGGGGCCGTTGCCACAGATCATGGCCCGATCCTCAGCGGGATCCAGTGGCGCGAGGCCCAGGTCGCGAAAGAGTTGACCAGATTCCTCAGAGTTGGAGGGATCCGTCCCTGGTGCCTGAAGAGTTCACGCGTCACAATCGGGTCATAATGGCAGCCGGGATTCATCGCAAAGCGCTGGAGCTCCTCGGCATAGGCCAGCTCACTGAACCGGCGTATCCCATGAACCAGAATGATCTGCATGATAGCCAAACTTAAGGCGTCTGTAGTAATTGAAAATCCCGACGCTGCACAGGTTGTACCCCGTTTCGTACTGAAACCAGTTCGGCTGCAATGGAAACAGCGATTTCAGCCGGTGTTTTGCTGCCGATATATAAACCAATTGGGCCATGAAGCCGGGCTATTGCTTGAACCGAGAGATCAAATAGCGCAAGCCGGTCTTTTCGCATAGTGGTGTTGGTTTGAGAGCCAAGTGCACCAACATAGAACGCATCGGATTTCAGGGCTTCTAACAGGGCCATGTCATCGATTTTTGGATCATGGGAAAGTGCAACAATCGCAGTATGGACGTCCGGTTTGAAATCAATCACCGCATCATCCGGCATTCCGTCCAGGAAAGTCACTTCAGAATCGGTCCAGACTGAGCGATATTCCGTTCTCGGGTCACAGATGTAAACATCAAAGTCGAGTTGTCTCGCAATAGGCGCTAACGCTTCGCTGAGCTGGCCGGCGCCAATCATAAGCAATCGCCATCGTGGGCCATACTGTTTGGATATAGAGATGCCGTCATATTGAAACGCATCTTGAGAATCTAAATGATTAACTGTGGTTTCTCCGGTAGTGATATTCAATACTCTGTTGACGCGTCTCCCGTTATTCAGATCCTGAAGAACGGAATCAATCCAGTCTGTTTGATTAACGGGTTCAACAACCAGTTCGAGCTTGCCGCCACAAGGCAAACCCCAGCGGCGTGCCTCGTTTTGATCAATACCGTAAGTGATAAGTTCAGGTTTCTTGAATCGGGTTCCAAGGCGAATAGTTCGAGCCAGATCATCTTCAACGCATCCGCCAGAAACAGAGCCTAGGATTTGGCCATCATCTCTGATAATGGCATGTGAACCAACGGGTCTTGGTGCAGACCCCCATGTTCGAGTTACGGTAACCAGGTAGACCTGGCTGCCATTCGAAATCCAATCCCTTGCCCGTTCAAGGGCTTTGAAATCAAGATTGTCCATATGTTCTGGGCTTGATGTGGAGACCGTAGGTCACTTGGAGTGAGTTCAGATCATCAACGGTATCAACGTCAATGTAGTAACCAGGCGAATTAGTCATGTGCCATAGTATCTGATCAGGATTGCGATCCAGATAGGACCGAACCCCTGCACCCTCTTTGAGAATGCAGGGAATAAGACCTGCGTCAATGACTACCGGATTTCCGCGCCGATACCCGTCATACGGAATAACGGCTGAGCATAGACTGGGTTTCATTGCATATGCTGCCTTTAGCTTAGATATATCGTTTGGTGTCAGCAAAGGCATGTCAGCAAGCGCAATGATGACCGCATCGTAGTCATCTTTAAGTGCTGCCAATCCAGCCATTACCGATGTCTGCTGGCCTTCCAGGAAATTTGCGTTATGCACAAAAACCGGATCATATTTATCAAGAGCCGAAGTGATTCGATCCTTGCAAAATCCGGTTACAACAATCGGCTCCAGATTCAACTCTTTGTAAAGTCTATAATTCTGCTCAATCAGCGATATGTTGTTAGTTTCAAGCAAGAGTTTATCGACACTCTTCATCCTTGAACCGGTTCCTGCCGCAAGCAGGATGCATCCAAATTTAAGGCGATTTTGCAGGGTACCCATTGTTACCAATATCTTTTGGCTGAAAAAATGTAGATCGTTTGTTCCATAGTACAGACCTTTAGAAAACTGCGGCAGTTTGCCTCTTGTATAGCCTGCAGAGGATGATGAGGATGTGGGTTTGTTTTGCGCCGAGCTTCCGTCAGATTGATACCGAAAGCTCGTGATCGATGCGCAGGAACAACTGACCAGTTTAAATCGCCTAGTGAGTGCCAAACTGGCGGCTTAATGCCGGGCTGTTACAGCAAAGTCAAGGGGCAGAGATCGGTTGGGGCGGTTCGGAGAGTCGTTCCACTAAAGTCTCTAGCCCCAGCGCCGATAGCGTATGTGGGAGACGCACCGGATTCATGGTCGACATGAGTCTAATGCTGCCCGTGCCGGTGAGTGTTTCTGTATTTGAAACCTTGCAAGCCTGGCGGGCAACGGCGCTGGCTACGCCCACGAGTTGCGCTTTACCACCGATGAGGCGGCTGAGCGTCGGCGCGAGGAAGTCGTAGTGAGTGCAGCCGAGCACGACCTGATCGACCCCGTGATCAATCAGTGGCAACAAATCCCGCCTGATCTCTTCGATGATCGAGGGGGCGTCAAGATTGAGTGCCTCAACTTCAGTCGCCCAGCCGTGGCAGGGAATGATGTGTACTTTTTTGTGTGGGGCGTGACGACCAATCAGATCAGCCAGACGTTGGCTCTTGGCGGTAGCGGCGGTGGCCAACACGGCGATCTGCCCGGTTTGCGTATTCAGGGCAGCCGGTTTAATACCGGGTTCGATGCCCACAACGGGGACATCGGGGTGCGCGGCGCGCAGCGCTTCAATGGCTTCTGCCGTGGCGGTATTGCAGGCAACGACCAGCGTGGTGCAGCCCTCAAGGATGAGCGCCTGCCCCATGGCCAGCACGCGGGCACGAATCTGCTCCGAGCTTTTGTTGCCGTAGGGTACGTGCGCCGTGTCGGCGGCATAGATGAGATCCGCTGCTGGGCAGCAGTCGGCCAACGCACCGAGCACCGACAGACCGCCCAGACCGGAGTCGAAAACCCCGATCACTGGGCGTTGGTCTGTGGGCACCAGGTTATTTTCCTGCGGGTGATACTTAGGACTTGACCGGGATTTTTCCGATCTTGACCTGCCACTCTTTCGGGCCAGTTTCGTGCACCGAGGTGCCCGAGGAATCGACCGCCACGGTGACCGGCATATCTTCAACGGTGAACTCGTAGATGGCTTCCATGCCCAGGTCATTGAAGCCGACGACCTTGGCTTCCTTGATCGCCTTGGAAACGAGATACGCAGCACCGCCAACGGCCATGAGGTAGGCCGCCTTATTGTCGCGGATGGCTTCGATGGCGGTCGGGCCACGCTCGGCTTTGCCGACCATGGAGATGAGACCGGTCTGTTCCAGCATCATGCGGGTGAACTTGTCCATGCGGGTGGCGGTGGTCGGGCCGGCCGGGCCAACGACTTCGTCACGAACCGGATCGACCGGGCCGACGTAGTAAATGACGCGGTTGGTAAAGTCGACTGGCAGCTTCTCGCCACGGGCCAGCATATCCTGAATGCGCTTGTGAGCCGCATCGCGACCGGTGAGCATTTTTCCGTTGAGCAGCAGGATGTCGCCCGGCTTCCACGAAGCAACTTCAGCTTTGGTCAGCGTGTCGAGATTGACGCGCTTGGCCTTTTTGGCGTCGGGCGCCCAGTGGATATCCGGCCAGTCTTCCAGCTTCGGGGTCGGCAGGTGCGCCGGCCCCGAGCCGTCGAGGTGGAAGTGCACATGTCGGGTTGCGGCACAGTTGGGGATCATCGCAACCGGCAATGAGGCGGCGTGGGTCGGATAATCCAGAATCTTGACGTCAAGCACGGTGGTGAGACCGCCCAGACCCTGGGCGCCAATGCCTAGCGCGTTGACCTTTTCATAAAGCTCGAGACGCAGTTCTTCGACACGGGTCAGCGTCTGGCCTTCGGCGGCCCTGGCTTGCAGCTCGTGGATATCGCAAGGCGCCATCAGCGATTCCTTGGCCAGCAGCATGGCTTTTTCCGGGGTGCCGCCAATGCCGATACCCAGAATGCCGGGTGGGCACCAGCCGGCGCCCATGGTGGGTAGGGTCTTGAGTACCCAGTCAACGATCGAATCCGACGGGTTGAGCGCGTAGAACTTGGATTTGTTTTCCGAACCGCCGCCCTTGGCCGCACAGATGACTTCCAGCTCGTCACCTTCGACGATTTCGTAGTGCACGACCGCCGGGGTGTTGTCTTTGGAGTTCTTACGGGCGCCGGCCGGGTCGAGCAGCACCGAGGCGCGCAGGGTGTTATCCGGGTTCAGGTAGGCACGGCGGACGCCCTCATTGACCATTTCCTGAACACTCATTGTGGCGTCCCACTTGAGATTCTGGCCGACCTTGAGGAAGACGACGGCAATGCCGGTGTCCTGGCAGATCGGGCGGTGGCCTTCGGCGGCCATGCGCGAGTTGGTCAGGATCTGGGCAATGGCGTCTTTGGCGGCCGGGCTTTCTTCGCGCTTGTAGGCCTCGCCCAGGGCTTTGATGTAGTCCAGCGGGTGGTAATAGCTGATGAACTGGAAGGCATCGGCGATGGACTGGATAAAGTCTTCTTGCTTGATCGTGCTCATGGTTTTTCCCGGGCGGCGAAGATGAATGAAAAGGAGCGTGGAAAGTGCGTGAAGCGCAGTTGCAATTGTAATGAAAAGTGGACCGTTGCGGTGAGTCGAAGGCCGAGACCGATTGCTGCAATGCCACATGGAAACCCCGTGTGCAAAGGCTTTGACGTGTAAGCAGGGTGTAAGGCTCAGGTCATTAAATGATCCCGTACCCAGCGTACGGCCCGGTGTCTGAAAGCAGTCATCGGCGCCTAGATGCCGGCCCGAAAAGCCCAAGCATTTCGGAGTAAGCAGGCAGTATCTAACAATAGCGAGGAGATGCAACATGTCGAAGGTTTATCAACCATCCCCGGATTTCGTGAAAAATGCTGCTGTACCGGGCATGGATGCGTACAAGGCGCTGTGTGCCGAAGCGGAAAAAGATTACGAAGGTTTCTGGGCCAAGCGCGCCAAGGAACTGCTGAGCTGGCAAACCCCGTTTACCAAGACACTCGACGAGTCGAAGGCGCCGACCTACGGCTGGTTTGTTGATGGCAAGCTGAATGCCTCCTACAACTGTCTAGATCGCAACATCGAAAAGGGTCTGGGCGATAAGACGGCGATTATTTTTGAAGCCGATGACGGCCAGGTGACCAAGGTTACCTACAAGGAGCTGCTGGCCCGTGTGTGCAAGATCGCCAATGCCCTGAAGGAACTGGGCGTTGAGAAGGGTGATCGCGTCATTATCTATATGCCGATGACCATTGACGGTATCGCCACCATGCAGGCCTGTGCCCGTATCGGCGCAACGCACTCGGTCGTATTCGGTGGTTTCTCGGCCCAGTCGCTGCGCGACCGTATCGAAGATGCCGGCGCCAAGGTGCTGGTCACCACCGACGGTCAGTTCCGTGGTGGTAAGGCGCTCCCCTTGAAGGCCATCGCGGATGAAGCCTTCGGCATGGGTGGTTGTGACGTTTGCAAGAAGGTGCTGGTGTTCAAGCGTACCGGTACCGAAGTTAACATGACCGCCGGCCGTGACGTGTGGGCCAGTGATGTGGTCGACAAGCAGTCGGACAAGTGTGATCCGGTCTGGGTTGAAGCCGAACATCCGCTGTTCCTGCTCTACACCTCGGGTTCGACCGGTAAGCCGAAGGGTGTTCAGCACTCGACCGGCGGCTACCTGCTGCACGCCATGCTGACGATGCTCTACACCTTCGACCTGAAGAAGGACGATGTGTTCTGGTGTACGGCGGATATCGGCTGGGTGACTGGTCACACCTACATCACCTACGGCCCGTTGGCCTGTGGTGGTACCGAAGTGGTTTTCGAAGGCGTGCCGACCTACCCGAACGCCGGTCGTTTCTGGGACATGATCCAGAAGCACAAGGTCAACATCTTCTACACCGCACCGACCGCGATTCGTTCGCTGATCAAGGCCGCCGATGCTGACCCTGCGATCCATCCGAAGAAGTACGATCTGTCGAGCCTGCGTCTGATGGGTTCGGTCGGTGAGCCGATCAACCCGGCTGCCTGGGAGTGGTACTACGAAAACGTCGGTGGCAGCCGCTGCCCGATCGTCGATACCTTCTGGCAGACCGAAACCGGTGGTCACATGATCACCCCGATGCCGGGCGCAACGCCGCTGGTACCGGGTTCCTGTACCCTGCCGTTCCCGGGTATCCAGGCCGCTGTGGTTGACGAAACCGGTAACGAAGTGCCTTGGGGTCAGGGCGGTATCCTGGTCGTCAAGAAGCCTTGGCCGTCGATGATTCGTATGGTCTGGGGTGATCCGGATCGCTTCAAGAAGTCGTACTTCCCGGAAGATCTGGGTGGCAAGCTCTACCTGGCTGGTGACGGCGCCATCCGCGATGCCGAGAATGGTTACTTCACCATTACCGGCCGTATCGATGACGTGCTGAACGTGTCGGGTCACCGCATGGGCACCATGGAAATCGAATCGGCGCTGGTCGCTAACCCGCTGGTGGCAGAAGCCGCTGTGGTTGGCCGTCCGGATGATCTGACCGGTGAAGCCATCGTGGCCTTCGTCGTGCTGAAGGGCGCTCGCCCGACCGGCGACGATGCCAAGAAGGTCATCAAGGAACTGTCGGATTGGGTGGGCAAGGAGATCGGTCCGATCGCCAAGCCGAAGGATATCCGCTTCGGTGAGAACCTGCCGAAGACCCGTTCGGGCAAGATCATGCGTCGTCTGCTCCGCTCGCTCGCCAAGGGCGAAGAAGTGACGCAGGATACCTCGACGCTGGAAAACCCGCACATCCTCGACCAGCTCAAGGGCTAAGAGGAATCCGGAGCACCGCGTTATCGCGTCGCTCCGGTCGCGTTCATTCAGGAGGAGGGTGGTTCGCGACACCGGTGAAAGCCGGACACCAGAGCCGGTCATCAGAATCGGCCGATGTTTGACAGAGAAACCGGCGTAGGCGACTGCGCCGGTTTTTCACTTTAGATGCTTGCGTGAGTTGGTTTGCGACAGCTTGAGATAGGAGTCGATGATGCCTAAAGGGATACAGAAAAGCGTACCCAAGCTCGCCATCGTGGGTTTGCTCGCACTATTGGCATTTAATTATCCGATTCTGTCGCTATTTCGCGGCCATCTGTTTTCTATTCCAACACTGTATTTCGGTCTCTTTGGCGCCTGGCTGCTGGTGATATGGCTCGCGCGAGCTGCGGCTGATCCGCAACGGCGGTCAACACCGCGTTCGGCACTGCCAGTGGAGGAGACCAAAGCATGATTACCGACTGGTTCGTAGGGCTACTCACCCTGATCTATCTCGGCGTTCTTTTTGCAATCGCCCGGTTTGGTGATCGACGGGCAGATGCCGGCCGCTCGGTCATGACATCAACGGTCTATGCCTTGGGTATTGCTGTCTACTGCACATCCTGGACTTTCTATGGCAGCGTTGGTCGCGCCACGACAGGAGGCTTTAGTTTTCTGACCATCTATCTCGGTCCGACGATCATGTTCCTGTTTGCTGCGGTCATCCTCAAGATGATCCGCATCAGCAAAACACTGCGTCTCACTTCAATTGCCGACTTTATTTCGGCCCGCTATGGCAAGAGTCCGTTGCTGGCGGGGCTGGTCACGGTCATCGCGGTCATTGGCATCATTCCGTATATCGCGCTGCAGCTGAAGGCAATCTCGTACAGCTTGAGGATTCTGTTCCCGGATGACGTCGAAGCGTTGATTCCGGATGCACTGGAAACCCTGGCTTTCATGCCGGATTCGACGGCGATTATTGCCATCATTCTGGCGGCTTTCACGATCGTTTTTGGTACGCGGCATCTGGATGTGACAGAACGCCACGAGGGCATGGTGCTGGCCGTTGCTTTCGAATCGCTTTTCAAGTTAGTGGCGTTCATGGCCGTAGGGGTTTATGTCGTCTGGTTCCTGAATGACGGCTTCGCTGACATCTTTATGCGCGCGGAGCTGATGCCTAAGATCGAGACACTGCTACAGCCGGATTCGGTCAGTTATACCAACTGGTTTTCTCTGACGGTCCTTTCCGGCCTTGCGATTCTGATGTTGCCGCGTCAGTTCCAGATTACCGTCGTCGAAAACGTCGATGAAAACCACATGCGGCGGGCGGTCTGGCTCTTTCCGCTCTATCTGCTGCTGATCAACCTGTTTGTGATGCCCATTGCCCTGGCCGGGATGTTGCACTTTGAGGGTAAGCCCTTTGTGGCCGATACCCTGGTACTGACGCTGCCGCTGGCTGAGGGTAATTCGGCGATGGCGCTTCTGGCATTTCTAGGTGGCCTTTCAGCGGCTACAGGCATGGTGATTGTCGAAACGATTGCATTGGCAACCATGGTCTCCAATGACCTGGTGGTGCCATTCCTGCTGAGACGGGATTCCGAGTTTTCCCGGCGTAAAGATCTGAGTGGCCTGATCATGCTGATCCGCCGCTGCACGATCGTCTTTCTGCTGCTGTTGGGCTATCTGTATTTCCGTGGTGCGGGCGAAGCCTATGCGCTGGTGTCAATCGGACTGATTTCGTTCCTGGCGGTGGCCCAGTTTGCGCCGGCCTTACTGGGGGGGATGTACTGGAAGGATGGCAATCGTAAAGGCGCGTTAGCCGGTCTGCTACTTGGCTTTGGTATCTGGTTGTATACCGCATTACTGCCGTCCTTTGCCCGCTCCGGCTGGATCGATAGTGGCTTCATCACTGAGGGGCCCTTCGGAATAACGTTGCTCGCCGCGCATGGGCTCTTCGGGCTAACGTCACTGGATCCGATTGCACATACTCTTTTCTGGAGTATGTTCATTAATGTTGGTGCTTACTTTGCCGTATCGATCATGACACGGCAGGATCCGGGTGAAGTTGCAACAGCAAACCAGTTCGTGAATATCAGCACCAGTGGTGAACTGACCACGAAAATCTGGCGTGGTACTGCCTCGGCAGATGCTCTGGTCGAATTGCTGAAGCGTTTTCTGGGGCCAAAGCAGGCGCAGAGCCGATTACAACGTTATGCGAAAAGCCGTGGGCTGGGCAAGATTGCCAACCTGCAGGCAGATGCCGAGTTCGTCATGTTCTCGGAAACTCAGCTGGCAGGTGCGATTGGCTCGGCCAGTGCGCACGTGATGGTGAGCTCCGTGGTGCAGGAGGAAGAGCTCGGTCTCGATGAGGTGCTGAACATTCTGGATGAGGCCTCGCAAGTTCGTGCACATTCCCGGGAGTTGGAACGCAAGTCTGCCGAGCTTGAAGCGGCTACACGCGATCTGCGCGAAGCAAACGACAAGCTACTTGAACTGGATCGACTCAAAGATGACTTCATGTCGACGGTAACGCATGAGCTTCGAACGCCGCTTACCTCGATTCGTGCGTTTTCTGAAATGCTACATGACGACCCTGAAATGCCAGCGGAGGATCGCACCCGTTTCCTGGGAATCATCGTTGGCGAGGCCGAACGATTAACCCGTCTGATTAACCAGATTCTCGATTTTGCAAAGCTGGAATCCGGTCGGGTCGAATGGGCTATGGAAGACCTGGATCTCCGGGGTTTGCTGGCCGATACAGCAGAGTCGATGACCCAATTGTTTCGTGAGCGTGGTGCCGGATTTCTGCTCGATTTACCGGCAGGAGACGAACCCGTGTTGGTGAATGTAGATCGTGATCGCACCAAGCAGGTCTTTATCAATTTGCTCTCGAATGCCGTCAAGTTTGTCCCCACCGAGGCAGGTCTGGTCACCGCCACCCTAAGAACGGCCGATGGCTTTGCCACGGTTGCGGTGCATGACAATGGTCCGGGTATTCCGCTGGAGTATCAGAGCCTGATCTTTGAACGATTCCGTCAAGGCGGCAACACCATGACCGATAAACCCCAGGGCACCGGTCTGGGACTGCCGATCAGCCGAGAAATCGTCGAACATTTCGGCGGCAAACTCTGGGTGGAGAGCACGACGGGCGAACCGGAGGCCGATGGCACACCGGGCGTTTCGGGTTCTACCTTCTATTTCACTATTCCCCTGGCACAAGACTGAATACCAAGGAGTTCACCATGACCCACAAAATCCTGATTGTTGATGACGAACCGAATATCGTGATGTCGCTGGAGTTTCTGCTTAAAAAGGAAGGTTTCCAGATTGAGACAGCCGCTGACGGCGATGCCGCCCTAGAAAAAGCGCGCAGCTTTCTCCCGGATCTGATCCTGCTGGATGTCATGATGCCTAAAAAATCCGGTTTCGAGGTCTGTGAAATACTACGTGCCGAACCGGCATTTTCCGCCCTACGAATTATCATGCTGACCGCGAAGGGTCGGGATACCGAGCAGGCCAAGGGGTTAGCCCTGGGTGCGGATGCCTACATGCTGAAGCCTTTTTCTACCAAGGATCTCGTCGTCAAGATTCGCGAAATACTTGCCTGACTGTTCCTGCACCTCGTGCAGGCGCATAATATAAAAAGTTGTTAAAAGGTAGGCAAGATGTTCTTACGTGATCTCAAGGCAAAGTGGCGATTCGTCTTCGCCGTTATCGTACTCGGCATGCTGATGACGGGCCCATTTCTGCTCACATCGGTGCTCATCTGGCTGGGGGCCTCGCCGGGAATGCGCGAGGTTCTGGTTGAGCATCTGTTGCCGCAGGTCCCACTGGGCGGCATTCTGACCGCAACAGGGTTTTTTCTGGGCCTGGCAATCGTAAGACGCCTCTTCAATCGGTATGTCACCGGTATGGCGGCGATGGTCGAAGAGTTGCGTCTGATGCTGGGCTCGAACCGCTCTTTCCGGATTACGGAAGAAGGCCCACCTGAACTCCGCGAATTGGTGCGGGCGATTAATGATCTGGCGACTCAGCGTGATGCCTATATTGACGATGTCGAAGCCCAGGTGGCCAAGGCCAAAGCCAACGTCGAGGAAGAAAAGAACCGTCTGGCGGCGCTGATGTCAGAATTGGCTCAGGCCGTGGTGGTGTGTAACCTCGACGGTCGAATTCTGCTCTATAACAATCGGGCCCGTTTCATGTTCGAGTCACTGGCCAAGGGACCGACATCCGTATCGAGTGGTGCACTGATCGGCCTGGGTCGTTCCGTCAACTCGATTCTCGAAGCCAGTCAGGTTGATTACGCCCGCGAAACGATCCGTATCCAGCTCGAACGTGGCAACCGGCACGCGATCGCCAATTTCGTGACCACGACGGATAACAGTCAACTGATCCGGGTGCAGATTGCTCCGGTGCTCCGTGAATCATCGGGTGTTCAGAGCGCGTCAGGCTACATCCTGCTGATCGAGAATATAACCCGGGCGCTTGAGCAAGACGCCAAGCGTGATACCGCGCTAGGCGAGTTGACCGAGGGTAGCCGCGCTTCGCTGGGTACGCTCCGCGCTGCGGTCGAAATGCTCGCCGATAACCCGGAAATGGCGACCGAAGATCGCGAACGGTTTGTCGGCGTACTGTCGTCAGAAGTCAACCGTATGAGTGACCGTCTGGACGTCACGCTGAAGACGGTGGCTGATTCGCTGCGCCAGAACTGGCCGCTCGACGACATGATGGCGGCCGATATCCTTGAGGCTGCGGGGCGTCGCATCGAATCGCGCCTGAAGCTGCCGGTATCGGTCCAAACCGAAACACCCGAGCCGCTGTGGATTCGCGCCGACAGTTTTGCGCTGGTCTCTGCGCTGGCTTTCCTGGCTGCGCGTATCGAGGAGAGCGGCGACGTCCGCTCCTTCACCCTTGCACTGGGTAGCGATGAACGTTTTGTGCACATCGATCTGATGTGGCTCGGTTTGTCCATGTCGTCCGAGACCGTGTTGTCGTGGGAAATCGAGCCGATGCGCGATGGACATGGTGTTAATCCACCGACGTTGCGCGAGGTGCTTGATCGCCACGGCGGAGAGGTCTGGTACCAGCGTCAACGTGCCGCCAATCAGGCGTCGCTGCGCCTGTTGATTCCGCGTGCGACACCGGAAGAACGCGTCGAACTCAATGTGCGGGATGGCGATTCCCGTCCCGAGTATTACGACTTCGATCTCTTTGATCGTCCGCTGGGCCAGGTCGATCTTGATCGACCTCTGGCCGATCTGGTCTACACGGTTTTTGATACGGAGACCACCGGCCTCGAGCCGGCCAACGGCGACGAGATCATCCAGTTCGGTGCCTTGCGTATTTTGAATGGTCGACTTCTGCAGCAGGAGCATTTTGATCAACTGGTCGATCCGCGTGTGCCGCTTAAGGCCGCCAGTGTGGCGATTCACGGTATTACCGACAGCATGCTCCTGGGGCAACCGACCATCGATCAGGTGTTGCCGGCGTTCCGCGATTTCTGTGCCGATACGGTGCTGGTGGGTCACAACGTCGCCTTCGATATGCGCTTCCTGGAAATCAAAGAGGCAAGCCTTGGGATTCGTTTCGATCAGCCGGTGTTGGATACCCTCCTTCTGTCGGCCGTCGCACATCCGAATCAGGAAAGCCATAGTCTGGAAGCGATTATGCAGCGCCTCGGGATCGTTATGGATCAACGTCACAACGCGTTGGCCGATGCGACGGCGACTGCGCAAGTATTTGTCAGGTTGCTCCCGGCGCTGGCAGATCGGGGAGTCACGACCCTTGGCCAGGCCATCGAGGCTTCTCAGAAAACCTATTTTGCTCAAGTGAAGTACTGATATGAATTTTGGCGATCAAACATTTGCCGTGAATCGCGCGCAAGCCCTCGCAGCAAAAATTGAAGCAAGCAATACGATGTCGTCGTTGCTGGTGTTGGCTGAAGAGGCGGCGCGCATCGATCAAACCTTTCTGGATGATGGCCTGACCGGCGCACTCGCAACTTACGGTATTTCCTGGCTGAACGATGCGCTTGCCGCCCGGGTGGTCGCCATTACCGCTGAAGAAGCCCGTTTGCCCGCCGCTAACTGGTGCTGGATTGGGCTGGGGTCTGAAGGTCGCCATGAACAGACGCTGGTTACCGATCAGGATAACGGCTTGATTTTCTCGGCATCCGATGAACGCGAAGCGGATTTGCTCCGCGAGGTCTTTCTGCCGTTTGCCAAGCAAACAAATCATCGCCTGGCCGACTGTGGTTTTACCCTCTGTTCGGGCGACATCATGGCCGGTAATCCGGCCTGGTGCCGTTCTGAAGACGAATGGAAAACGCTGTTCTTTGATTGGATTCACAAGCCGGAGCCAACCGCGCTACTGAATGCTTCAATCTTTTTTGATGTCCGCCCGCTTTATGGCGATTTTTCAATGGTTGATCCCCTGCGCGAGATGCTGGCGCGCTGGGCGCCGTCGGGGGAAACTTTCCTGCGGCTGATGGCGACCAATGCACTTGCCGCCGAGCCGCCTATTGGTTTTACGGGCGATGTGGTCATGGAGAAGGAGGGCAAGGAGAAATTTGTCGATATCAAAAAATACGGCATCCGGATTTTTGTCGACGTTGCCCGCATCATTGGGTTGGCGCATGGCGTTAAATCCGCCAGCACCCGTACCCGCTTTCTTGAGGCCGGCGAGAAGTTCGGCATGTCTCAACTCGATGTGTCGGCGGCTTTGCAAGCCATGTCCGAATTGCAGCGTCTGCGCCTGAATCACCAGCATAAGGCGATTGTTTCTGGCGCCAAACCAGACAACCATTTACATCCTGAAGAACTGAGCACGTATGACGAAGCCGTATTGCGTGAAGGTTTGAAGCAGGCCAAGCGGTTACAGCAGCGACTGAAGCTGACCTACCGGATCTGACGGGTGAGAAATCGCCTGCGGCTGTTGCTCGGAGCCTACGGCCCCGCACTTTTCGTCAGCCTGTTTGCGGTTGGTTTTGTGGTGACGGTTCTGGTTCTGGGCTGGCTTGAGAGCCGGGGGCTGGATCAACGCTGGATCGGTTATATCTTTCTCTTTCTCACCCTGCTGGTCTTTGCGCTGGTAGGGCTGTTTACGCGTACCTCGGATGTCGCGGAATATTTTGTGGCAGGTCGCCGGGTGCCGGCCATGTATGCGGGGATGTCCGCCGGTACTGATTGGTTGTCGGCCGCCTCTTTTATCGGCCTCGCCGGCGCCTTATATCAGTCGGGCTACCAGGGTCTGGCCTTCGTGATCGGCTGGACCGGTGGTTATGTCCTGCTGGCGCTATTACTGGCACCTTACCTGCGTAAATTCGGGCAGTACACCTTGCCGGATTTTCTGGTCGCGCGCTACGGAGGTCATACCATTCGTCTGCTGAGTGCTTTTGCAGTCATGATTGCATCGCTGATTTATGTGATTGCCCAGGTCTACGGTGTCGGCCTGATTACCAGCCGTTTTATTACACTGCAGTTCGAAATCGGGGTTTACCTGGGTCTGGCCGGGGTGCTGGTTTGTTCATTTCTAGGCGGCATGCGGGCACTGATGCATGCCCAGGCCGCACAGTATGTCATTCTTCTGATCGCCTACGTGACACCGATTACGATTCTGGCCTTCGAACAGACCGGTGTCCCGGCGCCGCCCGTACTCTATGCGCAGACCATGCAACGGCTGGTGTCTCTGGAACAGGAGGTGTTCAACCGGCCTGAAGAGGTAGCGGTGCGCCGCATGTATGCGGAGCGGGCCAAAGTACTGGAGAACAGAATCGCCAGTCTTCCGGAATCGTTGAACGTCGAGCGTCGCGCAATCTCGGAGCGTATCGAGCGTATGAAGGCCACAGATGCGCCCGTCAGGGATATTGTCAAACTTGAGCGTGAGCGCCGGGCGATGCCGGAAACCGCGCGTGCTGCACATGCCGATTGGCGGAATGAACTGAAGGATGCGCGCCATCGATCAGTGACCCCGGTCGATGACCTGCAGGCCTTTGCCTTACCGGAGGATGCGAGCAGTCGCGCCAATTTTTTGGCGCTCATCTTCTGCCTGACGATTGGCACAGCGTCATTGCCACATCTGCTCATGCGTTACTACAGTATCGCCAGTGTCAGCCAGGCACGTCGTTCGGTTTTCTGGTCGCTACTCTTTGTGGTGCTGGTGTATCTGCTGGCGCCTGCCTATGCCATCTTTGTCAAACTGGAGGTTTTGCAGCATCTGGTGGGTGTTCCGGTTGAATCCCTACCGTCCTGGGTAGTGGCGTGGACGCGTATCGGCCTTATCTCCATTGACGATATCAACCATGACTATCTCGTGCAGTGGGCAGAAATCTCGATCAGTCCCGATGTGATTGTTCTGGCCACGCCCGAGATTGCCGGGCTGCCCTATGTGATTTCCGGCATGGTGGCGGCCGGTGGGTTGGCGGCCGCGTTGAGCACGGCCGAAGGTTTGCTGCTCTCCATTACCGCTGCGCTATCCCATGACATCTATTTCAAGATGTTGCGCCCGGACGCCTCGTCTTCCTGGCGGCTGATTGTGTCCAAGTCGGTGATGGTCGGCGTTGCGATTGTGGCGGCGGCGGTTGCAGTGCAGAGGCCAGCCTCGCTGGTGGATATGGTGGCCTGGGCCTTCTCATTGGCGGGCGCAGGTCTTTTTCCGGCGCTGGTCCTGGGTGTCTTCTGGCCACGGGCAAACCGTCAAGGCGCTATTGCCGGTATCGTTACCGGATTGGCAGTCACTATCTATTACATCGTGCGGGTTCGTTTTGACAGTATTCCCTGGCTCGGCTGGTACGGGATCGGGATGGATCCCTGGTTTGGCATCGAAGCGGCTGCCGCCGGTGTTTTTGGTGTGCCAGCCGGTTTTATCGTCAACATGCTCGTTAGTCTCTTAACGAAACCGCCGTCTATGGAAAGCCTCCAGTTCATTGAACGCCTGCGCTATCCACGCATTCTTTATAACCGCGAGAGTACGCCTCGAGGCGACACGGAGCCCGGGCGCCATGTCTGAAATTATTCAACAGCAGCGGGCCTACTGGCGTAAAACAATGGCAGTGACGCTGAGCCTGCTCCTGATCTGGTTTCTGGTGACATTCGTTGCAAGCTATTTTTCGCAGTGGCTGAACCAGTGGACTTTTCTCGGGTTGCCCCTGGGGTATTTCATTGGCGCTCAGGGCGTGCTGTTCATTTATCCGATGCTGATCGGCGTTTATGCGCTCTGGATGAATCGACTCGACCGCCAATTTGGCGTTGAAGAGCAGTAATGAGCGGCATTGCGCTATTTCTGGTGGTGTCCTTTCGCGCCCTGATCGAGCTGGTGATCTGGGTTCTGCTGGGGCGCGCCGTGCTGAGCCTTCTGGCAGGTCGGCGGGCAGGCGACAACACCATCCTGGTTTTTTTTGATGTATTGCTCGGACCACCCAGAAGGCTTGTGTCGCGCTTGATGCCTGGCTTGCAACCACTGATGCGGGATGGTCTGCTGTTGCTTGTTCTGGCCGTTGCCTGGGTGGGCCTGGCTTTCTGTAAGGCCTGGCTCATCCTGGATCAGTCCCAAGGCTTGCAAAGCGCGGCTTGTTTCGTTAGAATCTCGCTCCTGCAGTAGGCGCGTAGCTCAGCTGGTTAGAGCACCACCTTGACATGGTGGGGGTCGTTGGTTCGAGTCCAATCGCGCCTACCAACGAATTCAGAACTGAAGCCAGAGTCAGATTCGCCGAATATCGCAATCATCGCGACCCCGGCTAGCTGCTCTGGCTTTTGTGTTTGATGTTGCCATTTGTTCACCGAATGCGAGCTCGCGATGCCGGTTATTACGCTTCCTGATGGTTCTCAGCGCACCTACGACCAGCCGGTCACGGTGCTGGATGTTGCTGCCAGTATTGGCGCTGGCCTGGCGCGTGCCGCTCTGGGTGGCCGCATTGATGACAAGCTGGTCGACACCAGCTATTGCATTCAGTCTGACTCGCCACTCGCCATCATTACCGACAAGGACCCGGAAGGCCTGGAGCTGATCCGTCACTCCACGGCGCACTTGCTGGCGTATGCGGTCAAAGAGCTGTATCCGGAAGCGCAGGTCACCATCGGCCCGACGGTCGACAACGGCTTCTACTACGACTTCGCCTATTCGCGCCCGTTTACGCCGGACGACCTGGCCGCCATTGAAAAGCGCATGGCTGAGCTGGCCAAGAAAGATATCCCCGTGACGCGCGAAGTCTGGTCGCGGGACGATGCCGTAAAATTCTTCGAAGGGCAGGGCGAACGTTATAAAGCCGAACTAATTGCGGCGATTCCGCAGGATCAGGAAGTGTCGCTGTACCGAGAAGGCGATTTCATCGATCTTTGCCGTGGCCCGCACGTGCCATCCACCGGCAAGCTCAAGCACTTCAAGCTGATGAAGATCGCCGGCGCTTACTGGCGCGGCGACCCCAAGAACGAGCAGTTGCAGCGTGTGTACGGCACGGCCTGGGCCAAGAAAGAAGACCTCGACGGCTACCTGCACATGCTGGAAGAGGCCGAGAAGCGCGATCACCGCCGCCTCGGCCGCGCGCTCGATCTGTTCCATATGCAGGACGAAGCCCCCGGTCTGGTGTTCTGGCACCCCAGAGGCTGGGCCGTCTGGCAGGAAGTCGAGCAGTACATGCGTCGCGTCTATCGCGACAACGGCTATCAGGAAGTGCGCTGCCCGCAGATTCTGGATCGTTCCCTGTGGGAGAAGTCCGGTCACTGGGACCACTACCACGAGAACATGTTCACCACCGAGTCGGAGAAGCGCCACTACGCGCTGAAGCCGATGAACTGCCCGGGCCACGTGCAGGTCTACAACGCCGGTTTGCGGTCGTATCGTGATCTGCCGTTGCGCTATGGCGAATTCGGTTCCTGCCACCGCAACGAGTCGTCGGGCGCCTTGCATGGCCTGATGCGCGTGCGCGGTTTCGTGCAGGATGATGGCCACGTCTTCTGTACCGAAGACCAGATCGAAGCCGAAGTCACGGCCTTCAACGCGCTGGTCAAGCAGGTTTATGCTGATTTCGGTTTCCACGAAGTCGCCGTCAAGCTGGCGCTGCGTCCCGAGGGGCGGGTCGGTTCGGATGAAATCTGGGATAAAGCTGAAGAAGCATTACGCGCCGGCCTGCGCGCTTCTGGTCTGGAGTGGACCGAGCTGCCGGGTGAGGGCGCCTTCTATGGCCCGAAGATCGAATTCCACATCAAGGATGCCATCGGCCGCTCCTGGCAATGCGGCACGATGCAGGTCGATTTCTCCATGCCGGGCCGTCTGGGCGCCGAGTACGTGGCAGAAGACAACAGCCGTAAGGTGCCGGTGATGCTGCACCGGGCCATTCTGGGCTCGCTGGAGCGTTTTATCGGCATTTTGATCGAAAACCACTCGGGCGCGCTGCCCACCTGGCTGTCGCCGGTGCAGGCCGTAGTGCTCAATATTTCGGAAAAACAGGCCGATTACGCCCAGGATGTGGTGAATCAGCTACACGCGGCCGGTTTTAGGGCCGAGGCCGATTTGCGTAATGAGAAAATTACCTATAAAATTCGGGAACATAGCGTTAACCGGCTGCCTTACCAACTTGTCGTTGGCGACAAGGAAAAAGAAGCCGGTCTCGTGGCCGTGCGTACCCGTGGGGGTCAGGATCTGGGGCAGATGCCTGTTTCAGAACTGATCAAACGTCTCAAAGCAGACGTTGCTGCCTACCGGTAAGCGCGGTTCGTTTTTTAATGAATTAGGAGTACAGGTCATAGCTCTTCCGAAGTCGAACCGCCTCAATGAGGAAATCACCGCGCCGCAGGTTCGCCTGCTCGGCCCCGAAGGCGAACAGCTGGGTGTGGTTTCCATTCGCGATGCGCTCGCGCAGGCTGATGAAGCCGAACTGGATCTGGTTGAAATTGCGCCGACGGCAGAGCCGCCGGTTTGTCGCATCATGGACATCGGCAAATTCAAGTACCAGGAAGCCAAGCGTCAGCATGAAGCCAAGCTGAAGCAGAAGCAGATTCAGATCAAGGAAGTCAAGCTGCGTCCGGCTACTGACGAAAACGATTACCAGATCAAGATGCGCAACATGGTGCGTTTCTTGGGCGAAGGGGACAAGGTCAAAGTGACCTTGCGTTTCCGGGGTCGTGAAATGTCGCATCAGGAGTTCGGGATGCGTCAATTGGAACGTGTGAAAGCGGATCTGATAGAACTTGGCGTTGTTGAACAGATGCCGAAGATGGAAGGTCGCCAGATGGTGATGGTGATTGCCCCGGTCAAAAAGGCCCCGGCAGGCGCTAAACCGAAGGCGAAAGAAGAACAGTCGGAAACGGCAGCTGCCTAAGTCAAACGAAGCAGCCGCGGTTTCCAGCAGGATTGATCGGGTTGTGCAAACAACCGGGTCACTACAAGTGGCATCGGGTTAACAAGAGTTTCCGTCGGAAACCACCTGATGACATGACATAAAGGAGCATCTAAATGCCCAAGATGAAGACGAAAAGCGGCGCAGCCAAGCGTTTCCGCGTTCGTGGCAGCGGCAGCATCAAGCGCGGCCACGCATTCAAGCGCCATATCCTGACCAAAAAGACGACCAAGTCGAAGCGCCAACTGCGCGGTCCGGAAACCGTTAACGCCTCGGATGTTGCATCGGTCCGAGCCATGCTGCCCTACGCATAAGGAGAATCGACTATGTCTCGCGTTAAACGTGGTGTAACGGCGCGCGCGCGCCACCAGAAAATTCTGAAGCTGGCCAAGGGTTACCGCGGCCGTCGTAAGAACGTCTACCGTATCGCCAAGCAGGCGGTGATGAAGGCCGGTCAGTACCAGTACCGCGACCGTCGTCAACGCAAGCGTCAGTTCCGTACCCTGTGGATCGCTCGTATCAACGCAGCATCGCGTGAACTGGGTCTGACTTACAGCCGTTTCATGAACGGTCTGAAGAAAGCCTCGATCGAAGTCGATCGCAAGGTTCTGGCTGACCTGGCCGTATTTGACAAGCCGGCGTTTGCCCAACTGGCAAACCAAGCTAAGGCAAGCCTCGGCCTGTAAGCGCAGTTTGATCCAAAAAAGGAGGCGCAACGCCTCCTTTTTTTTCGGATCATCGGCAAAGTGCGGCGCACCTCAAGCACACTGCATTTTGCCGATATTCTGAAAGCGTAGAAAGTATTCACCTGAGGTTGACTATGTCATCGCTGAATCCCGAAGCCCTCCTGTCCGAGTTGTCGGAGGCGTTGGCCACCGTTAAGGATGGTGACGCCCTGGAAGTGACCAAAGCGCGTTATCTGGGCAAGAGCGGTGTTGTGACGGAAGCGCTCAAGGGTCTGGTTAATCTACCCGTTGAAGAACGTAAAGAAGCCGGCGGCAAGATCAACAGGATCAAGGCGCAGATGGAAACCGCTATTAGCGCCCGCCGTGATGCACTAAAAGAAGAACAGCTTGCGGCCCGTCTGGCTGAAGAGGCGCTCGATGTCACGCTGCCGGGCCGAGGCGTAGCGCGTGGTGGTCTGCATCCGGTGACGCGCAGTCTGCAACGTATCGAGGCGCTCTTCGCCTCGATGGGTTTCTCGGTGGCCGAAGGCCCCGAAATTGAAACCGATTACTTCAATTTCACCGCACTCAACACGCCGGACGATCACCCGGCGCGTTCGATGCACGACACCTTCTATCTGAAGGATGCCCAGGGTAACGTGCAGCCCGATGTGCTGCTGCGTACGCATACCAGCCCGATCCAGGCGCGTTATATGCAGAACCATGTCAAAGCGCATGGCGGCAAAGAGGGGATGCCCGAGATCCGCATCATTGCACCGGGGCGCGTCTACCGCGTCGATTCTGATGCCACGCACTCACCGATGTTCCATCAAGTCGAAGGCCTCTGGGTCGGCGAGCATGTCACCTTTGCTGGCCTTAAGGGCGTGATGATCGACTTCCTGCATCAGTTCTTCGAAACCGATGATCTCAAGGTGCGTTTCCGTCCGTCGTTTTTCCCGTTTACCGAGCCATCGGCCGAAATCGATGTGGCGTTTGGTGAGGGGCCACTTAAAGGTCGCTGGCTGGAAGTGGCCGGTTGCGGCATGGTGCACCCGAACGTGCTTTCTGAAGCCGGGATCGACCCGGAACGCTACGTCGGATTTGCCTTCGGTATGGGCCCGGACCGCCTGACCATGCTGCGTTATGGCATCAACGATCTGCGCCTCTTCTTCGAAGGCGATATCCGTTTCCTGAATCAGTTCGCTGCCTGAGTGGCGCATCGTTAGTTTTAGCGAAAGACTTCAAGCATGAAATTCTCGGAATCCTGGCTGCGTCAGTTCGTCAATCCGGATCTCTCGTCCGAAGCGCTGGCCGAGCTGCTCACTATGGCCGGTTTGGAAGTGGAAGAGCGCGGCCCCGTGGCGCCCCCGTTTAACAATGTGGTCGTCGGCCATGTGCTCTCCGTAGCCAAGCATCCGGATGCCGATCGACTGAATGTGTGCGAGGTTGATGCCGGCGAAGCAACGCCGCGCCAGATCGTGTGTGGCGCCAGTAATGTGGCCGTTGGCCTCAAGGTGCCGTGTGCTTTGCCGGGCGCCGTGCTGCCGGGCGATTTCAAGATCAAGGAAGCCAAAGTGCGTGGCGTACCATCCGCCGGCATGCTGTGCGCCGCCGTCGAGCTCGGTATGGCCAAGGAAAGTGATGGCCTGATGATTCTGGCTGCCGATTCCAAACCTGGCACCTCGCTACGCGAACTGCTCGGTCTCGACGACATCTGCATCGAGCTCAAGCTGACACCGAACCGTCCGGATTGTCTAGGTCTGTTGGGTCTGGCGCGTGAAGTGTCGGCACTGACCAATACGCCGGTGAAGGCGCCGGCAATCAATGCGGTGCAGCCGACGCATCAGCAGACGCTGCCAGTCAGCATTGAAGCGGCTGACCTGTGCGGCCGTTTTACGGGTCGCATTATCAAGGGCGTCAACGCCAAGGCCAAAACGCCGGCCTGGATGACCCAGGCGCTGGAGCGCTGCGGTCTGCGTTCGATCAGCGCACTCGTTGACATCTCTAACTATGTGATGCTGGAACTGAATCGTCCGAATCACGTGTTCGATCTAAATAGTGTGCAACAAGGTCTCACCGTTCGTTGGGCCAAACCCGAAGAAGCGCTCACGCTGCTGGGCGGTAACGAAATCACGCTGGATCCGCGTTACGGTGTGATCGCCGATGCCAATGGCGCGATTAGCCTGGCCGGCATCATGGGCGGTGAGCGGTCGGCTTGTACCGACACCACCACCGATGTGTTTGTCGAAGCAGCGTACTGGCTGCCATCGGCGATCCAGGGGCGGAGCCGTTGGCTGACGCTCAATACCGATGCCGGTCATCGCTTTGAACGTGGGGTTGATTTTGCCGACACCGTGACGGGAGTTGAACGAATCACCCAGCTCATTCTCGATATCTGTGGTGGCGAAGCCGGCCCGGTGGTGGACCAGGTAACCGCCTTGCCCGAGCGCCAGCCCGTCACCGCACGCTTTGATCGTATTCGCAAGGTGCTTGGCATTGCGCCGACCGATGCTGAAATCCGGGCCATCTTCGAACGTCTGGGATTCCAGCCCCAAGTCGCCGATGGCGGTGTGGTGATCGTGCCACCCAGCTGGCGTCATGATCTGGAGATTGAAGAAGACCTCATCGAAGAAATCGCCCGGGTGATTGGTTACGACCATATCCCGGCAAAATCGCCGGTCGGCCCCATGGCCATGCAGGCACAGACGGAAACGCAACGTCCGTTGCATGCACTACGGAACACCCTGGTCGAACGCGGTTACCAGGAAGCCATCAACCTGGCCTTCACACCGGAAACCTGGGAGCAGGATTTTGCAGGGAACGCCAACCCGGTTGAACTGGCCAACCCCATCGCCAGCCATTTGTCGGTGATGCGCTCCACGCTGATCGGCGGCCTCATCAATACGTTGGCCCACAACCAGCGCCGTCGTCAGCCGCGCCTGCAGATCTTTGAAACGGGTCGCGTGTTTGAACGTGACAGTGCTCGGACCGTAGGTCAGGTCGATGGCTATCGTCAGACGCTACGCCTTGGCGGCTTGAGCTGGGGTTCGGTGGTACCCGAACAGTGGGGCGCCAAAACGCGGCCAGCCGATTTCTTCGACGTCAAAGCCGATGTCGAAGCACTGAATACCGCCAACAACCTGACTTTCGAAGCGGCCGCTCATCCGGCCTTTCATCCGGGGCGTTCAGCAAAAGTGCTTCGGGAGGGTCAAGCGGTGGGTTGGCTGGGCGAGCTGCACCCCCGTTGGGTACAGAAATACGACCTGGAATCTGCGCCGGTTCTGTTTGAGCTGAATATCGATGTACTGACCCCGGCAACCGTACCTGTCTACGCGCCGGTATCTGCTTTCCCGCTCGTTCTGCGTGATCTGGCCGTGGTCGTCGATGCAGCCGTGCCGGTTCAGCAGCTCATCGATCGGCTCTGGCAAGAGGCGCCTGACGTCCTCCGAGACATCCAGCTATTTGACCAATATCAGGGCAAAGGCGTGCCGGAGGGGGCAAAAAGCCTTGCCTTCCGCTTTAGCTTGCAGGATACTGAAGCAACCCTTGAAGATCAAAGAGTTGACGCTGTTATGGCGCAGCTGCTGGAACGCCTCACTACTGCGGGCGCCACCCTAAGAAGCTGAAAACCGGTAAAATATTTTCCCCCAGATTCATTCGGGCTGGTTTCACAGTCAGCCCATGGTTTTTCCGAAAGATCCGCATTATGACCACACTGACCAAGGCTGAAGTCTCCGATATCCTTTTCGAGAACCTCGGCCTCAACAAGCGCGAATCGAAAGACATGGTCGAAGCTTTCTTCACGGAGATTGCAGATACGCTGACTGCCGGCCAGTGGGTCAAGCTCTCAGGCTTTGGTAATTTCCAGTTACGTGACAAACCGCAACGCCCGGGTCGTAACCCCAAGACGGGTCAGGAGATTCCGATTTCGGCGCGTCGCGTTGTTACCTTTCATCCCAGTCAGAAACTCAAGGATGAAGTCGAACGTATCCAGACCTCAGGCCGCAACTGATCCCTCGCGTTAGAAAGTCATGACGGATCTATTCAGTCAGCCGGGCCTGACGGATGCTGTAGCACCCGCATCCTCAGCATTGCCGCCGATTCCGGCCAAGCGTTATTTCACTATTGGTGAAGTCAGCGATCTGTGCGGCGTCAAATCGCACGTCCTGCGCTATTGGGAGCAGGAATTTACCCAGCTCAAACCACTCAAGCGTCGTGGCAATCGCCGTTACTACCAGCACCACGAAGTGCTCCTGGTACGTCGCATCCGCGAGTTGCTTTACGATCAGGGCTACACCATTCATGGTGCGCGTATTCAGCTGAGCCATCCTACGGGCAACGGCAGTGCGAACGGCCATGGTCCCGCCAATGGGCCGATGGCGGCTTCGCTGGCAGCCGCACAAAATACTTCGTCCGGCGTTCCCGGCGACCTCAAAGCCAAACTTCAAGACGTCATTGACCTACTCAAGCCCTGAGTTTGATTGAGTCGTCAGCGTTATTGCCGTACAATACTGTCCGTGTCTCGGCGTGTAGCGCAGCCTGGTAGCGCACTTGTCTGGGGGACAAGGGGTCGCAGGTTCGAATCCTGTCACGCCGACCAATAGATTCAATGAGTTAGCCAACCGATGCAGGTTGGCTTTTTCATTGATGCGCTTTTAAGGCAATGTTTTTTTGTGACATTGCCCGGTTTTTTACTTGGCAAAACTCTTTGTTTAAAATCACATTTGTATGAATTCAAATGCGTGATTTGTTGTTTTTTAATCGGGTTGGTACTAAAATTTAAACGTTGGTTATTTAAATGCCATCCAGTAATATTAAATCAGTATTAATCCGGAGATAAATATGGATCTGTCCAACCTGAATTTAGACCAACTCAAAGACCTGCTGAAAAAAATCCCGGGCGAGATCAAGCGTCGCACGGAAGAGGCGACCAACGCTGCGCGTGAAGCCGCAATCGAGAAACTGAAGGCGATTGCCCGCGAACATGGTTATTCGCTGGAAGAACTGGCCGGCGCCAAAAAAGGCCGCAAGGCGGGTTCGGGTTCGCGTAAGCCGGTGGCGCCGAAATATGCCAACCCAGCCAATCGTTCGGAAACCTGGACCGGTCGTGGCCGTAAGCCGCTCTGGGTTCAAGCAGCCCTGAACCAGGGGAAATCGCTAGAGAGTCTGTTAATTCGTTGATTAACCAGGTTCGGTTTTCATAAAAGGAGGTCTTCGGATCTCCTTTTTTATTGCCAATTAAGGCCTGCGGGCTGCGGCAAGGGGGATGCCTTGCGGTATGCTTATGACCACGATGACAATTCTTCTTTCCAACGACGATGGCTATTTCGCAACCGGTTTGCGCGTGTTGCATGAAGCTTTGGCGCCACTGGGAAAAATCAATGTGGTGGCACCCGAAAGAGATCGCAGCGGCGCGAGTAATTCGCTGACGCTGGATCGGCCGCTCACGTTGCGCACGGCGCCCAATGGGTTCCAGTTTGTGAATGGTACGCCCACTGATTGCGTGCATCTGGCAGTCACCGGTTTGATTGAACCATTGCCCAGTTTAGTGGTGTCTGGCATCAATCATGGCGCCAACATGGGCGATGATACGGTGTACTCCGGTACGGTGGCAGCGGCCACGGAAGGGTATCTGCTGGGCGTGCCCTCGATGGCGGTTTCATTGGTCGGTAAGGAGGCCACTCATTTTGAGACAGCCGGTCGTGTGGCGCGAATGCTCGGCGAAAAGTTGCTGGCCAAACCGTTCGGGCAGGCCGTGTTGCTCAATGTGAATGTGCCGGATCTGCCCTTTGAAGCGATCCGGGGTTTCAAGGTCTCGCGCCTCGGAAAACGCCACAAGGCGGAACCGGTGATCAAGACAACGAACCCGCGGGGCGAGGTGGTGTATTGGGTTGGTCCGGCGGGCGCCGCCCAGGACAATGGCCCCGGTACGGATTTTCATGCAGTCGGCGAGGGTTATGTGTCCATTACACCGCTACGCCTTGATCTGACGCATACGGATCAGCTGGATGCCGTTCGACACTGGTTGGATTAATCAATGAGTCGGGCGGCACTCGGGCAAGGGATGACGTCAGCGCGGACGCGCGCGCGCATGGTGGAGCGACTGCAGCAACAGGGGATTCAGGACAAAGGGGTCCTGGGTGCGATCAATAAAGTCGAGCGCCATCTCTTTGTCGATGAAGCCTTCGCACACCGTGCCTACGAAGACACTGCCTTGCCGCTTGGTCTGGGGCAGACGATTTCGCAGCCATTCATTGTGGCGCGTATGATCGAGTGCCTGCGTGCCGATGGCCGCGCTTTAGGAAAAACCTTAGAGATCGGTACCGGCTGTGGTTATCAGGCGGCGGTACTGGCCGGGTTGACTAGGGAGGTCTATTCCATCGAACGGCTGGCCGGTTTGATTGATCGCGCCAAAGTCAATCTGCGGGCGATCAAGTGCTTTAACGTCCGCCTCAAGCATGGTGATGGTTATCTGGGTATTCCGGAAGCTGCCCCCTTCGACTCGATCATTCTTGCAGCGGCGGCGCCCAAAGTGCCGGAAGCCCTCTTACAGCAAATGACGGTTGGTGGCAGAATGGTCATGCCGTTCGGCGCGAGTAACGATTCGGCTGTGCAGCGAATGCTCGTCATTGAACGTACGGAAAACGGCTGGACTGAGCAGCGCCGTGATCCAGTCAAATTTGTTCCGATGTTGCCGGGTGTGGAATGAGGCAGGTGGTTAAAAACGTTTCGTGGGTTCTGGTAGCGACCGTGCTGGCGGGGTGTACATCCATGAGCCGGGCGCCGGTAGATGACGGCAGCAAAGTTGCCTCACCGTATCCGGCGCTGCCCAAAGACTGCACACAAACCTGGACGGTGAAGCGGGGTGACACGCTGATCGGTATCGCACTCGATGCGGGGGCCGATTACCGTGATATCGCAGCCATGAATCAGCTTGCCAACCCGAACATCATTCAACTGGACCGTACGCTCTGCGTGCGTCGTGGCGCCCAGAAGACCGCCAAGAAGGTTGCGTCGTCGAATAGTGCAGCGGCCAAAACCGATCAGGTCAAAGAAAACAGCAAGCCGATGACGGTCAAGCCGGTTGATGACAGCCCAAGCACGGCCGTAGCAACTCAGGCGGCTATGGCTGATGGTGTGCGCTTTGCGTGGCCGGCCAAGGGCAAAGTGGTCGCCGGCTTCAACGAGTCTTCCAATAAAGGGATCAACATTGCCGGCAAGATGGGCGAACCCGTCGATGCGGCTGCCGATGGCAAGGTCGTTTATGCCGGTTCCGGATTGCGCGGCTACGGTAATCTCGTGATCGTCAAGCACGAGGGTAATTACCTCACAGCGTATGCCCATAACAGCAAGATTTTGGTGAAAGAAGGCGAGGCTGTTAAGCGCGGCCAGCGGATTGCCGACATGGGCGATAGTGACGCGGATTCGGTGATGCTGCACTTTGAAGTCCGGCGACAAGGCAAGCCGGTGGATCCCATGAAGTTCCTGACACAGCGCGGCACGTGAAAAAAATTCCGCGCCGTTCCGACATTCCTTCCAGTTACGAAGGTTCGGACGGTGCGGATGTGAATGATGACGTTCGCATAAATGAACCGCAGGACGCACTGCGTTTCGAGACGGGCGATTCATCGGAGCCGGATGATGCAGTGCTGGCGAGTCTGGACGATTCCGAGCGTGTGCTGGCCGATGCTGACTTAGAGTATCTGCGCGTCGAGGCCAGTGCCGATGTGACGCAGAAATATCTCAACGAGATCGGTAAGCACAGCCTGCTGAGCGCAGAAGAAGAACTTGCGTTGACGCGCCGCGTGCGTGAGGGGGATTTTTCGGCACGCCAGGAAATGGTCGAGCGTAATCTGCGCTTGGTCGTGTCGATAGCACGTCACTATATGAACCGGGGATTACCGCTACTGGATCTGATCGAAGAGGGTAATCTCGGACTGATGCACGCCCTGGGTAAGTTTGACCCCGAGCGTGGTTTCCGATTCTCAACCTACGCGTCGTGGTGGATCCGGCAAGGTATCGAACGGGCCGTATTGAATCAGGGGCGTCTGGTGCGTCTACCGGTACATCTGGTGCGTGACATGAATGCGATCTACCGGCATCGTCGTCAATTTGTCGTGGCGCATGCACGAGAGCCAAGTCTGGAGGAGCTCGCGATCCTCAGTGATAAAACACCGGAGGTCGTGGAGCAGTTGCTCCGGCGAAACGACCAGGTACGGTCACTGGATCAGCCCATCGAAAGCGGCTCGGATCAGACCCTGGGCGAGGTAGTGCCCGACGAGCAGGGGGGCGATCCGCATGAAACCTTTGCCAGCTCCGAATCCGTAACCTTGTTGTTGGCATGGGTCGATATGCTGCCAGAGCGTCAGCGCCAGGTGATCGAACGACGCTACGGTTTGCGCGGTGGCGAACCGGAAACGCTGGAAGCGATTGCGGCGGATCTCCAGTTAACGCGGGAGCGTGTGCGGCAGATTCAGGCCGAGGCGCTGACCCGTTTGCAGGGTATCGTGCGTGGTCGTCATCTGACGCCCGATTCGTTACTGTAGTGCGCTGGACTCGTTAACCGACTGGGCGCTATTGCGTGCCTCACGGACCGCCTCACCGAGTTCGATGACCGACATGGCATACGCGGCCGATCGGTTGTAGCGTGTGATCACGTAGTAATTGTTGAATCCCAGCCAATATTGCGTCGGCGCTTTGGGCGAACTGAGGGTCACCAGCGTCGCCGGTGTGCGGTCGGTATCCCGGGTGACAAAGCGGAAACCTGCATCGCGGTATTGCTCAAGTTGTATCCCCGGTTTGACATCGACTTTTTCGAATTCAACCGGCAACGGCTCTGGCGGTATGACGCTGACAACAGGGGTATCACCCTTGACCCAGCCGTGGGACTTGAGAAAATTCGCCACGCTGCCGATGGCGTCGACCGGGCTGTGAATCAGATCCACCTTGCCGTTACCGTCAAAGTCCACGCCCCATCGACGCTGACTACTCGGCATAAACTGCGGGATGCCGAGCGCACCGGCAAATGACCCACGGGTCGAATTCAGATCCATGTCGTTGTCGCGCGCCAGCAGGAGATATTGCTCGAGTTCTGACTGGAAAAACTCGCGGCGTCGCTCGCCATAGAAGCCGATCGACGCCAGGGCATTGAGGATGTTGAAGCTGCCCATGTTGCGGCCGTACTCGGTTTCGACGCCGATAATGGCGACAATAATCTCAGCGGGTACGCCGTACTCTCGAGCGGCTTTATCGAGCGTGTCGGCATAGGCCTCCCAGAACTGCAGCCCGCGGTTGATACGACGGTTGTTGACGAAGCGTTCGCGGTAGGCCACCCAGTTCGGGGTGAGTTGGGTCGGGGCAGGCGCCATGATGCGAATCACGCGGGCATCGGGCCGCTGGTCCGCAAACTGGGCGCTCAGTTCTGCCTGGTTGAACCCGTGGCGCTCCCCCATGTCCTGAATAAATGCCAGAACGGCCGGATTCTGCAACATGGGCGGCTGAATTGGTTGAGCTTTCTGCTTTTGCGGGCGTGCAAACGCCGACGCATTGACCAGCATCAGCCCCAGTAAGAGGGTGGGTAAAACGTATCGTGCGCGGCAGAGCAAGGGCATGGTGAGGTATGGAATCAGAAAAGGGAAGGCGAGCGCCATTTTTCCACAGTTTAAAGCTTGTCCACCCGCAGGAATGGGCAGATAATTTGAAGATCAGATTATAAAAGTCATGCCACAGCATGCATGAGGCGAGCCAGCCTCGTTTGGGGGAGAGCAGCAAATTATGAGCACGGCGTTCATTACACATCCGGATTGCCTAAAACACGACATGGGGGATTTGCACCCTGAAGCACCCGCCCGTCTGACAGCCATTCACGATCACCTGATTGCTCAGGGCATCGATATGTATTTCGCGCATCACGAGGCGCCGCTGGCAACATTGGAGCAGCTGATGCTGGTTCATCCGGCCTCGCACATCAAGAAAATCAAAGATACATCGCCGGCCTTCGGTATCGCGCATCTCGACCCGGATACGGCGATGAACCCCTTTACCTGGCAGGCGGCCTTACGTTCTGCCGGCGCCGGCATCATGGCCGTAGATCTGCTCATGGACAAAAAGGTCGAGAACGCCTTCTGCGCGATCCGCCCGCCGGGTCA
The DNA here is from genome assembly GCA_018883265.1 of Rhodocyclaceae bacterium. GTDB lineage: Bacteria > Pseudomonadota > Gammaproteobacteria > Burkholderiales > Rhodocyclaceae > Fluviibacter. The sequence goes on along the minus strand of VEQK01000015.1, from coordinate 13,222 downwards.
CCATTGCGAGCGCGAGACCCCGATGGGGTTCTGTTTCTTCAACAACATCAGCATCGCGGCCTATCACGCGCTGGAGCATCATAAGCTGGAGCGTGTGGCGATCATCGACTTTGACGTACATCACGGTAACGGCACCGAGAATATCTGTGCCGGCGATGACCGGATCCTGATGTGCAGTATTTTCCAGCACCCGTTCTACCCCTATTCAGGCACCGATCACCCGGCCGACAATATGGTCAATGTGCCACTGCCGGGGGGCTCGGGTGGCGAAGAACTGCAGCAGGCCGTGCTGGAGTCGTGGATTCCGCGTCTGGACGAGTTCAAACCTCAGATGATCTTCATTTCGGCCGGGTTTGACGCCCACTACGAGGACGATATGGGCGGGATGAAGCTCTTCGAGAAGGATTACGCCTGGGTAACCACCGAACTGCGTGGCGTGGCCGCTCGCCATGCCAACAATCGTATTGTCTCGATGCTTGAAGGCGGTTACGTCATGTCGGCGCTGGCACGCAGTGTGGCGGCGCATTTGCGGGCGCTCGCCGAGATCTGATTTCGGCTAGAATAGCGGGGTTTACGCTCCCCAGACAGATACCCGTTCGAAGGATAGGTTTCCAGATGATCACCGGTTCGATAGTTGCCATTGTTACCCCCATGCATCCGGATGGGCGGCTTGATTTCGATGCCTTCAGAAATCTGGTGGATTTTCATATTCGTGAAAAAACCGACGCCATTGTCGTGGTCGGTACAACCGGAGAGTCGCCGACGGTCGATGTCGACGAGCACTGCCAGCTGATCGAGATTGCCGTCAAACATGCGGCGGGGCGTATTCCCATCATCGCCGGTACGGGGGCTAACTCGACCAGCGAGGCGATCCATTTACATCAGCGCGCCAAGGATGCTGGTGCCGATGCCGGGCTCTCCGTCGTGCCCTATTACAACAAGCCGACCCAGGAAGGTCTGTATCAACACTTCCGCAGCATCGCCGAAGCGGTCGATCTGCCGGTGATCCTGTACAACGTGCCTGGCCGTACCGTGGCCGACATGAGCAACGACACGATTCTGCGTCTGGCGCAGGTGCCCGGCATTATTGGCGTCAAGGATGCCACCGGTAATATTGATCGTGCCTGCGATCTCATCGATCGTGCACCGGAAGGCTTTGCACTGTATTCCGGTGACGACATGAGCTGTATGGCAACCATACTGATGGGCTTCCATGGCAACATATCGGTCACCGCCAATGTCGCCCCGCGCGCCATGCACGATATGTGCGTGGCCGCCGCCGCCGGCAATGCCAGCGAAGCCGTGCGCATCAACCGCCGATTGACCGGTCTGCACCGTCATCTGTTCTGTGAAGCCAACCCGATACCCGTCAAGTGGGCAGTGGCCGAAATGGGTCTGATGTCGCATGGTGTCCGCCTGCCGCTGACCCAGCTGGCGCCGGCATTCCACGAGCGTGTTCGTGCCGCCATGAAACAGGCAGGACTCTGATTGATGAAGAAGCTGTTGCAAGTCGTTGTACTGTCGCTGGCTGCGCTGGCTGTTGGCTGTGCTTATCTGCCGGAATCCAAAAAGATTGATTACGGCACGGCCGCCAAGGCGCCGCCGCTGGATATCCCGCCAGATCTGACCCGACCCAGTAATGACACCAAGTTCTCCGCCCCGAATGTGCCGGCCAGCGGCACCGCGGTGTACTCGCAGATGAACGCCAAGAACAAGGCGACCCCCAATAAGAGCGCCGATGAAAGTGTCCTGCCGGATGGCTCGCGCGGCGTCGCCCGCATTGAGCGCCAGGGTAATCATCGCTGGCTGGTAGTCTCGGTCCCCGAAGACAAGGCCTGGAATGTCACCAAAGCGTTCTGGCAGGAAAACGGCTTTGTTCTGAAGAAAGAAAATTCTCAGACCGGCATCATGGAAACCGACTGGGCTGAAAACCGGGCCAATGTGCCGGGCGGCGCCATCCAGGGTTTCCTGGGGCGCGTAATCGGTACCCTGTACTCCACGCCGGAGCGCGACATGTATCGTACCCGCCTGGAGAAAGGGCATCAGGCCGGAACGACCGATATCTTCATCAGCCATCGTGGCATGATCGAAGTCTTCGTCAGCGAGGGCAAGGATCAAACCCGCTGGCAGCCACGCGACGCCGACCCGACGCTCGAAGCCGAAATGCTGCGTCGCCTGATGTACAAGTTTGATGGCGTCAGCGAACCTGAAGCGAAGGAACTGGCCAAGAAAGGTGAAACGACGCCGAAGGCGCTTGATAAGGCGCGTATGGTTCAGTCGCCCAATGGTGGCGCCATGCTGGTCGTGGATGATACTTTTGACCGGAGCTGGCGTCGTGTCGGTCTGGCGCTGGATCGTGTCGGCTTTACGGTCGAAGATCGCGAACGTAATCAGGGTCTGTATTACGTGCGCTATGTCGATTCCGACGACAAGTCGGTGGTCGAAAAGGGCGACGCTGGTTTCTGGGCCAGCCTGGCATTCTGGCGCAGCAAGGATGACAAGGTACCCACCAAGGTGCAGTACCGGATCAGTGTCGTGGAAGAAAAGGCCGGTGGGCCGACTGACGTGATCGTTCTGGCGCCGGGTAACACGGGCCAGGCGGATGTATCGCCGATTGCCCGTCAGATTCTGGATCTTCTGCTCCAGCAGTTGCGGTGATCCGTTTTACCTCCCTGGGTAGCGGGAGCGAGGGTAATGCACTACTGATCGAGGCGGGGAGTGCACCCGGTACCCGCCTACTGATCGACTGCGGCTTGCCCGTCCGCCAGGCGGTCGCCCGCATCGAGGCTCGGGGCGTCGATCCGATGGGGCTGGATGCAATCCTGGTGACGCATGAGCATGGCGATCATATCGGTGGCGTGATGGGGCTGGCCCGTCGGACCGGCGCAACCGTCTGTCTGACCCGGGGCACCCATGCTGCCGTTCATGTTCGTTCTACCGATGCATGCAACGGCGTGGCACTGCGCATTATCGACAGCCATACCCCATTTGAAATCGGCTGCCTTGAAGTGCAACCATTTCCAGTGCCACACGATGCGCGTGAGCCGGTGCAGTACGTCGTCGTTCATGGCGCAATCCGACTCGGCGTACTGACTGATCTGGGGATGCTGACACCGCATGTGGAACGCACACTGGCCGACTGCGATGGTTTGATTCTGGAGTTTAATCACGACCCGGAACTGCTGGCCGCCTCATCGTATCCGGAGAGCTTGAAGCAGCGGATTGCGGGCCGTTATGGTCACCTCTGCAACCGGGATGCGGCAGGACTTCTGGGCCGCCTGGATCTGGGCAGATTACAGCGCATAGTGGCCGCCCACCTGTCGCAAACCAACAATACGCCGGACCACGTGTTCGCGGCCGTGAAGGAAGTGCTTGATGGCGTGCCCGACAACTTTCATCTGGCGACCCAGGAAGAGGGTTTCGACTGGATGGTGCTTGAGGCCGCTGCAGACTGATCGATCTGTCAGCGTGCGGCCATAAAAAAACCGGCCCGAAGGCCGGTTTTTGCAACCGCCGAAGCGGTTCCAAGTGTCGCTGAATGCGATTACTTGGCAGCCGGAGCCGGAGCAGCCGGGGCAGCCGGAGCGGCGGCAGGAGCAGCAGCCGGGGCAGCCGGAGCGGCCGGAGCAGCAGCGGCAGGTGCCGGAGCAGCAGCAGGAGCCGGAGCGGCAGCAGGAGCCGGGGCTTCCTTCTTACCACAGGCGGTAACGGCGAGAGCGAGCAGAGCAGCGACGAGGAGCGATTGTTTCATTTTCTTCCCTTTGATAAAGGTCGTTGAAGAATCTCCTGGTCGGAACAGTGTCCCGAGCAGGGCATGACCACTAATGCAGTCTACGTAAATTATACACAGTTTGGCATAGGTCAACAGGGTGCGGGGCACAGGCGGAAACGCATTTTGGCAGCCCGTTGGCATACGATTTGACCGCCGCATCCAGTACAATTTGCGCCCTGGCGAAAGTGTTTCTTCATGCGCGGGTTGCGCCGATTGAGGTCAAATCATCATGAATACCGGAATTATCGAATCTCTGGACCATGCCGGTCAGGGGATCGCCCGCGACGGCGGTAAAACGATTTTTATCGAGGGCGCTTTGCCCGGTGAGAAGGTCAGCTGGCTGAGTTACCGTCGCAAGCCCAACTTTGAGTTGGCGCGGGTGACCCAGATCCACAAGCCGGCATCGGCCCGCGTTGAGCCGCGTTGCCCCCATTTCGGTATTTGCGGCGGCTGTTCCCTGCAGCATGCCGATCCGGCCCTACAGATCGCGACCAAGCAGCGTGTGCTAGAAGACAATCTCCAGCACATCGGCGGTGTTCGCCCGGGCGCCGTCTACGCGCCGATTTCCGGCCCAACCTGGCACTACCGTTTTCGTGCCCGGGTTTCTGTCCGCCTGGTCCCTAAAAAGGGGGGTGTACTGGTCGGCTTTCATGAACGCCGTAGCAGTTACATCGCCGACATGACTTCCTGCAGCATCCTGCCCCGGCCTATGTCCGATTTGCTGGTCCCGCTTCGGCACCTCATCGAGGGGATGAGCCAGCCGGACCGTATGCCCCAGATCGAAATGGCGATTGGCGAGGCACCGGCAGGATCCGGTCTGCCGGCTGGCGGGCTCGACATCGTCCTGGTGTTGCGGCACCTGGAGACTTTGACCGGGGCGGATCAGGCCCGCCTGGCTGCCTTTGGCCGGGAGCACAGTGTGCGTTGGTTCCTGCAGCCCGGAGGCCCGGCCACGGTACAGCCGTTGAATCCGCAGGATCGACCGCTACTGACTTACCACCTGCCCAACTTTGGATTGTCGCTGAATTTTGCACCCACCGAATTTACCCAGGTCAACCCGGCGATTAACCATGCCCTGGTGACCAAGGCCATGCGACTTCTGGCGGCTGAACCTGGCGAACGCGTGGCCGACATGTTTTGCGGTCTAGGTAATTTCACCTTGCCGATCGCCCGCAGCGGCGCAACCGTGGTCGGTGTCGAGGGCAGTGAGGCGCTGGTACAGCGGGCTGCCGAAAACGCCGAAAAGAACCAACTGGGGCACCTGACCAGCTTTTTTGCAGCCAACCTGTTTCTGGAGTGCCAGCCGGTACTGGAACGGATGGGCAAACTTGACCGGATGCTCATCGATCCGCCGCGTGAGGGTGCGCTGGAACTGGTCAAGGCGTTTCCGGATGCCGGCCAGCCACGTGGCGATGCGCCGCACACGATTGTGTATGTGTCCTGTAATCCGGCCACGCTGGCGCGAGATGCCGGCATCCTGGTTAACGTCAAGGGCTACCGGCTGGTGGGGGCCGGAATCGCCAACATGTTCCCGCATACGGCCCACGTCGAGTCGATTGCGGTATTTCGCAGGGTCTAGGCACGCATTTTGCCGGCTCTAAAACAAAACGCCCGGCAGGCAACTGCGCGGGCGTTGGTGATTCCGGTAAAACGGGTAGGTGCTTAGGCAGCAACCTTGACGATCAGGTTAGCGCTATTTAAGTAGGCATCCGAGAAAATCTGACGCGCCATGCGATAAGCGGCGCCGTTTTTGGTCTTGAAGCGGGCGATCTCATCGACAAACAGTTGAAGTGACTCAGCCAGGCACTTTTTCAGGCTTTGCTGATCCAGCAGACCCAGATCGTAGTCGCAAACGGCGGAATTGCGACCCAGGCCTTCGATTTCTTTGGACGTCATGTGCAGCGAGTGCTCCAACTGGCGCACGACCAATTCTGTTGACGCTTTCTTGCCCATTTTACTCAACCTCTATTCGGTAATCGGCCCGAATTACAGACCGCGTAGGGCAAATAACGCGTTAAGGGCGGGCGGCGTTGACAGGTTTGACCAAAAATTTACAACTTATTGATTTTTAATAAAAAAGGAGCCCCAGAGGGCTCCTTCGGGGCGGCTACCGCGACTTAGTCGCGGTCGTTGCCGTTAAAGATCATCAGCAGGTTCAACAGACTGACGAACAGGTTGTAGATATCCAGGTACACCGCCAGGGTGGCCGTGATGTAGTTGGTTTCACCGCCATTGACGATGCGGCTCAGGTCATACAACAGGTAGCCGGTAAAGAGCAGGGCGCCAATCGCCGAGATGGCGATCGCCATGGCCGGAATGGCCAGGAAAATATTGGCCAGCGAAGCAATAATCAGCAGAATCAGCCCGGCAAACAGAAAGTTACCCATGAAGCTGAAGTCACGCTTGCTGACGCTGGTGTACATGGCCAGCGAGAAGAAGATCGCCGCCGTAGCGCTGCCCGCCATGGCGATCAGTGCGCCGCCATTGGTCATGCCGAGGGCAACACTCAAGATCTGCGAGAGCATAACGCCCATAAAGAAGGTGAAGCCCAGCAGCAGGAGAACACCCGTCGCGCTGTTTCGATTGCGCTGAATGCCCCACATGAAGGCGAAGGCGATACCGAAAAACAGCAGCACGCCCATGATCGGGCTACCGGCCATCAGCATCGGCACGTTGGCGGCCATACCCACCATGGCGCCAATGACGGTCGGGATCAGCGACAGCGCGAGCAGCCAATAGGTGTTGCGCAATACCTGATTGCGGCCGGCATTGATGGTGATTCCGCCGAGAGAGGGTGTTGTGCGAATATCCATGGCTAATTCCTCAATGAAAACAGAATGCTAAAACAATCGGAGCGTTTCAGCGCCTATATGGTAGCTGATAATTCATATTCAAGCCGATAGAGCTTAACGGTGGCTTATGAAGCCGCTATTAAATAGTGTGGCGGGTAAGTCGGGCGTCTTCGGCCTCGGCGTGCTCATCCCAGGCCAGGTACTCGCCCCGTTCGCTGGACCAATCGGCCAGCACCCAGCGTTCCACATGAATGCCATCGACGATGAGGTCGTGGGTCGCCGGGCGGTGGGTATGGCCGTGGATGATCGTGGCATAGCCAAAACGGCGGGCTTCGTCTTCGACCGTGGCCTCCGATACATCGGTCATGGCCAGGGTCTCGGCGTTGTAACGACGCCCCTCGCTCTTCCATCGTAGCCAACGCGCGATAATCCGGCGCACCCAGTAGGGGTAGTTCAGGAATTTGGTCTGGATTTTGGGGTCGTGCACCATGGCGCGATAGCGCTGATAGGCCACATCGTCGGTACAGTAGAGATCCCCATGGGTCAGCACAAACTGCCAGTTGGGCAGCGACAGCACGTAAGGATCGGGGAGGGGGTGTACGCCCAGTTTGGCAAGGGCCTGATCACTGACCAGAAAATCGCGGTTGCCGGCCATAAAGTACACGGCCACCCCGGCCTCGGTCAGTTCGCGCAGGGCTTTAAAAACCGGTTGGTAGGCGCGACGCTTCAGGTCTTCATCGCCGACCCAGGCCTCAAAAATATCGCCCAGCAGATAAACCGCTGCAGCTTCCCGGCGGGCGCACTCCAGAAAACCCAGGAAGCGTGCCGTAATCGCCGGAGTGTCCGATGACAAATGAACATCGGACGCAAAGAAGATCATTTAACGGTAACCGACTGGATCACCACGTCTTCCTTGGGTACGTCTTGATGGAAACCGCTGGTGCCGGTCTTCACCGCCTTGATCTTGTTGACGGTGTCCATGCCATCAGTCACTTTGCCGAACACGGCATAGCCCCAGCCCTGCGGGGTTTCGCTCTTGAAGTTCAGGAAATCGTTGTCGGCGACATTAATAAAGAACTGGGCGGTCGCCGATTGCGGGTCGTTGGTACGTGCCATGGCGATGGTGCCGGTCGTGTTCTTCAGGCCATTGTTGGCTTCGTTCTTGATCGGCGCGTTGGTGGGTTTTTGCTTCATGCCCGGCTCGAAACCACCGCCCTGGATCATGAAGCCGTTGATCACGCGATGAAAAATCGTGTTGTTGTAGTGGCCATCGCGGGCATAGGTCAGAAAATTAGCCACCGATACCGGCGCGTGTTCATTGTCGAGTTCGAGCGTGATCGGGCCGTAGTTGGTGTTGAGGATGACGGTTTGCATGAAAGCTTTCTCCTTGGGGATGCCGTTGGTCGTGCTATATTCAAAGACGCATTTTATCTGCATTTCTCTCTGGTTACGCCCCCATGCTGTCGATCTATAACACCCTTGCCCGTGAAAAAACCCCGTTAGAACCGATCCATCCGGGGCAGGTGCGCATGTACGTCTGCGGCATGACCGTGTATGACTTCTGTCACCTGGGTCACGCCCGGGTCATGGTGGTCTTCGATATGGTCTATCGCTGGCTGATGGCGCAGGGCTACCAGGTCGAGTACGTGCGCAATATCACCGACATCGACGACAAGATCATCCATCGCGCCAAAGAGCGGGGCGAAACGATCCAGCAACTGACCGATCGTTACATCGCCGCCATGCACGAAGACAGCGATGCGCTGGGCGTGCTACGCCCGAGCCAGGAACCGCGCGCCACCGACTACGTGCCAGAAATGCTGGATCTGATCGGCACGTTGGAAAACAAAGGCTTGGCCTATCAGGGCGGCGATGGCGACGTCAACTTTGCCGTGCGCAAATTCCCCGGTTACGGCAAGCTATCCGGTAAATCGCTGGACGATCTGCGGGCGGGCGAGCGCGTGGCGGTGGCCGGCGCCAAAGAAGACCCGCTCGACTTTGTGCTCTGGAAGCATGCCAAAGCCGGTGAACCCGCCTGGGCCTCACCCTGGGGCGATGGTCGCCCGGGCTGGCATATCGAGTGTTCGGCGATGAGCAGTGCGCTGCTCGGCAATCACTTTGATATCCACGGCGGCGGGGCGGACCTGCAGTTCCCGCACCACGAGAACGAAATCGCCCAGTCCGAAGGTGCCCACGGCGGCACCTTTGCCAACATCTGGATGCACAACGGCTTCATCCGTGTCGAAAAAGACGGCATCGAAGAGAAGATGTCCAAGTCGCTCGGCAACTTCTTCACCATCCGCGATGTGCTCAAGGTCTATGACCCGGAAATCATCCGCTTCTTTATTCTGCGCGCGCAGTACCGCAGCCCGCTGAACTATTCGACATCGCATCTGGACGATGCCGCCAATGCATTGGAACGTTTATACACGGCGCTGCGAAACGTAACCCCGGTCCCTGGCGCCGATGCGGGAGTCGACTGGAACAGCCCATATGGCCAGAAGTTTGCCGACGCCATGAACGACGACTTCAATACGCCGGAAGCCATGGCCGTGTTGTTCGAACTGGCGCAAGCGGTGAATCGCGAACAAAGTGGTGCGCTGGCCGGTCAGCTCAAAGCATTAGCCGGTTTGTTGGGCCTGTTGCAACGTGCGCCGGAGGCCTTCTTGCAACGCTCTACGGGTGCCGATGCCGAAGGCCTTGCGCCCGAGCAGATCGAAGCCAAAATCCAGGAGCGTCTCGACGCACGCAAAGCCAAAGATTTCGCCACGGCCGATCGTGTGCGTAAAGACTTGCTCGACGCCGGCGTTGTCCTCGAAGATACCCCGCAGGGCACGATCTGGCGTCGCGCCTGATCAACACACCATGACGCAACGACTGCAGCTGGCGCACGCTGAGCGCGCCATGCTGCTCATTCTGGCCGGCGTTCAGTTCTGCCATGTGCTGGATTTCATGATCATGATGCCACTGGGGCCGTTCCTCATCAGCGCCCTCAGTATTACGACGGATGAATTCGCGTTGCTGGTGGCCAGCTACAGTTTCAGTGCAGCGGCGGCCGGGTTGCTCATCGCCCCCATTGTTGATCGATTCGAACGCAAGCGTTTCTTATTGGCCATCTTTGCGGCGTTTGCGGTGGCCACCTTGCTCTGCGCGTTGTCGCCCGGTTTTCTCACCTTGCTCATCGCGCGCGGTCTGGCCGGGGTCTTCGGCGGCATGATGGGCGCTCTGGTACACACCATGGTGGCGGATGCCATTCCTTTTGAACGGCGGGCCAAAGCGACAGGCTATGTGGCCACGGCCTTTTCGGTATCCAGTATTGCCGGTGTCCCGTTCTCGTTGTTGCTGGCCGATGCGCTGGGCTGGCAAGCCCCCTTTGTGCTGATCACTCTCATCAGTGCCGGCCTCATCTGGTTTGGCTATCGCGCCTTGCCAGACTTTCGGGCGCATCTCGACACCCGGCGTGAAGCGCGGGCGATTCGCCAGATGCTGCGCGTTGCCGTCGAGCCGAATCATCTGCGCGCCATGATGCTCACCTGTCTGGTCATCTTGGGTGGTTTTACCGTCATTCCCTACATCACGCTCTACACCATCGCCAATGTCGGCATCGCCAGCAATCAAATCCCCGCGATTTATTTTCTGGGCGGTGCCGCAACCCTCATCACCGCGCGCTTCATCGGGGCGATGGCAGACCGCTTCGGCAAAGTCATGGTCTTCCGCATCGTCGCGATAGGCGCTTGTATACCCGTATTGCTCGTTACGACGCTGGCTCAGGTCTCGCTGGTAATCTGGCTGGCCGTCACCACGCTCTTCTTTGTCCTGGTCTCTGGCCGTATGGTGCCCCTGCTGGCCATCGTCGGTGCCGCCGTCAAACCGCAAGCGCGGGGCACCTTCCTCTCGCTCAACGCTACCGTGCAATCCATGGCCATGGGCCTGGCCAGTATGGTGGGCGGGGTGTTCATCACCCAAAGCCCGGATGGCTTCATCAGTGGGTACGGCTGGGTCGGGCTTGTCGCGGCCAGCTTCAATGTCATGGCCGCAGTTTGGGTTGGGCGTGTGACTATTCATGAAGGAAAGCCATCTTGAGCAAACGTGCCCGCCGTCGCCAGAAACGCCCGAACCCTGTCGCCAAGGCGCTAACGAGCAGCCTGTACCGGCCTAAGGTCGAGATCGATCGACGCAAAGCGGCGCGGCTCATTCGCAGCGCCAAGCACAAGACTAAGCTCGACCACGAACAATAAACACGCACACCTGTTGGCGTTGAATGTTGAACGATCCGCTTCGTAGCGCCTCTGAAATAACCTCGTAATACAAAGACAGGTATAATCCGCCTGCTCTTTGGGGAGTAGCCTGTCTTCTTCGGAAGATGCTTGCGTCAACATACTTGGCACAAAAAGCCATGGCGCTAGCGGTCGTAGAACTTGGCAAGACCTTAGATCACTTGCTTCCATCATGGCTGGGGGAGCATTGTGATCTTTTGTCTTCGACCAGCCAAGGAAACATCATGGAAGCACTACTTCTTTCTACGGGCGTTGTGGCCCTGGCAGAAATTGGCGATAAGACCCAGTTGCTCGCTTTTTTGTTAGCGGCGCGTTTTAAGAAGCCCGTGCCCATCATTCTCGGCATTCTGGTGGCCACGGTGCTTAATCATGGACTGGCGGGTGCTCTCGGGGCGTGGATTACCTCCAATGTGAGCCCGGACATTCTGCGCTGGGTACTTGGCGCCTCATTCATCGGTATGGCGATCTGGACGCTGATTCCCGATGAAATCGAAGAAGATGAGGAGATGGTTGCCAAACGCTTCGGTGTTTTTGGGGCGACGGCGATCACATTTTTTCTGGCCGAGATGGGTGACAAGACACAGATCGCGACGGTGGCGATGGCGGCGCATTATCCGGATCCGATTATGGTGGTTATCGGTACGACGCTGGGCATGCTGATTGCCGATGTGCCGGCCGTGTTTGTTGGCGACAAGTTGGCGAAGAAGATCCCCATGCGGTTGGTGCACGGGGTTGCCGCTGGGGTCTTTGCGCTGCTGGGTGTGGCCACACTGATGGGCGTTGGCGCTTCACTGTTTCCGGCGTAAGCTCAATCGCATGTTTGAGCAGTTAAAGCACATGCCCCGCACGGTCTGGCTGATTGGTTTGATCAGCTTTGTGAACGATAGTGCCAGCGAAATGCTTTATCCGTTGATGCCTTTGTATTGGGCTGCACCCGGTTTGGAAGACACTTTGTTAAGGTGTCATATCCAACCGGAGTATTTAAATGGTCATTACCAGAAGGAAGTTCAGCAAGGAATTTAAGGTCGAAGCTGTCAGGCTAATCCAGGATCGCGGCGTATCGGTATCTCAAGCCGCCAGAGATTTGGATGTTGGCGAGACTGTATTGCGCCGCTGGGTGCGGGAAATGACAGCAGATCCTGTAGATGCGTTCCCTGGCTTAGGCAAGATGAAGCCTGAGCAAGAAGAGATTGCCCGGCTCCAGAAAGAAGTCGCCAAGCTCAAGATGGAGCGGGACATCCTAAAAAAAGCCGCAGCGTACTTCGCCAAGGAGTCGATATGAAGTTCGACTTCATCGCGAAACATCGAGGTACGTGGCCCATGAATCTCTTATGTGCGACGCTCGGTGTGTCCCGCAGTGGCTTCTATGCCTGGCTCACCAGGCCTCGGAGTAAGCGGAGTCTGGCGGATGAGGTGATTGGCGCTAAAGTGTTCCAGAGCTTCATGGCCAGCGACCGGACTTACGGAGCCAGGCGCGTATGGCGTGATGTTCTGGAGCTGGGTTATGCCTGTGGCCTGCATCGCATTGAACGTCTGATGCGCAGCCAGGCGCTTCGTGCACGGCCAAGGCGCCGGCGACTCCCCGTTGACCGAGGCACCCGCTCCATCGTCGCGGACAATGTCCTGGACCGGCAATTTGAAGCCAGCGCTCCCAACCAAAAATGGGTCGCAGACTTTACCTATATCTGGACCGCTGAAGGCTGGCTCTACGTTGCTGTGGTTCTGGATCTCTATTCCCGACGTATCGTTGGCTGGTCAATGCAATCGAGCATGACCACCCAGTTGGTCGCTGATGCCCTGACGATGGCAATCTGGCGTCGAGGCAAACCGGATCAGTTGCTGCACCATTCAGACCAGGGAAGCCAATACACCAGCGATCAATTCCAGAGATTGCTGGCGGAACAAGGCATTACCTGCAGCATGAGCCGTGCTGGGGAGGTCTGGGACAACTCGGCGATGGAGAGCTTCTTCTCCACCATGAAGACTGAACGGGTAAGCCGAAAGGTCTATCGCACTCGATCAGAAGCCAGATCGGATGTGTTCGATTACATCGAATCTTTCTACAACCCTAAACGCCGACATTCAACTCTGGGCTACGTGAGTCCGGTACAGTTCGAGGAGGCGCAGTTCGCTTAAGTTCGTGTCTACTGAACCAGGTGCAGCCCACTTATTCTGGATGCAGCGACCGAATTTCTCGGTTCAAATAGATCAAATCGGGTAGAGTAACCCCTGTAACTTCAGTCTGCTGAAGACGCGCCGTAGCTGTTGACCCGAGGCTCCAATGAAATGTGTTGATGATTTTCGATTATTGTTAGGAAAGAAGGAAATAGTCCCTATTATCGTGGGCGGGATGGGGGTCGACATATCCACAGCGGAACTGG
>VEQK01000046.1 GCA_018883265.1 Rhodocyclaceae bacterium | reverse complement strand
AGCAGGGTTTGCACCGCGTGTTGGGTGCGCACCCACTGGCCATCAGCCTGGGTAGGGTCGGCGGGTTGCGCGGCGGCTAAAAGTTCCAGTAATCCCGCATCTATCAGCCACCCAGCCTGCGTGCAGTAGCCGGCCACCTCGCATCCGGCGTCAAAGCCCGCTTCGGCAATACTGGTGAAATCGACGTGCGTGGTGATGTCCTGCAGTCCGGGCCAGTAATACGGGTCCGGGTGGGCGCGGTGCCGGTAATGGCACATTAGTGTGCCGCCGGTGCGGTCGGGGTGATAGAACTCGTGACGTGGGAAGCCGTAGTCGATAAGCAGCAGGGCACCGTGGGTGAGGCGCTGTGCGAGCGTGGAAACCCACGCAGGGCTGGCTTCGGGGATCTCGGTTGTGTAGTCGTCGGGCCAGTCGTACTTGTTGGCAAGGTCGCGGACACGGCCATCCAGTGCTGGCGAGGTAGCGATACTTGAGGGCGTGGTGACAAAGCGGACGCCCCCTTCTACGCTTTCAAGGCTGACCACAAGGCGCTGGACTTCCTCGGGTGCGCCACGCTGCCAGCGGACAAGTTCCACGGGCATGGCATCCAGAACTTCGTTGCCGATGACAGCGCCCGATAAGGTTTCGGGCAGTTCGCTTAACCAATGAATGCGATCGATCAGATGCGGCACCATGGCCTGCAGATGCTGGCGCTGCCGCTCGGCCAGCTCGGCCGAAAGTTCGAGGATGTCGTAACGCTCGGGTAGCTGGTTCATAGCTTCCAGCGCCTCGAGCAAGTCGCCCGCCAGCTTGCCGGTACCCGCACCGGCTTCGGTGACGATGGGTGCCGAGGCCACCAGAATAGGGGCAATCGTACGCGCCAGAGTCTGTCCGAACAGGGGCGTCATTTCTGGTGCGGTGACGAAGTCACCAGCCCCCCCGAATTTGCGGGCGCCACCGCTGTAGTAGCCCAGGCCCGGGGCGTAAAGCGCCATCTCCATGTACTGCGGGAACGGGATCCAGCCACCAGCCTGGTCGATCGCCGCAACGATTTTGTCCGTAAGCGCTCGGCTATGTGCCTGTGCATCCGCATCCGGTTGGGGTAGCGGGTCCTGTCCTCGTGGAGAGGCGGGCTGGACGATGGGGGGCAGGCTCATGACAGAGTGGGCAATCAAAGGAGAATGCCAGAAAGGTAGGATGTGAAGGAGACGCGGGAGCGCTAGAGCGTGAGGATAGCGCATGCGACAATACGCGTCATGTCGAACCATACTCCCGCTGCCGTTTTACCCACAACGACCGCCCCGGTGATTTTGATCACCGGCGCAGCCCGACGGGTGGGCGCAGCCATTGCGGTCGCCCTGCATGATGCCGGTGCACGGGTCGTGTTGCACGCCCGTCAGTCTCTGACCGAGGCAGAGGCGCTGGCGCAATCGTTGAACGCGGCCCGACCCGAGTCGGCGGGGGTAGTGGGCGCAGATCTGCTGGACACGGCAGCCATTGATCCGTTGATCGCACAGGCGGTTGCAAAGTTTGGCCGGCTGGATGGTCTGATCTGTAATGCCTCTTCGTTTTTCCCGACGCCGATCGGCAGTATTGATGAAGCCGCCTGGCATGATCTGGTGGGCAGCAATTTCAAGGCGCCGTTGTTCCTCGCGCAAGCGGCAGCACCATATCTGCGCGCCAGTAGCGGCGCTATCGTCAACATTACGGATATTCATGCGGAGCGTCCGCTAGCTGGGTATCCGCTGTATGTCGCCGCCAAAGGCGGACTGCTGACCCTGACCCGGGCGCTGGCCGTCGAGCTGGCGCCGGCGGTTCGCGTCAATGCGGTCGCCCCTGGGCCAATACTCTGGCCTGAGGACGGACAGTTCCCCGCATCTGAACGCGAGGCAATTGTGCAACATACGCTGCTCAAGCGTGCCGGAACGCCGGAAGATATTGCGCGCACGGTGCGATTCCTCATGCTCGATGCGCCCTATATTACTGGCCAGGTCATCAACGTGGACGGTGGCCGCAGCGCCCATCTCGCAACCTAGTCTTAGTCAGCACCTGAAGATTGATACGTTTATGTCGTCCGCACCTGAAGTTTTGTCCCAGTCGATCCAGAAGCTCCGTCGTTTCATCGAGAACCGCGTCGGTAAAGCCATTGGCGATTACCGCATGATTGAAGACGGCGACACGGTTATGGTCTGTCTTTCGGGTGGCAAGGATTCCTACACGCTGCTCGATGTGTTGCTGGCGTTACGCAAGCGTGCGCCGGTAGATTTCCGCATCATTGCGATGAATCTGGATCAGAAACAGCCGGGTTTTCCGGCTGAGGTGCTACCCAATTATCTGGAAAGCATTGGCGTCGAATACCGGATCGTGACGCAGGACACCTATTCGATCGTCAAAGAGAAAATTCCCGAGGGCAAAACAACCTGTTCGCTCTGCTCGCGTCTACGGCGGGGCATTATCTACAAGACGGCGAAAGAGCTCGGCGCCAATAAGATCGCGCTGGGTCACCACCGTGACGACATTGTGCACACGCTGTTTCTGAACATGTTGTTTGGCGGCAAGCTGAAGGCCATGCCGCCCAAGCTGGTGACCGATGACGGTAGTAATACGGTGATCCGTCCGTTGGCCTATGTGCCGGAAGTGGATATTGCCCGCTACGCTCGCGGCGTGGGGTTTCCGATCATCCCCTGTAATCTGTGCGGCTCGCAGGAAAACCTGCAACGTCAGAAAGTGCGCGAGATGATGGCGGAATGGGACAAGCGTTATCCGGGCCGCACGGAGTCGGTGCTGACGGCAATCCAGAATGTGGTGCCCTCCCACCTCGGTGATCGGAATCTTTTCGACTTTGAGAACCTGCGTGCAGAAACTGCTGGCGAGATTGCCGGTGGCGGGGATATTGCGTTCGATGCCGAAAGCTTTGAGGACGATGAGGCCTGTGGCCCTGCAGGCAGCAATGCGGAAGGCGGCTTAAACGATCAGCCGCAAGTTATTACCTTCCGTTAGATCGAGGGGTCGTCCGGTTCGACCAGGTGCGCCGGATCAAGCTTGAGGGCGCGTTGGGCATTTTTAGCAGTGATGGCTTCCTGCGCCAGCACCTCTTCCTGCTGACGGGCGACAAACTCCTGCAGACTGTCGATGCCGCGGAATTGCAGAATGGTATTACGAACGGCGGCTTCCAGCAGCACGGCCAGGTTGCGGCCGGCCGCCACCGGAATATTGACCTTGCGGATGTTGACGTCCAGGATCTCCTGCGTCTGGGCCTCGAAAGGCAGCCGCGGCGTATCAACGCCGGGTTGCTGGCGGTGCAGGTGAACAATGAGCTTTAGCCGCATTTTGCGGCGCGAGGCCGTTTCGCCAAAGATCGTGCGGATGTTCAGGAGCCCGAGGCCGCGCACTTCAAGAAAATCCCGCAGGATGCCCGGGCAGCGGCCTTCGATGACGTTGGGGGCAACCCGGGTCAGTTCAACCACATCATCGGCCACCAGGCCGTGGCCGCGGGAGATGAGTTCCAGTGCCAGTTCGCTTTTGCCTGAACCTGAATCGCCAGTGATCATGACGCCCATGCCAAGCACGTCCATGAAAACACCGTGCAGACTGGTGGTGTCGGCCAGCTTGCGGGCAAGGTAGTGACGGAGCTGATCAATGACGGCCGAGCAGCTACGCGGTGAGGCAAAGAGCGGGGTCCCGGTCTTTTCGCAGGCTTCGCGCAGTTCGTCGAGCACCGGCAGGTTGTCGGCCACGATGATGGCGGGCGGGGCGGCCTGGCAGAGATCTTCAAAAACTGACTGACGTCGCTGTGCGCGGGTGCGGAGCGCCCATTTCTGTTCGGCCGCGCCGACGACCTGAAGACGGTCTGGGTGAATAATGTTCAGGTGGCCGACGATGTCGGAACCGTAGGCATCCTTTTCGACAAGACGGATGCTGCGGTTACAGCCAACGCTACCGACCCAGCTGAGCGCCAGCCGATCCTTGTGTTCTTCAAAGAGCTGTGTGACGCCGAGTTCTTTCATGGTTACCGATTGTTATCCGAAAAGATTTGCACAATGGCGCTGGCGTCTGCGGCGTTTCTGAGGTCATCACGGAACGCTGGATCCGAGAAACCCTGGGCCAGTTCGGAGAGCAGTTGCAGATGCTCTTCAGTGCTTTGCTCGGGCACGAGCAGAAAAAAGACCAGATCGACCGGACGGTTATCCGGCGCATCGAAGGGAATCGGCTTGGCCAGCCGGAAGAACATACCCGCAACCTGCTTGAGTCCCTTGAGACGACCGTGCGGAATGCCGACACCCTGACCCAGACCGGTCGAGCCAAGTTGTTCACGCAAGAGCAGCGCGTCGCGGATCTGGGCGCTGCTGAGACCAAGGCGTCCGCCAAAAGCATCGGCAGCGATCTGGAAAAGCACTTCCTTAGTTACGGCCTGTGAGGTCAGCGAAACCGAATTCTGGGCATCCTGCGAGAGGAGTCGGGCAATAGCGTTCATGGAATGAAAGGCGGGCACCCGTAGGTGCCCGCCAGCCGGTTAGAGGTTATTCGAGATGGCTGGCGACGTTGTGTCCCCGACCATGATCCTGGATTTTCTGCTTATATTTCTGCACTTGTCGATCTAGCTTGTCGGTCAGATCATCCACGGCGGCGTAGAGATTCGGATCGGCGCTTTCGACAAAAATATCTTTACCGGGAACGTGCAAGGTAACTTCCGCCTTTTGTTTCAGTTTTTCGACACTCAGCACGACATGAATGTCGATGACGTGGTCGAAATGGCGAGTAACCTTTTGCAGCTTCTGGCTAACATAGTCCCGAATGGCCGGGCTGACTTCCAGATGATGACCACTGATTTGCAGATTCATACTGCCTCCTCTATAGGGTCTTGCGCAAACTGGCGGTGGGTATACCCACCGCCTCACGGTATTTTGCTATGGTCCGGCGTGCTACGACAATGCCCTCAGCACTAAATTGATTACAAATTTGTTGGTCGGAGAGGGGTTTTTTGGGATTTTCCTGGCTGAGTAGCTGACGGATTCTGGCCTTGATGGCCGTGGCCGAGGCGGCGCCGCCATCTTCTGTGCCCACGTGGCTGCCAAAAAAGTATTTAAATTCAAAGACTCCGCGTGGTGTAGCCATAAATTTCTGGGAGGTCACCCGGGAAATGGTCGATTCGTGCAGCCCCAACTGATCGGCAATTTCGCGCAAGACAAGCGGACGCATGGCCAGCTCACCTTTTTCGAAAAACTCGGCCTGCTCGCGCACAATCGCCTGGGCGACGCGCTCTATGGTTTCGAATCGTTGCTGAATATTTTTGATCAGCCAACGTGCTTCCTGGAGCTGGCCACCGAGTCCGGTCTGCACATCGCCCGAACGTCGCAGTAGATCGGCATAAAGACGATTGATTCGCAGGCGAGGCAAGGCATCCGGGTTAATGATGGCCTGCCAGCCTTCATGAGGGGCAGTCTCAACATCAACGGTGCACCCGGAAGTAAGGCGGCGGACAAGGACATCGGGAATAATGTACGGGCTGGCATCGTCGATAAAGGCGCTACCGGGGTATGGATTCAGTGCACGGATCAGGGACTGTGCGTCACGCAGCGCATGGTCGCTGGCGCCGGTTTTGCGACGGAGTAGCGCGAAGTCACGTTGAGCAAGTAAAGGCAGGTGATCGGCGATCAGGGTGCGCGCCAACGGCGCCGAAAGATCGGCCGAATCGTGGAGCTGGAGGAGCAGACATTCCTCCAGCGAGCGGGCGCCGACGCCGGGTGGGTCCAGCTCCTGTAGATGCGTTAGTGCAGTCTCCAGTTCGCTGCCGGTGACCGCCTCGTCAGCGGGCAATGAGGATAAAACATCCGCGAGCGGACTGCTCAGGTAGCCACGTTCATCAAGTGCTTCGATCAGGATGCGAACCAGCGCCTGCTCACGCCAGCTAATGCGTAGCAGGCCCGCCTGAGCCAGAAGGTGTTCGCGCAGCGTTACGCCGGAGCGATCGGCCTGTTCATGCTCGAAATCGCCATCGCCCTGGCCTCCGCCATTGTTGAAATCGTAGGGGCCTTCATCGATATCGATAGGGTTGTTTTGCTCAAAGGCGGCAGCACTATCCGTCAGCTCGTCGGATGATTCGCGAGCGGCTTCGATCTCTGTCGGGCTTTCGGCAAAGTGGTCCGTTACGCCCGGATGTTCCTGGTTCGAGTCGGGTGCATCTGTCGGGAGGTCGGCGGCGTCGGTTTCGTCACCCTCCTCGCGTTCGAGCATGGGGTTTTCTGCCAGCGCTTGCGCCACTTCCTGCTGCAGCTCAATCGAAGAGAGTTGCAATAGCCGGATTGACTGCTGCAACTGCGGTGTCATCGTCAGATGCTGCGAGGCCTTGAGTTGCAGGCTGGCCTTCATGACAGATACCGTTTTGTTGAAGCGTGCTGCGCGGCGGGTACGTGCACGACTTACAGTCGGAAATGCTCGCCCAGATAAACCTGGCGGACCGCGTCGTTATTGATGATGTCATCCGGGCGGCCAGAAGCCAGCACGGTACCTTCGCTGATGATGTAAGCGCGGTCGGTAATCCCCAGCGTCTCACGGACATTATGGTCGGTGATGAGCACGCCAATGCCGCGTTCTTTGAGGAACCGGATGATTTTCTGGATTTCCAGTACAGCGATCGGGTCGACGCCGGCAAAGGGTTCGTCAAGCAGGATGAAGCGGGGTTGTGTGGCCAAAGCTCTTGCGATCTCAACGCGACGGCGTTCGCCGCCAGAGAGTGACGCGGCACGGTTGTTACGGATATGCTGAATGGCGAGCTCGTCGAGCAATGTTTCCAGTCGGTTGCGTTCTTCGTCGGCTGAGAGCTTTTGTAGCTCGAGGACGGCCAGGATGTTTTCTTCCACCGTCAGTTTGCGAAAAACCGAGGCTTCCTGCGGCAGATAGGACACGCCCATGTGCGCCCGCTTGTGAATCGGCAGGTGCACAACCTCGTCGCCCGCCAGCGTGATGTTGCCACCATCGGCGGGCACCAGACCAACGACCATGTAGAAGCAGGTGGTTTTACCGGCACCATTCGGGCCAAGCAGACCAACGACCTCGCCCGCCTTCACATCGAACGAAACATCCTTGACGACCGTACGTTTACGGTAGACCTTGCGCAGGTTGCGTGCCGAGAGCGTGGCGGGGGTGGCAGTTGGGGTGGCGGTCATGGATTTGGCAGGAGCAGTATCTAGACAGTAGGAATAATAGTGTGACCTATGCCGTCATTGTCGCAGGAACCATCGTTCCTATCGAGTAAATTATCAACACCCTGCCCACGAAGAACCTGCTGAATGATGCGCATGGCAAAACCACGGCTGGCCAGGTGGCGGGTCTGCTTCATGCGTTCGTTCATGTCACGCGGTAGCTGACCGAATTTTTTTAGCCAGATATCATGACAACGCGACAGTTCGCCGGGTTGTTCGGCAATGACGGCATCAATGGTATCCCGGTCGATGCCCTTCTGATGGAGCTCCTGACGCAGCCGGCTGTCACCGTAACGCGGCGCCCTTAAGCGGGTGCGCATTTCGGCGTACCGGTCATCCGACAGCATTTTGCGTTGCTCCAGATCGTCGAGCAGCGCATTGACCTCGCTCTCGGTTGGCCGTTCGTACACCTCGAACGCGTCTTCCCCATGCGGGTCCGGTGCAAATTCGTTGGCATGATCACGCGGGCCGCGTCGTTGCTTTTTCGGCGCAGGTTTACTGAGCAGCTTGCCGGCGAGTTCCTGCCGGGAATACTCGCGCCGCGCCAGTAGGCGCAAAGCGCGAGCACGCAGGTCGTCAGCCGTGTCAGCCAATCTCGATCACGACTTAAGCGTCGTCGCCCTCGGCCGCCGGGGGGGCGCCTGCACCGGCCTTGGTGATGCCGGCGGCATCCATGATCTTGGCTTCGATCTCGCGGGCCATTTCCGGGCGCGACTTGAGGAATTCACGCACGTTGTCTTTGCCCTGGCCAATCTTTTCGCCGTTGTAGGCATACCAGGCGCCGGCCTTGTCGATGATCTTGTGCTCGACACCCAGTTCGATGATTTCGCCTTCGCGCGAGATCCCCTCGCCGTACAGGATATCGAAGATGGCTTCACGAAACGGGGGGGCCACTTTGTTCTTGACCACTTTGACGCGGGTTTCCGAACCGATGACTTCATCGGACTTCTTGATGGCGCCGATGCGACGGATATCCAGACGCACCGAGGCGTAGAACTTCAGCGCGTTACCACCGGTGGTAGTCTCCGGGTTGCCGAACATCACACCGATCTTCATACGGATCTGGTTAATGAAGATCACCAGGGTGTTGGTCTTCTTGATGCTACCGGTCAGCTTACGCAGCGCCTGGCTCATCAGGCGGGCGTGCAGACCCATCATCGAGTCACCCATTTCACCCTCGATTTCGGCGCGCGGCGTTAGTGCAGCGACCGAGTCGATGACGATGATGTCGACGCCGCCCGAGCGCACCAGCATGTCGGCGATTTCCAGACCCTGCTCGCCGGTATCCGGCTGCGAAATGATCAGGTTCGGCACATCGACGCCCAGTTTGCCGGCGTAGACCGGATCCAGCGCGTGTTCGGCGTCGATGAAGGCCGCCGTACCGCCTGCGCGCTGGGCGGCGGCAATGACCTGCAGGGTGAGCGTCGTTTTACCTGACGATTCCGGGCCGTAGATTTCTACGACGCGGCCACGTGGCAGGCCACCAATACCAAGCGCCATATCCAGACCCAGCGAGCCTGTGGAAACGGCCTGAATGCCCTGATCAATCTGTGCATCGCCCATCTTCATGATGGCGCCCTTGCCGAACTGCTTTTCGATCTGGGCCAATGCGGCGCCCAGTGCCTTAACCTTGTTGTCGTCCATGCTGACTTCCTTTTGAGAGATTGGAATGATTATTGCACACCATGAGAGTCTCACCTGGTGAGCCTCTCGCTGCACGAGGCGAAAATATTTAAGGCCAGGCTTTTGGGCGGATGGTGCCGCCGGGCGGTAAAATTCGCGCCCATGTCTTCAAGCGCCCCTACACCTGCCGGATTTTCGCCTTCGGGGCTCAACCCCCGTCAGCGCGAGGCCATTCACTACCTGGACGGGCCGCTTCTGGTGCTGGCTGGCGCCGGTTCGGGCAAGACTCGGGTGATTACCGAAAAAATCGTACATCTGATCGAAACCTGCGAGATCAAACCGCACCAGATCGCTGCCATTACCTTTACCAACAAGGCCGCACTGGAAATGTCGGAGCGGATCACCAAGCGGATGGCGACTGTGTCAAAAGGCGCGCCCAAGGGGCTGACCATCGCGACTTTCCACTCGTTGGGCCTGCGCATGGTGCGCGAAGAAGCCAAGACGCTGGGTTACAAGCCGGGCTTTTCAATTTTTGACTCGGCCGATTGTCTGGGCATCATCAACGAGCTGAGTGGCACCACCGATAAGGGCAAGCTACGCTGGCTGCAAACCACCATCTCGCTCTGGAAGAATGGCCTGATCAGCCCGAAGCAAGCGCTCGATAACGCTAAGGATGACGAAGAAGCGCTCGCCGCCCGCGTCTACATTGATTATGCCAACGCCCTACATGCCTATCAGGCCGTTGATTTTGACGATCTCATACGTCTGCCGGTCACTTTGCTCCAGGACAACGCCGACATCCGGCAGAAGTGGCAAGACAGATTTCGCCATATTCTGGTCGATGAATATCAGGATACGAACACGGCCCAGTACCGCTTGTTGCAGCAACTGACCGGGGTGCGCGCTTCATTTACCGCAGTAGGCGATGACGATCAGGCGATTTACGGCTGGCGCGGTGCCGATGTGGAAAATCTGCGTCGGCTGACAGAGGATTTCCCCCAGCTCAAAGTCATCAAGCTGGAGCAGAACTACCGCTCGACCGGCAAGATTCTGGGCGCGGCCAACACGCTGATCCAGAATAATCCCAAGCTCTTTGCCAAGTCGTTATGGTCCGAGCATGGCCCGGGTGCCAACATCAACGTCATTGCGTGCGCCGAAGGCGAGGCTGAGGCCGAAACCGTGGTCATGAAGCTACAGGGCCACCGGTTTGAACATCGCGCCAAGTTCTCGGATTACGCGATTCTTTATCGCAGCAATCACCAGGCGCGCGTCTTTGAACAGGCATTGCGCCAGCAGCGTATCCCTTACGTGCTCTCCGGTGGTCAGTCGTTCTTTGATAAAGCCGAGATCAAGGATCTGCTGGCCTATCTGCGGTTGTTAGTGAATGACGATGACGACCCCGCGTTCATCCGTGCTGCAACCACACCGCGCCGAGGCATCGGCAGCCAGACACTCGCCACGCTGGGGCGTTATGCCGCTGAACGTCAGATCTCGCTGTTTGCTGCCATGTTTGAAGAAGGCTTTGCCGCGCAGGTGAATAGCCGGGTGTTACAACCGCTGCGCGAGTTCGGTGAATTTATCAATCGCTTCCAGTGGCGGGCGCAACGGGAATCCGCTGCCGATGTCTTCCCCGATCTGCTGGCAGCGATTGATTACGAGAACTGGCTTTACGACCAGGAAGAAGCCCGCACAGCTGAAACGCGTTGGGGCAACGTGCAGGAGTTCCACGCCTGGATCGCAAAGAAGAGCGATGACGACGGCAAGACGCTCGCTGAGATTGTGCAGACCATGGCGCTGATGTCATTGCTGGAGCGTCGTGACCAGGGAGAGGGCTACGACGCCGTTCAGCTATCGACCCTGCACGCCGCTAAAGGGCTTGAGTTTGGTCATGTCTTTCTGGTGGGCGTTGAAGAGGGTATTCTGCCGCATCGCGAATCACAGGAGGCCGAGAAACTCGAAGAGGAGCGGCGCCTCATGTACGTGGGTATTACCCGTGCCCAACGCAGCCTGCATATCACCTGGTGCGAAAAGCGTCGTCAGGGCAAGGATCTGATTCCGGTCGAACCCTCGCGCTTTATTGAAGAAATGGGTTGTGAAACCGCCACTTCGGCCAGCAAAACGGTCGCCGATAAATCGACCTCATCTGCCAAGCTCGATTTTCTCAAAGCCATGCTGCAGAAGACGCCGGATCCCGCTGATCAGCAGTAGATCCAAGCCAGCAGCATCACCAAAACAAAAGGGACGCCGAAGCGTCCCCTAGTCATAACAGGTGGACTCGGTTATTTGGAGCCATCCACCATGTACTGTACAGCGGCTTTGACTTCATCATCCGACAGGCTGGCAGCGCCGCCACGTGCCGGCATACCCTTGAAGCCGTTGATGGCGTGAGCGTTCAGCGTGGCCATGCCCTGGCCAATACGACCACCCCAGGCGCCTTTGTCACCCATCTTCGGGGCACCCATCACGCCTGCACCGTGGCATCCCGCACACACCGTGTTGTACACGGTCTTGCCATCCTTTACGCCACCCGCGCCACCGCCGGCCTGCAGCTCGATCTTGGCAACCGGCGCAATGCGCGATTCGACGTCGTCAGCGTTGCTGATGGCATCCGACTTGCCCTTGCCGCTCATCGAGAACGGCACGACAACGGCCATCAGAATCACCGCCAGAGCGATGGAGAGGTACATGATTTTGCTGCTGGAATTCTTGTCGGCCATGATCGATCCTGTGTGCGAAGGTAAATGGGCGAATGAATTGCTGAAAATATGGCGTAAGTATAACGGGAAAAGCCCATATCGGGGTGCGCCGTGGGCTGTTGGACCGATAGATCGTGGGTTGATGGGCAGAAAATGGCAATAATCGGGTGTTTTCAGGGTACTCCCATTTGGACAGCCCTGCCAAAACCCGCTAGACTTCGCCCGCACGCGCTCGTAGCTCAGTTGGATAGAGTATTGCCCTCCGAAGGCAAGGGTCGCACGTTCGAATCGTGTCGAGCGCGCCAGA
>VEQK01000014.1 GCA_018883265.1 Rhodocyclaceae bacterium | reverse complement strand
TACCGGGTTCGCGCAAGCAGCAGACCTACCCGTCGACCATCGCCTACCTGGCGCACCTCATCCTGCACCGCTACAACATGCTGGGCATCCTCGATGAGAACGGCTTCCCGGTAAAGCAGATGGGCATCCTGCAGGCACCGACCGAAGAAGGCTCTGTGAAGCCGGTTCAAGGCAAGCTG
Source organism: Rhodocyclaceae bacterium (assembly GCA_018883265.1). Taxonomy (GTDB): domain Bacteria; phylum Pseudomonadota; class Gammaproteobacteria; order Burkholderiales; family Rhodocyclaceae; genus Fluviibacter. The sequence goes on along the minus strand of VEQK01000014.1, from coordinate 44,230 downwards.
TGCAGCGAGTGCGGTAATACCACCATGATCCGCAAGGATGGTTGTGACTTCTGTACCGCCTGCGGCGCAGTAGGTACCTGCGGCTAAGCCTCAGAGCAGATCTGACAAAAAGCCCCAGAGGTCAAACTCCGGGGCTTTTTCGCTATCGGCTCAAGCGATCTGCATGATCTGATTCAACACTGCGCAGACTTCCTGAAATGCCACCGCATCGAGTGCGCCAAAAGGATGCGGCTTTGCACCGCGTGCACGCCAATCAAATGATTTGGGCTGATGACACAGAACAAAACTTATTTTGGGTTGTCCACGCTTTTCCACATGACCCACAGCAACTGCAAACGGGTTATCCGCGTTGTACGCAGCCGTTGTCATCGGCAGGCCGACAACCAACGATGTTTTCTCGTTGAAGGATTTAGGCGATAGAACAAGAAACGGATGCATATCCTTCATCTCGCGGCCAGACTGCGGGTTGCAATCAATCCAGATGATGTCTTGTCGATCTGGCACCCAAAGTGCACCGATGCGGGGGCGTCCTACCACCGCTCTGCCCCCAGATGGTCATCAGTTCCCATGGCTTCACCACCATGTCGCTCAACGTCGTACTTGGCAAGGCGTTGTTCAAGGGTTAAGCGTTCGCTACCGAGCGGAATTATCACCACCCGACCATCCTCGACCACCAGGCGAACCCGTTGGTCGACACTGAGCCCCGCTTCACGCGCCAAGGCAGCAGGTAGCCGAACTCCCAGGGAGTTTCCCCAATGCTTGATATCTAGAATTGCTTCACTCATGAACGGCCTCTTAGGCTTAATGTTTAAACATCAGTATAAACGTTGAAGAGGCTCTGTCAAGCAACTTGCGTATTCTCCTGATGGAATCGATTCGTGCCAGCAACACCAAGGCTATACTCAGCCATGACCAACCGACCCACCGACTTCTGGAACACCGACTTACCTGAACTTCTAGGCGGACTAGCCGCAAATGCCAATGGTTTGACCCAGACTGAGGCCGAGGCGCGGCTAGAGCGTTACGGTCGGAATTTGCTCGACACCACAAACCGGCTCAGCAGTATTCGGCAGTATTTAGCTCACTTCAAGAACCCGCTGGTGTTGATTCTTTTGGTAGCCAGCGGTCTTTCGGCGTTGATGGGCGAAGTCGAGGGAGCCTGGATCATCTGGTCGATTGTATTGCTCAGCGTGACCCTAGATTTCTTTCAGGAACACCGGGCCGAACATGCGGCCAACCTCCTGAAGAAACAGGTGGCTGTGCGGGCTACGGTCTTACGTAATGGGCAACCTGTTGAAATACGACTAGAGAAGATCGTTCCGGGGGATATTGTTCTATTAAATGCAGGCGCCTTAGTGCCGGCTGATTGTCGCTTGCTCGACGCCAAGGACTTCTTTGTCAATCAATCGGTACTGACCGGTGAAACGTTTCCGGTAGAAAAACACGCCACATCTCTGACGGAAGCAACCCACGAGTTTTCTGAAGCCGATAACGCCGTGTTTATGGGCACATCCGTCGTGAGCGGCATTGCCACAGCCCTTGTTTGTAGCACCGGTGAACGAACCGCACTGGGCGACATTGCCGAAACGTTGACCAGGCAGCCGCCCCCGACCCGCTTTGAGCTGGGGTTGCAATCCTTCGGCCAACTGATCATGCGGCTCACCATCTTCTTGGTGCTATTTGTCTTCCTGATTAACGCCGTCTTTCAACGTCCGCTACTGGAATCGTTTCTTTTTTCAATTGCCTTGGCGGTTGGCCTGACCCCAGAGCTCCTACCGATGATTGTGACGCTGACGCTGTCGCGCGGTGCGATCCGCTTATCGAAAAAACACGTGATCGTTAAAAAACTGTCTGCCATTGAAGACCTTGGCGGCATGGATGTTCTATGCACCGATAAAACAGGCACGCTCACTGAGGCACGGATTCGACTTGAACGCCACGTCAACGCACTTGGTGAAGACAGTGCCGAGGTTCTGCGATTGGCCTATCTGAATAGCTGCTTCGAATCCGGACTACGTAGCCCCCTCGACGATGCGATTCTCGATCACCATGAACTGGATGCGCCCATTGCTGCTGAGAACTGGACCAAGGTCGATGAAGTCCCCTTCGATTTTGAACGACGACGCGTCTCCGTCTTAATTACCCGACAGGGTCAGCGCCAGTTGATCGTCAAAGGCGCCCCGGAAGATGTCTTGAAACATTGCACACAATGGCAGGCCGGCGATGACATTCGCCCACTGACAGACGATGACCGCCAACGCATTAAGCGCCTGTATCATCAGTTGGGCAGCCAGGGCTTCAAAGTGCTGGGCATCGCCTGGCGCAATGTACCAAGTACGCATGACCACGCCGTGATCGATGACGAAACTGAGCTCACCTTTGCGGGTTTCGCCGGATTTTTGGATCCCCCAAAACAAAGTGCAGCGGCGGCGATCAAGACCTTAACCGCCAGCGGCGTAAGTGTTCGCATCCTGACCGGCGATAGCGAAGAAGTCACCCGCTACGTTTGCAATCTGATTGGTATGCCGGTGAGCGGCGTTTTGCTGGGGCGGGATGTCTCTGCGATGGATGACGCCAGCCTGGCCGCGCGGATCCGGGATGTGAATCTGTTCTGTCGCATCAACCCCGCCGAGAAGAAACGTATCATCCTTGCCTTTAAGCAACTGGGGCACACCGTGGGCTACCTGGGCGACGGCATCAATGACGCCCCTTCGTTACATGCTGCCGATGTGGGTATCTCCGTCGATACTGCCGTGGATGTGGCACGCGAAGCCGCCGATCTGATTCTGCTTGAGCAGGATCTCAATGTCATCTGCCGGGGCGTCAGCGAAGGACGTCGAACTACCACCAACATCATGAAGTACATCATGATGGGCACCAGCTCCAACTTCGGCAACATGTTCAGTATGGCGGCGGCGACCCTCTTCCTGCCATTCCTCCCGTTATTACCAGCCCAGGTCCTACTCAACAATCTGCTTTACGATTTGTCGGAGTTTCCGATTCCGATGGATAACGTGGATAGCGAAACACTCCAGAAGCCACAGCACTGGGACATTGGTTTCATCCGCAATTTCATGTGGACTGCGGGACCGGTCAGCTCACTCTTCGACTTTATGACCTTTGGCGTGATGCTCTGGGTTTTCAAGGCGAACGAGGCGCTTTTTCATACCGGCTGGTTCGTCGAATCGCTCGCGACGCAAGTCCTGGCGATCTTCATCATCCGTACAGCCGGTAGCGCCTGGAAGAGCCGCCCCAACCCGTGGCTGGCTGCCACATCGATCGGGGTTGTACTCCTCACCTGCCTAATACCGTTTACACCGCTGGCCAGCGCGCTTGGCTTCGAGCCTTTACCGCCACTCTTTTTTGCGATTCTGGCCGGGATGGTGCTGAGTTATCTTATTCTGCTCGAAATCGTTAAACGGCTCTTTTACAGGCACATGGCCAAACAAAGCACGTAATGGATTATTTGGCCCGGCAAGCCATCTGCATGATTCGGTCGTCGAGCGAATTCTTTTCTGGCGTGATCATCGGCGCCTCGGCTGGTGTCGGTGTATAGGTATAAACCGTCTTGCCGGCACCATCCATGAGGGTCACACCCGTCAGCGCCTGTGTCTTGGCCTTGCAGTCAGCTAGGAAAGTGTTGCTGGCTTTCATGTATTCGGCGCCATTTGGCGCCTTCATCTTGTTAGTGTAATTCGTCAGCACCGTGAAGGCTGTCTTGCCGTTGGAGTGCACGATGCTATCGGTATCGAGGGCATAGCTGCCATTATTCACCACGCTGATGCCACGTAATGATTCCGCCTGTGACACGCCAGCAAAGGACGCTAGAACTAGCGGAAAAATGAGGTGGATTGTTTTCATAGCAATGCTCCTTTAAGCCAATGCCTTTAATTTACCAGATCTACGGCATGAAAAAACCCGCCGGTCTTGCGAGCGGCGGGTTCTTTTTAGTGCTGGATCAACTTAGACGTTGACGGTGTCTGCCACGTCCTTGAACTCCTTGATCTGATCGAAGTTCATGTAGCGGTAGATCTTGTCAGCATCCTTGCTGATCACGCCCTGGTGTTCCATGTACTCGGCCGGGGTCGGGATCTTGCCCAGCAGTGCACAAACAGACGCCAGCTCGGCCGAACCCAGATACACGCGGGTATCGATACCCAGACGGTTCGGGAAGTTACGGGTCGAGGTCGACATGGCGGTCGAGCCCTTGCGGATCTGTGCCTGGTTACCCATACACAGCGAGCAGCCCGGCATTTCCATACGGGCTCCCGTGCGACCCAGAACGCCGTAATGGCCTTCTTCGGTCAGCACGTGCTGGTCCATCTTGGTCGGCGGGGCGATCCACAGGCGGACCGGAATGTCGGTCTTGCCTTCGAGCAGCTTGGAGGCGGCGCGGAAGTGACCAATGTTGGTCATACACGAACCGACGAAGACTTCGTCGATCTTGTCGCCGGCAACTTCCGACAGCAGCTTCACGTCATCCGGATCGTTCGGGCAGGCCACGATCGGTTCTTTGATCTGGTCCATGTCGATTTCGATCACGGCGGCGTATTCTGCGTCTGCATCGCCCTTCAGCAGCTGCGGATCGGCGATCCAGGCTTCCATGGCCTTGATGCGACGCTCCAGCGTACGCTTGTCCTGGTAACCGTTAGCGATCATCCACTTCATTAGTGTGATGTTCGAACGCAGGTATTCAGCGATCGGTTCCGGATTCAGCTGGATGGCACAGGCGGCGGCCGAACGCTCGGCAGCAGCATCCGAGAGCTCAAATGCTTGCTCAACCTTCAGATCTGGCAGACCTTCGATTTCGAGAATGCGGCCCGAGAAAATGTTCTTCTTGCCTTTCTTCTCAACGGTCAGCAGGCCTTGCTTGATGGCAGCCAGCGGAATGGCGTTCACCATGTCACGCAGGGTGATGCCAGGCTGCAGCTTGCCTTTGAAGCGAACCAGTACCGATTCCGGCATATCCAGAGGCATAACGCCGGTAGCAGCAGCAAAAGCCACCAGACCCGAACCGGCCGGGAACGAAATACCAATCGGGAAACGGGTATGCGAGTCACCGCCGGTACCTACGGTATCCGGCAGCAGCAGACGGTTGAGCCACGAGTGGATCACACCGTCACCCGGACGCAGCGCAACGCCGCCACGGTTCTCGATGAACGGCGGCAGTTCGTGGTGCATCTTCACATCGACCGGCTTCGGATAGGCGGCGGTGTGGCAGAACGACTGCATGACCATATCGGCCGAGAAGCCCAGACAGGCCAGATCCTTCAGCTCGTCACGAGTCATTGGGCCGGTGGTATCTTGCGAGCCCACAGTCGTCATCTTCGGTTCGCAGTAAGTGCCCGGACGGATACCCTTGCCTTCCGGCAGACCACAGGCGCGACCGACCATCTTCTGGGCCAGCGAGAAGCCCTTACCCGAATCGGCCGGATTCTGCGGCAGGCGGAACAGCGTCGACGGCGGCAGACCCAGTGCTTCGCGGGCCTTGGTGGTCAGACCGCGACCGATGATCAGTGGAATACGACCGCCGGCACGGACCTCGTCCAGAATGACCGGGGTCTTCAGTTGCGATTCGGCGATAATTTTGCCGCCCTTGAGCGCGGTGACTTTGGCCGTGGCCTGATCGACCTTCAGCTCGATCTCGTCTCCCATGTCCATCTGACCGGCGTCGATTTCGATCGGCAATGCGCCGGCATCTTCCATGGTGTTGAAGAAAATCGGCGCGATCTTCGAACCCAGGCAGACGCCACCGAAACGCTTGTTCGGCACGTACGGAATATCTTCACCGGTGAACCACAGCACCGAGTTGGTGGCTGACTTACGCGACGAACCGGTACCGACCACGTCACCGACGTAGGCGATCTGGTTGCCCTTCTTGGCCAGCTCTTCCAGTTGCTTGATCGGACCACGACTGCCCGGCTCATCGGCATTGATACCCGGACGCGGGTTCTTCAGCATGGCTAGGGCGTGCAGCGGAATATCCGGACGCGACCAGGCATCCGGTGCCGGCGACAGGTCATCAGTGTTGGTTTCGCCGGTAACCTTGAGGACGGTCAGCTTCTGCGAAGCCGGGACTTCCGGACGCGAGGTAAACCACTCGGCGTCGGCCCAAGACTGCATCACACCTTTGGCGTTGGCATTGCCCTTATCAGCGAGTTCCTTGACGTCATGGAAGTAGTCGAACACCAGCAGCGTTTTCTTGAGGCCTTCGGCGGCAGCAGCGCCACACTCGGCATCAGACAGCAGATCAATCAACGGCTTGACGTTGTAACCGCCCAGCATGGTACCCAGCAGTTCAGTGGCGCGGACACGCGAGATCAGCGCGCACTTGATTTCGCCTTTGGCCACAGCGGCCAGGAAACCGGCCTTGACGCGAGCCGCGTCATCCACACCCGCCGGCACGCGGTAGGTGATCAGCTCAACCAGAAAATCTTCTTCGCCCTTCGGCGGATTCTTCAGCAGTTCGACCAGGTCAGCGGTCTGTTGGGCATTGAGCGGCAGTGGGGGAATCCCCAGAGCGGCACGCTCGGCAACATGGCTGCGGTAAGCTTCTAACACGGCGGTTTCCTTTCAAATGACAGAGGAACGGCAGATTGAACGACCTGCCGCAAAAAACGGCGTAAGCCTGATTTGTAACACAAGGCGAACCCAGAAGCGAGAGGGAAAAGCGAGTTTTTGCAGAACTCTTATCAATGAGTCGTGAAAGAAGCTTTTCGGGGGCCTCAAGGACTACCTGGACAGACCGGACCCAGCCACCAGTATCGATCTGAAAGCTGCCGATTTCGCCCGGGGCCGGGGCTCGGTAAGGTGCTGCGGCGCAAACATCGACCAGAACTTCGGGTTTGCTATGCAAGCTTATGAATACCTTGAAAAAACAAGCTTCATGGCAAGAGCCTAAAAAGGCTTGCCCGAACCCGTCTTTATGGGTTAAAGTAGCCGGATGCATAAGGTTAACTCCCCCAGCAAGTCGCGTCTGCGCATCCGCCTCATCGGCGCCGACCCCATTTACAAATCAGGCAAGAAACTACTGGTGCAGGCGCTGGTCGCCATCACGTTTGCCGGTGTGATCGCTCCTTTTTCTACTAGCGTACGTGCAGACGAGGCCGAGAAGCCAGGATTGCTCCATCGCTACACCGTGAACATCCAGGATCTGATCATCAAGGGCCTGGAATTCGTCGGTGTACCCTATCGTCGTGGCGGTAATACTGTGGAGTCCGGCCTGGATTGTAGCGGCTTTACGCGGCTGGTCTTCCTCGACTCGAACGGTATCGACCTGCCTCGTACTGCGGCCGAACAGGCCAACCTGGGCACCAAAGTCAGCGCCGAAGAGCTGAAACCGGGCGACCTGGTCTTCTTCAATACCATGAAGCGTGCTTACTCGCATGTCGGCATTTATCTGGGTAACAATCAATTTGTCCACGCGCCAAAACCGGGTGCCGAGATTCGCGTCGAGAACATGCATCAGGCTTACTGGGTTGGCAAATACAATGGCGCTCGCCGACTGGATGGAGTGACTGCCGCGCCAAGCAAAGCGCTGTCGTTCTGATGCGCAGCAACCCATGAGCCTAAGCGCCGCACCCTGCGGCGTTTTTTATTTCCGGCCTTTTGTTTAAGCTTGCGCCATGGCGAATATCAACGACCTCGCATTGCCGGAATCGCTGTTGCATTTCTATACGACAGCACCCTACCCCTGCAGCTATCTTCCCGACAGACAAGCACGATCCCAGGTCGCGGTACCGCCAAGCCAGGTTGATACCTCGACGTATGGAATGCTCGTGCACCGTGGATTTCGTCGTAGTGGCCAGTTCACCTACCGCCCTCGCTGCGATGGCTGTCAGCGCTGCGTCCCCGTACGGGTTCGCGCTCTTGAATTTTCGCCGGATCGCACCCAGCGCAAGATCATCAACCGCCTCAATGTGCCCGGCCTGATGCAGGTGAGCGAACGCCCGCTGATCTTTGACCCGGAACACTACGCGCTTTATCGCGACTACCAGCAGTCGCGTCATCCACAGGGCGGCATGGACGATGATGATCCCGATCAATACCGCGAGTTTCTGCTCAATAGCGGCATCGATACCCGCCTGGTTGAATTTCGCATCGATGGCAAACTGGTGATGGTCAGCATGATTGACGTCCTAAACGACGGTCTGTCGGCGGTGTACACTTTTTTTGACCCCGGCACTCCCAAGGCGAGCTACGGCACCTATGCCATTCTCTGGCAGATCATCCAGTGTCAGTACAACCATCTGCCCTATTTGTATCTGGGCTACTGGATTGGCGAAAGCACCAAAATGGCTTACAAGGCTCGCTTCCAGCCAATGGACATGCTGGACAACGACCGCTGGATTAAAATGTCCGGCTTGCCTGCACCTTCCGAGCCTCTCTGACAGACGCTCCAACTCATCACGATCACCATGAACCTGTATCCCTTAATTCGTCCGCTGCTCTTCAGTCTGCCACCAGAAACGGCCCATAAGTTGAGCCTAAATAGCCTAGAGCACGCGGCGAAGCTGGGTCTGGCCCGACAAAAACTCCCGGCTGATCCGGTGACTGTCATGGGTATCGACTTTCCGAATCGCGTTGGTCTGGCGGCCGGCCTCGACAAAGACGGCGACCATATCGACGGGTTGGCTGCACTGGGCTTTGGCTACATCGAAATCGGTACGGTAACGCCCAGGGCGCAACCGGGTAACGCGCAGCCGCGCCTTTTCCGTCTACCGGCACACGAGGCGCTGATCAACCGCTTCGGCTTCAACAATCAGGGGGTTGACCATCTCGTGGCCAATGTCCGGGCCAGCGCATTCGTCAAGAACGGCGGGATCGTCGGGATCAATATCGGAAAGAATGCCAGCACACCGATTGATCGTGCCAACGAGGATTACCTCATCGCATTGGACGCCGCATATCCGCATGCACATTACGTCACGATCAACATTTCCAGCCCGAACACGCAGAATCTGCGTTCACTGCAGCAGGACGATGCCCTCGAAGCACTACTCGATGCCCTTAAGGATCGCCAGGAGCGGCTGGCTGATCAGCATAGCCGCTATGTGCCGCTGGCACTGAAGATCGCACCTGATCTGGATGATCTGCAGATTGAGGCTATTGCCACAACCGTTCGACGTCACCACTTTGACGCCGTCATCGCCACCAACACCACCCTCGAACGCGCCGCCGTCATGGATGACCCTAACGCCGGTGAAACAGGTGGTCTTTCTGGGAGACCCGTCTTTGAAAAGTCCACGTCGGTACTTCAGGCACTGCACGCAAAACTGGCGGGAGAAATCCCTCTGATTGGCGTCGGGGGCATCAGCTCGGGTAGCGATGCAGTCGCCAAGCGCGAGGCCGGCGCCGATCTGATACAGATTTACACTGGCTTGATTTATCGCGGTCCGGCACTTGTGCGCGAGACCGGTGAAGCACTGTCCCATTATAGCCGCCAAAAAGCGCGGCAACACCCATGAATCAGGGTGTATGCCATAAAGCCCTAGTCACCGTACGGTAATCAATAAAAAAAGCATAAAGATATAGCGGATGCATGTTGCACCACACCATCGGCCGACGGATAATGCAGCCTAACTTGATTAAACCGCTGTAAATTCAGCGCTCCGGGCGTATTGATGACTGGGTATCTCTTCATCCTGATTGGCGCCGTACTCGTTAATAATGTGGTGCTGGTACGGATCCTTGGTCTATGCCCTTTCATGGGGGTATCCAGGAAGCTTACAACTGCTTACGGGATGGGGGCTGCCACGACCTTTGTACTGACGATGGGTACAGGTGCGAGCTACATCATTGATCACTACCTGTTGATGCCTTTTGGGCTGGAGTATCTGCGCACGATTTCCTTTATCGTGACCATTGCCGCACTCGTCCAGTTGACCGAACTGGTGATCCAGAAGACCAGCCCGATGCTGCATCAGGTACTCGGCATCTACCTGCCACTCATCACGACCAACTGCGCCGTACTGGGTGTACCGCTGATCAACGTAAGTCAGAACAACGACTTCATTGCCTCGCTCGTGTTTGGCGCTGGTAGCTCGATCGGGTTTTCTCTGGCACTCATTCTCTTTGCCGGCATTCGCGAGCGTGTTGAAGCAGCCGATGTGCCGCAACACTTCCGCGGCGTAGCCATCGCCATGGTCACGGCCGGCCTGATGAGCCTTGCTTTCATGGGTTTTGCCGGACTGGACCGTTACTGACGATGGACGGTATTCTCTACGCAATCGCCATCATGGCGCTGGGCGGTGTCGTGCTTGGCGCCCTGCTGGGCTATGCGTCAACCCGCTTCAAGGTCGAAGGTGATCCGCTGGTCGACAAAATCGACAGCATCCTCCCGCAAACGCAATGCGGGCAATGCGGCTTTCCCGGTTGTCGACCGTATGCCGAAGCCATTGCCAAGGATGAAGCCGACATCAACCAGTGTCCACCGGGTGGCGATGAAAATATTCACAAACTGGCCGAGCTATTGGGTAAAGAATATAAGCCGCTTTCAGAAGAACACGGTATCGAGAAACCCAAACAGGTCGCCATCATCGATGAAAAAGTCTGCATTGGTTGCACCTTGTGCATCCAAGCCTGCCCGGTCGATGCCATCATCGGCGCCGCCAAGCAGATGCACACGATTGCCGAGGATCTCTGCACCGGCTGCGAACTCTGCATTCCGCCCTGTCCCGTGGAGTGCATTCACATGGTGACCGTGGTCGATACGCCCGATACCTGGAAGTGGCAGAAACCCGGCACCGCATCCCGCGTGATTCCGATCATTCCCGTGATGGCTACGATACAGAGCGAGCACGCCTGAGATGAAACTTTTCAGCTTCAAGGGCGGTATCAAGCCGGACCCGAACAAGACTCAATCGACCGTGCTGCCGATTGCCCAGGCCCCACTGACTTCGCGTTATATTGTGCCCCTGCATCAGAGCGTGGGCGGCACGCCACGCCCGACGGTTCAGGTCGGCGAACGCGTTCTTAAGGGGCAGCGTATCGGCGAAGCCGACGGATGGATCTCAGCCGCAGTGCACGCGCCCACATCAGGCACGGTCGTTGAAATCGGGCCACACATTATTCCCCACCCTTCCGGTCTAGCGACTGACTGTGTCGTCATTGAGGCCGATGGCCGTGATGCGTGGATTGAACGTACCCCCTTTGATCTCGACCAGGCCGAACCTGATGCCGTGCGCGACTATCTGCGCGATATGGGCATCGTTGGCCTGGGCGGCGCTGTCTTCCCGAGCCATGTGAAACTGAGTGTGCCCCGCGGCAAACAGGTCGAGCAGCTCATAATCAACGGCGCCGAATGCGAACCCTTCATTACCTGCGATGACCGCCTGATGCGTGAACAGGCGACAGAGGTCGTTCAGGGTAGCCTGTTGTTCGGCAGACTCCTCAACGCCGGCAAGGTGCTGATCGGCATCGAGGACAACAAACCCGAAGCCATCGCCGCGCTGAAAGAAGCACAACAACAACTCGAGGCGCCGCTCGAGATTGTTACCGTACCAACCATCTACCCGACCGGTGGCGCCAAGGAACTCATTCGTGTTCTCACCGGTAAGGAAGTTCCCGGTAGCAGGCGCTCGACGGATTTTGGCGTCCAGGTTTTCAATGTGGCCACGGTACAATCGGCATGGCGCGCCATTACCTATGGCGAACCGCTGATTTCGCGCATTGTCACGATCAGTGGTGCAGTAGGCGAAGCGCGTAACTGGTCTGTGCCAATCGGCATGCCGATCAATGTGCTGGTCAAACTTGCACAGCCACGCACTGATATGGACGGTGTGATCATGGGCGGCCCGATGATGGGCTTCCGCATTCCGGCAACCGCCGCCCCCGTGATCAAAGCGACCAACAGTCTCATCGTTCACGCCCCCGGACTATTCCCGCCAAAACCTGCCGAACTGCCTTGTATCCGTTGTGGCAGCTGCGCCCAGGCCTGCCCACAGGAGCTGCAACCTTTCGAGCTCTACTGGTGGTCGCGTTCCGCCAAGTTCGAAAAACTTGAAAATTACAAACTTTTTGACTGCATTGAATGCGGCTGCTGTGACTTCGTTTGTCCCAGCCACATCCCTCTGGTGAACTATTTCCGCTTTGCCAAAAGTGAGATCCTGGCCGAACAGCGTGAACAGCAGATAGCCGATGCTGCGCGAGAGCGCCACGAATTCCGTCAGGAACGTGCCGAGCGCGAAAAGCGCGAAAAGGCCGAGCGCCTGGCCAAAGCCAATGCCGCACGCAAGGCTGAAGGCAAAGATTTGTCGGCAGCGGCTCTTTCACCCAGCCCGAAGACTGCGCCGGCAAATGATCCGGATGCCGCACCGGATATTTCCAGTCATCCGGATCAGGCATCGACCCCAATTTCCATGGACAATCACCCTGTTCTAGACGCCACTGCCAAGCAAGCGGCCATCCTGGCGGCAACCGAGCGGGCGCGCCTAAAACGCGAAAAACATGCCGGCAAATCCCGCGATACCACTCACTGATCAACTCTGCGACGTCATTGTGTCTTCCGAAACACCCAATACCCTGACCCAGTCACCTTATCTGGTTCAACCTGTCAGCGTGACACGCATCATGCTGAAGGTATTACTGGCGCTGTTACCGGGTATTGCAATCTATACGTGGCTCTTTGGTCCGGGAATCCTTGTCCAACTGCTTCTGGCCACAACAACGGCCGTTATAGCCGAAGCCGTTTTTTTGCGGTTGCGTAATCGTCCACTACAGCCGGCACTGTCAGATCTGTCCGCAGTAGTCACCGCCTGGCTGATCGCCCTTTCCTTTCCACCGCTTGGGCCCTGGTGGCTGATTGTGCTGGGCAGCGCTTTTGCCATCATTGTTGCCAAACATCTCTACGGCGGGCTTGGCCAGAATCCGTTCAATCCGGCGATGGTTGCCTATGCGCTCTGCATCGTTTCCTTTCCGGCCATCATGTCGCAGTGGCCCCATCCACTATCTGCCGGCGGCTTGTCACCCACCGACCAGATCACCGCGATTTTCTTACCGGAGCGGATTGATGCCTGGGCCGGCGCAACCCCGCTGGATCACCTGAAAACAACGCTCCGGCTTGCCACGGGCAATGATAACCTGACTGTTCAGAACATTTTGCGCGATCACACCATCTACGGCGTGGGCGGCGGTAACGGTTGGGAATGGGTCACACTGGCCTGGCTGATTGGCGGTCTCTGGCTGGTGCAACAGAAAGTCATCACCTGGCACATCCCGATGGCACTGATTGCCGGCATGGGTAGTATCGCACTGGGCTTCTGGATCGTTGACCCGCTGCATTATGCCAATCCGTTATTCCACATTCTCGGGGGCGCCACCCTGCTGGGTGCGTTCTTTATTGCCACCGATCCCGTAAGCGGTGCTACGACGCCGCGCGGCAAACTGATCTTTGCAGCGGCCATCGGTGTTCTGGCTTATCTGATCCGTGTGTTTGGCGCGTTTCCGGATGGCATTGCCTTCGCTGTGCTCATCCTCAATATGTGCGTACCCCTCATCGACATGTACACGCAGCCACCGATCTTCGGTGAAAAGTCTCGCGGGAGTAATGCATGAGTACGCCGGCAGAAAAGCACGCGCTCCGTGTTTCCGGCGAAACAGCATTGACACTGGTTGCCTTCATCGTTTTTTTTACGGCGTTTCTCGCATGGGCGTTTCTGTTTACCAAACCTACCATTGAGCAATCGGCCCGTAGCGAAAAATTGGCGGTGCTTAACCAGATTCTGCCCGCTAAACTTTATGACAATGACCCCCTCGCTGATACGCTCACCTTACCGGCAGAGCCGGCTCTGGGCACGACCGTGCCAAGTGCCGTTTACCGGGCGCGTCTTAACAGCCAACCCAGCGCGTTGGCGCTCGATGTTGTGGCGCCGGACGGCTACAGCGGCAACATCAGGATGTTAGCCGCGTTTAATGCCCAGGGTCAGGTGATCGGCGTGCGCGTAGTCGAGCATAAGGAAACCCCCGGCCTTGGTGATTACATCGAACCTCGTAAAGACAAGAACAAGGAGCGCCCCTGGATCAGTCAGTTCGATCATGTTCCAGCAAGCCTGAGCGCTCAGAACTGGCATGTACGCAAAGACGGTGGCACCTTCGATGCCTATGCCGGCGCCACAGTCACACCGCGAGCAGTTATTAAAGCCATCTACAAAGCACAGAAGTTCGTGATCGCCAACCGCCAGGCGCTGTTTGCCCGCGAGGCGAAGGATGGTCTTGCCAAGGGCCAGAACGGTCGATAAGGGGAACGCATCATGTGGATTACACGCGACGAATTCAGGGATATCGCCACAAAGGGCATCTGGAAGCAGAACACCAGCCTCGTGCAGATTCTCGGCCTCTGCCCCCTGCTGGCCGTCACCACCAACCTAGTCAACGGTGTGATGCTGTCACTGGCGACGCTACTGGTTATGGCGCTCTCGAACTTTGCCGTCTCGAGTCTGCGTCATTTCATCCCTTATGAAATCCGCATTCCGGTCTTTATTCTGATTGCTGCCGCGCTTGTAACAGTCGTTGATCTGCTCATGAACGCCTACCTCCATGGCCTCTATGTGGTGCTCGGCATCTTTATTCCGCTCATCATTACCAACTGCATTGTGCTCGCCCGTATCGAGGCCTTTGCCGCCAAGAACCCACCCGTGCAGGCCGCCAGCGATGGCGCCATGATGGGAGTCGGTATGCTATGGACGCTTGCATTGATTGGCGCACTTCGTGAAATCCTCGGAAGTGGCACCCTGTTCAGCGGTATCGACCTGGTGATTCCGGGTGCTCAACCTTTGCAACTCCTACCAGCCGACTACCCGGGCCTGTTACTTGCAATCCTGCCTCCGGGCGCATTTATCGTGCTCGGCTGCATCATTGCTGTAAAGAACTGGATTGATGCACGCCAGGCGGAACGTGCACTCAAACAGGCAAACCCGCTCATTGCCGGTGGTTGTCAGTAATCCCGGCGCATGAACCAGACGCAGCGAATCGAGTTCTTCAGTCGCCTGCAGGCGGCCAACCCGCATCCGACGACCGAACTCGAATACGGCTCCACTTTTCAGCTACTGATTGCCGTCATTTTGTCGGCGCAAGCCACCGACAAAGGCGTCAATCTGGCGACGCGGCAACTCTTTAAGGACGCACCCGATGCGGCAACCATGGCGGCGCTTGAAGTCAAAGGCCTCGTACCTTATGTCAAAACCATCGGGCTCTATCCGACCAAATCCAAGAACGTCATTGCTACCTGCCAGATCCTGCGGGATAACTATGGCGGCGAAGTCCCCGAAGACCGGGACGCCCTCGAAGCCCTGCCCGGCGTCGGTCGCAAGACCGCCAACGTGGTGCTCAACACGGCCTTCGGTCACCCGACCATGGCGGTCGACACCCATATCTTCCGCGTCTCCAATCGCACGGGGCTGGCACCGGGCAAAACCCCACTGGCGGTTGAACAGAAACTCCTCAAGGCTGTGCCACCGGAATTTCTGCACGATGCCCACCACTGGCTCATCCTACTCGGTCGCTATATCTGCAAAGCGCGCAAACCCGAATGCGAACGTTGCCCGGTCGTGGACCTGTGCCGCGCACCCGAAGCCAAAGCGGCGCTTAAAAAACTCAGCGCCCGCCAGTAAAATACGCTCATGATTTTTACGCCGACCAAAGACCAGGTGCGCCACTTCTTCTGCGAAGCGCGCCGCAAGCAACGAGAGCACTTACCGCTGGATGCTGCCGAAACCATTGCGGCAGACGTGATCGCCCTGCACCCGGAATACCACGCCTTACTCGACGATCCCGAAGCAGCGCTTGCCGGTGAATGGACGCCCGAACAGGGCACCATGAATCCGATGCTGCACCTCTCGCTGCATATGGCGCTCCTTGAACAACTCTCGGTCGATTCCCCGCCGGGCATTCGCGGGATCTTCGAACAACAGGCGGCCAAGCTGGGCGATGCACACGAGGCGTTGCACCGATTGCTGGAGTGTCTGGGCGAGACCGTCTGGCATGCGCAGCAGCCGGGTGGGATCTTTGATACCGAAGCCTACCTAGAACGATTAAGAAAGCTCTAAGTACGTCAATCGCTGTGTTGCGCTTAATGCGCTCAGAGCTTCCTTGTTCTGAGGCAACAAAAAACGGCGTCCAAGGACGCCGTTTCACCGTGATCGGAAGAGTCCGATTACATTACATATGGATACCGCCATTCAGCGAGAAGTCGGCACCCGTCGAGAAGCTGCCATCCGGACCGGCAAGCCATGACACGATCGAGGCGATTTCTTCCGGCGTTCCCAGACGCTTCACCGGCACACCGGCGATGATCTTCTCGAGCACATCTTCACGAATGGCCTTGACCATATCGGTACCGATGTAGCCCGGCGACACGGTGTTCACCGTCACGCCCTTGCTGGCGACTTCCTGGGCCAGGGCCATGGTGAAACCATGCATACCGGCCTTGGCAGTCGAGTAGTTGACCTGACCCATCTGACCCTTCTGACCGTTCACCGACGAGATATTGACGATACGACCCCAGTTACGGTCAATCATGCCATCAACGACCTGCTTGGTAACGTTGAACATCGAGTTCAGGTTGGTATCGATGACGGCGTCCCACGCTTCGCGGGTCATCTTGCGAAACATACCGTCACGCGTGATACCCGCGTTGTTCACCAGAACGTCGACTTCGCCGACTTCCTTTTTGACCTTCTCGAAGGCCGCCACAGTGCTATCCCAATCGGCCACATTACCTTCAGAGGCGATGAAGTCGTAACCCTGTGCCTTCTGGTCAGCCAGCCACTTATCCTTGCGCGGCGAATTCGGGCCACAACCAGCGACAACGGTAAAGCCGTCCTTGGCGAGGCGTTGACAAATCGCGGTTCCGATACCGCCCATACCCCCTGTTACATAGGCAACACGCTTGCTCATACTTCTGTCTCCCGGTGACGTCTTGTCGACTGTTTTAAATCTGCTTTTACCGCCGTAATTACGGCGACTGTTCTATGACTCTGCAACGAATCCCTGGTTTTGTAAATACGCAAGGCACAAAATCGGGCCAACGTTGACCCGAAACTTGACCCTCAAAGAGATACTCTCCGCCCGAATGCTTTCAGGTAGCTGACAAGAACCGCAAAAAATTTCAGTACGCAATCGCGCCGGCATAATGTGGCCGCTTCAGGTAGGATGCGCCAATGCGTTTCAGCTCACCCGTCCCTGTCATCGTTATCGCCCAACTATTTGGCACCTCGCTGTGGTTTTCTGCCAACAGTGCAGCCGGTAGTCTGATGCAGACCTGGGGTATCAGTGAAGCCGATATCGGCCTGCTCACTAACGCCGTGCAACTCGGTTTTATTGCCGGCACCCTCAGTTTTTCTCTGAGTGGGCTCGCCGACCGTTTCGAAGCAAGCCGCATCTTTACCGCTTGCGCCCTGTTCGGCGCCCTCTTCAACGGGCTCTTCGCATTGACCGCAGACGGCCTCAGCAGCGGCCTGCCGCTGCGATTTGCCGTTGGCTTCTGCCTGGCCGGGGTCTACCCCCTCGGTATGAAACTGGTCGTCAGCTGGGTACCGGACCGCGCCGGTACCGTGCTCGCCCAACTTGTCGGCATGCTGACCCTGGGCTCGGCGCTACCTCACGGCATTCGTCTCACTGGCGCCGAGTGGGCATGGCAATCAACGATCCTGGTTTCCAGCCTGCTTGCCTGTTTGGCGGCGGCGATGATCTGGCGTTTGGGCGATGGCCCGTATCTCCGCCGAAGCACGGGTGTTCCACAGATCCGCCTGGGTCGGGTGCTGACGGCATTTACCATTCCCCAGTTCCGTGCCTCGGCGCTCGGCTACTTTGGTCATCAGTGGGAACTGTATGCGTTCTGGACGTTGACACCGGCACTGCTCATTGCCAGCGGACTCGCGACCCCCCGAACACCAGAGCTATCCGGCCTGGCATTCATGATCATCGGTATTGGCAGTCTGGGATGTATCTTCGGCGGTTGGTGGAGCCAATCCATTGGCAGCGCCCGGGTTGCTGCTATCGCGCTGGCATCGTCCGCATTCTGTTGCGCGGTCTTTCCGCTCGTTGCGACGATTGCCCCGTCCTGGTTAATGGCGGTTCTTCTGTTTTGGGGCGCAGCGGTCGTTGCCGACTCGCCCCACTTCTCGGCACTTTCTGCCAAGGCCTGTCCGCCTGAAATCGTCGGTAGCGCATTAACCTTGCAAAATGCGCTCGGCTTCGCGATCACCATGATCTCGATCCAGATCGGCACGGGCATCGTTGAAAGTGTAGGCATATACACGGCGTGGCTGCTGCTTCCCGGGCCGCTTCTCGGGCTCTGGGGTCTATTGCCACTATGGTATAAACCCCGTTCCATAACTGCCTGATATCCAGAGAAGCAATGTTCGGCAACATCCGCAAAGCGCTCTCCGCCCCGCATGCCATGGCCGTCACCCTGGCCGCCGCCGGCATACTGCTGTTGAATATGGGCTCCCGCCAGTCCCTGGGGCTGTTCATCGGCCCGATCAACTCGGTCAGCGAGATCGGTATCGTCGCCATCAGCCTGGCCATGGCGATCGGACAGTTTTGCTGGGGGTTGGCGCAGCCCTTCGCCGGTTTTCTCTCGGATCGCTTTGGCCCAGCTAGGGTGTTGGCCGGTGGGTTCCTGCTGATTGCTCTAGGCTGCATCCTCACCCCCTACCTGCTGACCGACATGGGGCTCGTCATCACTTTCGGGTTACTCACCGCCATCGGTTCGGGCTTCAGTAGCTTCTCGGTGCTGATTGGCGCCGCCGCACAACGCATCCCGGCAGAAGCCCGCGGCCCAGCGTCGGGGGTTATCAATGCCGGCGCCTCACTCGGCCAGTTTATCGGCGCACCGATCTATCAGGGCTTGATTCAACTCTTCGGCTGGGTGGGTGCGCTGTGGGGTATGGCGATTGTTTCATTGGCGGGGCTGCCATTAATTCGTCGCCTCACCGGCATTAAAACCATCCACACACATCCTCAGAACCTGTCGGATTCCGACCCCTTCGGAAAAACGATCTGCGGGGCCTTTGCCAACCCGAATTACTTTCTGCTGAATCTGGGCTTCTTCACCTGTGGCTTTCACATCGCGCTGTTGGTGACGCACCTCCCGGGCGAAGTCAGCCTCTGCGGTCTGCCGGCCAGCGTGGCCAGCTGGTCACTCGCCATCATCGGGCTCAGCAACGTTTTCGGCAGTCTCTACGCCGGCCAGTGTGTAGCACGCTATCGCAGTAAGTATATTCTGTTCGCCATGTATGCCAGTCGTGCGATGCTAATTCTAGCGTACATGCTGCTACCCAAAACCGAATGGACCTATTACATCTTCGCCGTTGGTTTGGGATTCACCTGGCTGGCGACGGTGCCACCCACCGCCGCCATTGTCGGCAAACTCTTTGGGTTGCGTTATCTGGCCACGCTCTTCGGTGTCTCGATGCTGTCGCACCAGGTCGGCGCCTTCTTTGGCGCCTACCTGGGTGGACTCGCTATGGCCGAAATCGGCAACCTGGATGTGATGTGGTATGCCGACATGGCTCTTGCCGGTTTTGCGGCACTCGTCAATCTGCCAATCAGGGAAGCGGCCGTTAAAACCGCCTGACATTCTGCGTGTAAGGCAGATTAGCTAATTCGCTGTTGTACCCGTTCGGTTAGCCTGGCGGCGGTTTCAACCAGTGTCGGCACATAGTCATGCCCTGCTGTTAGTGCGTTGGCGAGAATAACGAGATCTTCAATATATTCGTGCACCATCTGGTTTCTCAATTTACGTATCTCAAACCATACATCGGCAGAGTCCAACCAACCCAGTTTCTCTGCTCGGTCGAGGTTTTCAATCGCGGCGCCCTTGTGTTCTGCCATCGCATCCAGCAATGCAGGCAACAATTTGTCAGCCAACGTATCCTGTAGTCGTCCAAAGCGGCTGACGAAGGCATCCAAACGCTCTGCCAGAATCGGGTCGCTGGCAATGCGCTTGAGTGACTCTGCGGTCAGATCTTCGGCAAACAGTCGGGTATCAGTCTCTTGAAGATAATGCGCTTCTCTCTGAACAACCCGACAGAGAAATTTAAGCCGCAAATGCAGCGCCGGATCGAGTTTCACAGGAGGACTCCGGTTGCCTCTGCAATGTGGTGGATCGATTGAGTTTGAAGATTCGGCGCTTTCAATACAACATCCACTTTGCGACCATGCATGGCTCGCGATATACGACTGGCGAACCGTGCGCTCAGTACAGCCGGTTCTGTAATCACGAAAGATGTTTCGACCATGAGGTCAACATCGCCGCCCTTTTTTTCATCATCGACACGCGATCCGAACAATGTGACACGCACGCCGTCTCCTATTAACTGCCTGGCAGTTGTGCGGATAGTGTCAATTTGGGCTGGCGTCAATCTCATGGCTTAATTTAACCATACTCTCAATGGGTTGCGATAAAACAAAACCCGCCACATGGGCGGGTTTGATCGAATCCGGTGGTGGGTTGTGACGGGCTCGAACCGCCGACATTCTGCGTGTAAGGCAGACGCTCTACCAACTGAGCTAACAACCCCCGATTGATGTCGCTATTCTACCAGAGTCAGCCCCGAACCTGCAGCTGTATAACCTGAGCCCGATTTAATGCGGATTCCAGCTCACTAATGCGTTCAAGTAGCCGGAAACCCAACGCCAGGGCATGTACATCCAGATCCAGTTCCAGATCTTCGCGAATGCGGCGCAAACGACGCGCCAGCGTCATGGCCTCGCTATCAAAGGACCAGTCACTTTGCGTCTGCCCGATTGGTTTAAGCACCCCAACCTCGACCAACGCAACAACATCGGTCTGTCGGAGGCCGGCCACTTGGGTAAATTCGCTCACGCTCAACCAGGTCGCTTCCAGGGTGGTGATTTGTTCAGTCATAGTCATCCTCAGGCAGCGCGATGGGCTTCGGCCACAAAGTGACCACGCGGGTTAAAGGTGGAGGCCTCAGCCAGTTGCTGATACAGCGCCTTTTCCGACTCGTTGAGTTCGGTCGGCGTGGCGATCTGAACGATGACGTAGAGATCCCCTGCGCCCTCCTTAGGCTTGGGTAGCCCAAGACCGCCCAGACGTAGCTTGCGACCCGCGGGCGTACCGGCAGGAATTTTCATGCGCACGGTACCGTCGAGCGTCGGCACATCGATTTCGGCACCCAAAGCTGCTTCCCACGGGGTGACGGGCAGATCAAGGAACAGATCGTGGCCATCGGCACGGAATAATGGGTGCGGATGTAGTGCGATGTTCAGATACAGATCGCCATTGGCGCCACCATTGAAGCCTTTGCCACCTTTGCCAGGCAGCCGCATCTTTTGACCATCTGTTGCGCCTTTAGGAATACGCGCTTTAAAAACTTGTGGCACACGGTGCAGACGACCCTGAGCATCGTATTCGGGCATTTCGAGATTGAGTTCAAGCGTGGTGCCCTTGGCTGCCTCATCAATCGAGATATGAGCCGTGACTTCAAAGTCCTGGCCCGGCGCCTTGAAAGCCTGACTACTGCCGGCGTGAGCGCCTCGACCTGCCTGCCCGCGTCCGCGCCCCATCTCGGCAAACAGCTCCGAGAGGTCGATATCTTCGAACCCGGCACCTTCGAATCCTCCGGCGCCAAAGCCGCCACCCCCGAACCCGCCGGCGCCGCCGTGGGCGCCCCCAAAGCCTGCACCCTGGGCGTACTGTTCCCAGCCCGGCGGCGGACGGAACTGTTCCCCCGGATTATGGCGCCCCAACTGATCATAGGCTTTGCGCAGCTCGGGGTCTTTGAGCGTCTTGTACGCTTCATTGACCTCTTTGAACTTCGCTTCACCCTCCGGATCTTTGGAGATATCCGGATGAAACTTATGAGCGAGCTTCTTGAAAGCCTTCTTGATCTCGTCGGCCGAAGCATCTCTCGACACACCGAGGATCTCGTAATAGTCCTTGAATTTCATGCCCGAATTTTCTCATTGTTTGGCTGCGTTTATTTTAGCCATATTGGGCTGAGGCGCAAAAACTCAAGACCTGAAACGCACGACGCCGGTCAGCGGGGTTACCCACCGAACCGGCGTTGGTTTGTCAGCGTTAACTGATAGCGGTGTGCTTAGCGACCGCGGCTACTAAAGCCCCCATGACCACCTGTGCCGCTATGCTTGCTGAACACTTTGCCGCCGGGCTTTGCACCCGGCTTGGCGAAGCTCTTGCCCGACGGCTTGCTGAATGACTTACCGGCTGGTTTGTCGAAAGAACGGCCTTCACGGTTCGGACGATCGCCTTGCGGTTTGTCACCCCACGGCTTACGCTCGGCAAAAGACTTGCTGCCCTCACCGCCCTGGCGTGGCTTATCCCCCCAGGTGCGCGGCTTGCCGGCACCACCCTCGAAACTGCGGGGCTTATCGCCAAAGCTACGCGGGGCACTGCCCTCACGACGAGGACGATCATTAAACGACCGTGGGCGATCATCGAACTCACGGGATTCTCGCACTGGACGTTCACTACGTTCGTTTCGATCACCAAAGTCACGCTCACGCGGGCCACCGAAATCACGTGGCGCACTGCTACGACCGTGGCCACCAAAAGCTCCTCGACCACCACCGCCAGAACCACTCCGACCGCGCCCTTCACTGCGGCCACCAAAACCACGGCCTTCGCCGCGACCACCGCGCTCGGGGCGTTCCGGTGTCTTCGGCTCCAGGCCCGCCACCACCGCCACCGGGATACGCTGATCCGTCAGCGCTTCGATGGTCCGCACTTTCATGCGGTCACGGTGTTCGGCGAAAGTAATCGCTTTACCGGTACGACCGGCACGACCCGTGCGACCGATACGGTGCACATAATCCTCGGCCTTCATCGGCAGGCCGAAGTTGAAAACGTGGGTAATGCTCGGCACGTCGATACCACGCGCTGCCACATCGGTGGCCACCAGAACCCGCACGTTACCGCTACGCAACTGCTTCAGACGATGCGCACGGACTTTCTGCGGCATGGCGCCATGCAGCGCTGCAACCGCGTGCCCTTGCTCGGCCAATGCGTCCGCCAGACGATCCGTTTCCACTTGTGTGCTGGCAAAGACTACGGCCTGTTCTAGTTCCGCATCACGCAGATAATGGTCGAGTAGTTTTTCTTTATGGATCATGTTGTCGGCCCAGTGCAGCGATTGCGTAATCTGAGCATGTCGATCCGATGCGCTGGCCAATTCCAGACGGCCGGGCGATTTCATCAAGCGGGAAGCCAGCGACATGATGCGCGGCGCAAAGGTCGCCGAGAACATCAGCGTTTGATCACGCTTCTGACAAAGGTGATTGATGTCTTCGAGATCTTCGGCAAAGCCCAGATCCAGCATGCGATCGGCTTCATCCACTACGAGGGTTTTGACGTCCGCCAGATGAATCTGACGGCGTTGTGCCAAGTCGAGTAGACGACCCGGGGTCGCAACGACGAGCAGCGCACCACGCAGACCCGCCATTTGCTTGCCGTAGGGCATGCCGCCCATCACCGTCGCCACGCGGATGCCTTTACTATTCTTGAGTAGGTCAATCGCATCTTGCGCGACCTGTTGTGCCAACTCACGCGTTGGGCACAGAATCAGACCCGCCGGGCCAATCACGCGATGCAAATCGATCGGCGAGTTATTGCCGCCGGCCATCATGGCGTTCAGCACCGGCAGCAGGAAGGCGGCTGTCTTGCCGCTCCCGGTCTGGCTGCTCACCATCCAGTCGCCGCCTTGTAGGGCAGCGGGAACGGCTTCGGCTTGTACCGGCGTCGGCTGGGTGAAGCCCAGGTTTTCAATGGCCTTCAGTAAAGGCGCGGCCAGGCCCATGCTCTCGAAAGAGCTCATTGCTTGTTCAGTCATTTTTATCCCCAATCAGGAAAACCGGTCGCGCCTGTCTCACGCGATGGTCTGTGGTCAAAGAACATCGACCATCAGACAGATGCCGGCAATTCCGGCGTCCGGTGCACCCTTGAGCAAAAGCTTTGGGCGCGGCTGGGGACGATGCACAAAGATAGCCCCCAAGTTATCGGGGCCAGTCAGTGCCTCTTACGATTGTGTCGCTAAGCACTTGATGTAAAACGATGATGCGGGACTTATTGCACCGCATCAATCAACAACGGGGCGAAGTTTACCACCTCCGCCCGCTGTTGCGGAAGTTATTTTCAGTGGCGGACCGGTGGTGCTTCCACTTCGGGCGCCACAGTGGCAGGTACCGCCTCGGTAGCGACCGGTAATTCTGACGGCAGCGGCACCGGCTGGCTGGCCAACGCATGCTCCAGCACCTGATCGATCCATTTGACCGGCACGATTTCGATTCGACCCTTGATCGTATCGGGAATCTCGGCCAGATCCTTGACGTTCTCCTCGGGGATCAACGCCGTCTGGATACCACCGCGAACCGCCGCCAGCAGTTTTTCCTTGAGGCCGCCGATGGCCAGTACTTCGCCACGCAGCGTAATCTCACCCGTCATGGCGACATCGCAGCGCACCGGAATACCACTCAGTGCCGAAACGATGGCCGTGGTAATCGCGATACCGGCCGATGGGCCATCCTTAGGCGTTGCGCCTTCGGGGAAATGCACATGCAAATCAGTCTTCTCGAAGACGTCATCCTTGATACCGAGACGACGGGCACGGGCACGCACGACCGTACGCGCTGCTTCGACCGATTCCTTCATCACATCACCCAGCGACCCCGTGCGCTGCACGGCACCCTTCCCCGGCATCGAGGCGACTTCGATGGTCAGCAACTCGCCACCGACTTCGGTCCAGGCAAGACCAGTGACCTGGCCGACCTGGTTTTCCTTTTCGGCAATACCGAAAGTAAAGCGACGTACGCCCAGGAACTTGTCCAGGTTCTTCGGCGTGACCTGAATGCGTGAAGCTGCCACACCCTTCTTCTTGAGCAGCAGTGTCTTCACTACCTTGCGACAGATCTTGGACAATTCGCGTTCGAGCGAACGTACGCCGGCTTCTCGCGTGTAGTAACGCACGATGTCACGGATCGCATGCTCGCTGACCGAGATTTCGCTGGCCTTGAGGCCGTTGTTCTTGATCTGCTTGGGCAGCAGATAACGCATGGCGATGCTGACTTTTTCGTCTTCGGTATAGCCCGAGAGACGAATGATCTCCATACGATCTAGCAGCGGACCTGGCAGGTTGAGGCTGTTTGCCGTCGCCACGAACATGACATCCGAAAGATCGAAATCGACTTCGACGTAATGATCCTGGAAGGTATGGTTCTGTTCGGGATCGAGCACTTCGAGCAAGGCCGATGACGGATCGCCACGGAAATCCTGTCCCATCTTGTCGACTTCATCAAGCAGGAAGAGCGGGTTGCGCACACCGACCTTGGTCAGGCTGGTGAGAATCTTGCCCGGCATCGAACCGATGTAGGTACGACGGTGGCCGCGGATTTCGGCTTCGTCACGCACGCCACCCAGAGCCATACGAATGAACTTGCGATTGGTCGCCTTGGCGATCGATTGGCCCAGCGAGGTCTTACCGACGCCCGGTGGTCCGACCAGACAGAGGATCGGCGCCTTCACCTTGTCGACACGCTGTTGTACAGCAAGATATTCGATGATGCGGTCTTTGACGCGTTCCAGACCATAGTGATCCTGGTTGAGAATCTTTTCGGCGCCCGCCAGATCTTTGCTCACCCGGGTTTTCTTTTTCCACGGCAGCCCCACCAGTGTGTCGATGAAATTACGCACGACGGTGGCTTCGGCCGACATCGGTGACATCAGTTTCAGTTTCTTGAGTTCGGACTCGGCCTTCTTGAGTGCTTCCTTGCTCATGCCGGCCGCTTTGATCTTCTTCTCGAGCTCTTCGAGATCGGCACCCTCTTCGCCCTCTCCCAGCTCTTTCTGAATCGCCTTGACCTGTTCGTTCAGATAGTACTCACGCTGCGACTTCTCCATCTGGCGCTTGACGCGGCCCCGGATGCGCTTCTCCACCTGCAGGATATCGATTTCTGATTCGAGCTGACCGAGCAAACGTTCTGTACGCTCGCGCACATTCAGCAGCTCCAGGACTTCCTGCTTCTGTTCCAGACGCAGCGGCAGATGCGCGGCGATGGTATCGCACAGACGACCCGTATCGTCGATCCCCGAGATCGACGACAGAATCTCCGGCGGAATTTTCTTGTTCAGTTTGATGTACTGGTCGAACTGGGCCACGAGCGCACGACGCATGGCTTCGACTTCATTGTCTTCGTTATGGTCGCTGTCGAGCGCGGTCAGCCGCGCAAAGTACAGATCATCCTGCGCATCGATGCCATCGATGCGTGCACGGCGCGTGCCTTCGACCAGGACCTTGACGGTGCCATCGGGCAGCTTTAGCAGCTGCAGGATATTGGCAACGCAACCGACCTCATAGAGTGCACCCGGACCGGGATCATCATCCGCCGCCGACTTCTGGGCGACAAGAACGACAGCTTTGTTCGCCTCCATCGCCAATTCCAGCGCCTTGATCGACTTGGGTCGGCCAACAAATAATGGAATCACCATCTGCGGAAAGACCACGACATCGCGCAGCGGCAGCATCGGCAGTCGCGCTGTTTCACCCGGTTGCAGGGCGAGAGTCCTGGTCTCTCCTTCGGGCTGATCGTTCTGATCTTCGCCTGGCTGGAGGTCGAGGTTTTCGGTGTTATCGGTCATGCGTCGGTTTCCTGAAACGTTCTCTGTGAGATCCCCGCCCTCTTAGGGTGCGGGATATGCTGCCGGAGTTGGGGGCGTTATGGCCGAATTCAACCACTAGTTTGGGCTTAGCTGGCCTGGGCCTGGGCGCCTTCCTGAAGCACATAGAGCGGCTTGCTTTCGCCCCTAATGGCGGCCTCCTCGACCACCACCTTGGCAATATCCGTGCTGCCCGGTAAGTCGTACATGGTGTCGAGCAGTGTAGCTTCAACAATCGAGCGCAGACCTCGAGCACCGGTCTTGCGCTCCAGCGCGCGCTTGGCAATGGCCTTGAGCGCTTCCGGACGAAACTCCAACTCGACGCCTTCCATATCGAACAGCTTCTGGTACTGCTTGGTCAGCGCGTTCTTGGGCTCAGTCAGAATGCGTATCAGCGCAGATTCTTCCAGTTCATCCAGAGTGGCCACCACAGGCAGACGGCCGATCAGCTCGGGAATCAGACCGTACTTGATCAGGTCTTCAGGTTCCACGACTTTCAGTAGCGTGGTGATGGCTTTTTCTTCCTTGCCCGTGACCTCGGCGCCGAAGCCGATACCGGTCTTTTCAGTCCGGTTACGGATCACCTTGTCGATGCCCTCGAAGGCGCCGCCACATATGAACAGAATATTGGTCGTATCAACCTGGACGAAATCCTGGTTCGGATGCTTGCGGCCACCCTGTGGCGGCACAGCCGCGACGGTGCCTTCGATCAGCTTGAGTAGCGCCTGCTGCACGCCCTCGCCCGACACATCGCGGGTAATCGACGGATTGTCCGACTTGCGCGAGATCTTGTCGATCTCGTCGATATAAACGATGCCCTGACGTGCTTTCTCGACGTCGTAGTCGCACTTCTGGAGCAGCTTCTGGATGATGTTCTCGACGTCCTCGCCCACATAACCGGCTTCGGTGAGCGTGGTGGCATCCGCCATCACGAACGGCACGTCGAGCAGACG
Organism: Rhodocyclaceae bacterium; assembly: GCA_018883265.1. Classification (GTDB taxonomy): domain Bacteria; phylum Pseudomonadota; class Gammaproteobacteria; order Burkholderiales; family Rhodocyclaceae; genus Fluviibacter. Next base: position 16,645 of record VEQK01000014.1, on the reverse strand, counting down.
GGCCAGCGTTTGCGCCAGCAGTGTCTTGCCCGAACCCGTCGGGCCGATCAGCAGAATGTTGGATTTCGACAGCTCGACACCATCATCCTTGGCCGACGGCAAACGTAAACGCTTGTAGTGGTTGTACACCGCAACCGCCAGAATCTTTTTGGCCGCTTCCTGGCCGATCACATACTCGTCTAGCGAGGCGCGAATCTCGTGTGGCGTCGGCAGACCTTCTTTAGCTTCACGAGCGGCTTCCTCGACTTCGTCCTGAACGATATCGGCGCACAGATCGATACACTCGTCACAGATAAATACCGACGGGCCCGCAATCAGCTTCTTGACCTCGTGCTGGCTCTTGCCGCAGAAAGAACAATAGAGTGGCTTATCGCCTCCCGTCTGGCCGTCCTTGCCTGGCGTTTTTAATTGATCCTTGCTCATTGCGCTTTCCTTATCAATGCTTAAGCCGCTTCGCCGCGCTTGCCCAGTACCTTGTCGATCAGGCCGTAAGTCACCGCTTCATCAGCTGACATGAAATTGTCGCGATCCGTATCGCGCTCGATGCGCTCGACATCCTGACCCGTATGTGCCGCCAGCATGTTGTTCAGCTTGGCACGCAACGACAGGATTTCCTTGGCATGGATCTCGATATCCGAGGCCTGCCCCTGAAAACCGCCCAGCGGCTGGTGGATCATGACGCGCGAGTTGGGCAGTGAAAAACGCTTGCCCTTGGCGCCCGCCGTCAGCAGGAAGGCGCCCATCGAGGCCGCCTGACCCAGGCACAGCGTCGACACGTCCGGCTTGATGAACTGCATGGTGTCGTAAATCGACAGACCGGCCGTGACGGAGCCGCCCGGTGAATTGATATAAAGGTGGATGTCCTTGTCCGGGTTCTCGGCTTCCAAAAACAGCAGCTGGGCCACGACCAGATTGGCGCTCATGTCGTTGACTGGACCCACCAGAAACACCACGCGCTCCTTGAGCAGGCGCGAATAGATATCGAAGGCGCGTTCACCGCGGCCGCTCTGCTCCACCACCATGGGCACCAGACCGATGGCTTGGGGATCCGGATGGGCGTTAGCGAGGGTTTCAACAAAGCCACTGTGGGTCATGGGGGTGAACATGGGTGCTCCTGAACAAAAATACAGAAATTGAGTGACATCATGCCGTAAAAAGGGACGTTTTTCATGCTGCAGCGAGCAATAAAGGCAACGGCCGGGCGAACCCGGCCGTTTTTTACCGAAAATAACCGTTAAATATCGACTAAATTCAGTCGATTAGGGAATTAAACGCCCTGCTGACCCATGATGTCGTCAAAATCGATGGTCTTATCGGTCACCTTGGCACGGGCCATGAACCAATCGACTACGTTCTGTTCCAGAACATCCGATTCGATATTGGCCAGACGCTGGCGATCCTGCTTGTACCACTGCAGGACTTCTTCCGGGCGCTGATAGGTTTCGGCGATCTCGGCGATACGGGCGTCCATCTGGGCTTCAGTGGCCACCAGGTTTTCCTTTTCGACCAGATCGGCCAGGATCAGGCCCATGCGGACGCGCGGCAGGGCGCGATCCTGGAACCATTCCGGTTGCAGCGGGATATCCCCTTTCATGCCACGTTGTTTCATGTCCTCACGAGTGCCCTGCATCAGACGGTAGATTTCCTGCTCGACCAGCGCCTTCGGCACGGCGATCGGGTTCAGGGCATCCAGCTTTTCCATCACGGCTTCACGCACACGCTGGTGGATACGCTTCTTCACCTCACCCTTGAGATTCTTCTCGATCTCGGCCTTGAGGTCGGCGGCATTGCCGCTTTCGATACCCATGGCCCTGACGAATTCTTCGTCCAGCTCTGGCACGATCGGACCCTGAACCTGCTTGACGGTCAGATCAAACTGGACGGTCTGACCCGCCAGCTCGGTATTGCCGTAGTCTGCTGGGAAGGTCAGATCAAAGGTCTTACTGGTACCGGCAGTGGCGCCTTCGATGGCTGCTTCGAAATCCGGCAGCAACGTGCCCTGACCCAGTACCATCGGGTAATCCTTGGCCTCGCCACCGGCGAACGGCACGCCGTCCTTCTTACCCAGGAAATCGATCACGACACGGTCTTCCTTCTGGGCAGCACGGGCAGCATCTTCATAACGCACGCGCTGCTTGCGCAGGATATCCAGCGTCTTGTCGACATCGGCGGCGCTGACTTCATGGACGGGGCGTTCGATTTCGGCGCCCGACACATCGGCCAGGGTGATTTCCGGGAACAGCTCGAAGGTCGCAGCAAAGGTCAGCGATGCACCGGTTTGATCGCCCTTGGGCTCGATACGCGGATAGCCCGCCACCTTGAGCTTCTGCTGCGTGATCGCCTCACCAAAAGCACGGCCGACGATCTCGTTCAGCGCTTCGTCACGAGCCTGCGCACCATATTGCTGTTTGACCACTTTGGCCGGCACCTTACCCGGACGGAAACCGGCGATCTTCATGGTTTTGCCCATACGCGCCAGACGGGCATCAGTCGCGGCTTCAACTTCCTGGGCAGAAACGATCAGATCAATCGAACGTTCCAGCGGGTTGGTTTCCTGCACGGTTTCGGTGGTGCTCATGGTGATATTCCTAGAAATATAAGAGGTGCCGAGCCATTGAACCGGCTCCAGACTTGCAAAGCCTGAGATTATAGCCGAAGCCATGCCTCCCGGAAAAGCTGGCTTATGCAGGTGGATCAAACGCGATCACCCTTCCCTGACAAGCCGCCAACTTGAATATTTCCTGAGCTTAAGCCTCTCCTAAGCTTCCGGCAGAAATATCCGCTATGCTGACTCGCATCTCACAAAAACAAAGGAGACCCCCATGAAAATTCTGAAGACTATGTCGCTCTTTGCCGCAGCACTCGCCGTCGGGTTAACCATGGCGGTTGGCAACGCCGAAGCCGCACGTATCGGTGGTGGCAAGTCCGTAGGCATGCAACGCCAGATGGCGCCGGTCAGCAAGCCGGCGGCAACAGCGCCACAAGCCGCATCACCTGCCGCTGCAAAGGCGCCCGGTGCAGCAGCGCCCGCAACACAACCGAAGCGCTCCTGGATGGGCCCGATCGCCGGTCTGGCTGCAGGTCTGGGTCTTGCCGCCCTGGCCAGCTACCTGGGCTTTGGCGAAGAGCTCGCCAACATCATGATGATTGCCCTGATCGCTTTTGCCGTCATGGCCGTTATCGGGTTCCTGATGCGCAAGCGAGCCGCCTCACAGCAGCCCCGGATGGCGGGTGCCGGTGCGCCCTACAATGGTACCGCCCAGGACAATATGAGCCAGTATCAGGCCATGCAACCTGCCGGTAGTGCTTCGGCCACCAACATTCCGGCGGGTTTTGACATCGAGGCCTTTGTCCGGAATGCCAAAGTCGGTTTTATCCGTCTGCAGGCAGCGCATGACGCTGGCGATCTGGCAGATATTCGCGAATTCACCTCGCCGGAAATGTTTGCCGAAATCCGGATGGATCTCGATCAGCGCAATGGGCTGCCGCAAAAAACGGATGTCGTATCTTTGAATGCCGAGATTCTTGACGTTGTTGAAGAGAATCAGCGCCATGTGGTGAGCGTCCGCTTTACAGGCCTGCTGCGTGAGGAAGCCAACGCAGCACCGGTGACCATCGACGAAATCTGGCACCTCACCAAACCGGCCAGCGGCCAGGGCGGCTGGGTCCTCTCCGGTATCCAGCAGACCCAGTAACGACTCTGACACGATCCGAACCTGACCACTAAATTCCGGGACAACCCCAACCTAACCTCAATCCCGGTTTGCCCCCGTGCTGTGATCAGCCGGGGGCTTTTTCTTTGTCGCTTATTTGTCGCACCTATTTGCCACTTTGTCGTGACGACTGAGGTGTCGGCTGACCCTTGAGCAATAGCTGTTGTCGATTCACCTGCGACCGCACATCATCATTGAGTGCATGATTAAAACCCGGGGGCGATTGGGCCCAGGGATACCCCGCCCTGGCTAATCCGCGGCCATAGTTATACAAGACGTTCATGTACTTCCGGTCAAAACTGCCCGTGTGGGGTTCTTTAAAGTCCGGGCCGATATAGGCAAGATTAAAACCGATATGGTCACGCTTGGTCGTCAGATAGATACGCTGCAGATCGCCATACCCCTGACTCTGGATCAGCTGATCGACCGCGCGGCCCATAATCGACAGGGTATTCCGTTCAATCTCCCGCCACTCCGAGTCGAGCCGGGCATTACGAATAATGTACGCCTGACGATCCCGATACGGGCTCACAATATTCTTACGCCGTGCCTCTGCTCCCAGCGCAGACGGGTAGAGAAAGACCTCCATCGTCGCCCCGCCATCGACGTGCATTTCCTGGTAGTGCTTACCATCCGCGACCACATCGATCATCACCGGTGGAAATGCGCCCGGGATGGCTGAAGACGCCAGCAGGATCTTGCGGAACAGCTGTAGCGATTCCGGTGTTCCCACGCTGGCCAGTTTACCCATATTCCACAGGGTGGGCACACCGGCATCCAGATTGGTGGAAGCGACCAGCAACCAGCGGTTACGTTGCGTGTACTCCTCACCGATCTTTTTGAGCAGATCTTCATTCACATATTCGGTAATGAGCTTGTAGAGCGGTGTCGTGTCAGCAAACGAATCACTGAATAGCGCCCCCATCAGACCATTATTGATGAATACATCGGTCGGGCTGACCTCGGTATAGACCCGCTTGAGCACGTAGTCGTAATCCGAACCCAGGAAAGCAAAGGGCGCAATCAGGGCGCCGGTACTGACCCCGGTCACCAGATTGAACTCGGGGCGATCACCGCGCTCTGTCCAACCCGTAAGCAAGCCTGCGCCAAAAGCACCGTTATCGCCACCCCCGGAGATCGACAGATAGTTCGCCCGCGTTGTGGCGGACTTGTTGATAAATCCATCCTGCGAATTCATCCCGGCACGAAGATCCGCCAACATGGCCTCGAGACCGTTGTGCGAGAAGAACTTATAGCGGACTCCCGGCATACCCTCGATTTCTGCCTGACTCTGCAGGTCGTGGGGAACTGCATTCTTCCGGCTCAGTGTCGTACAACCCGACAGGGTAACGACCAGCACCGCAACAACCAGGCCAACCGTCTGTAACGCGCGCATCTTCATATCCGAAAGCCCCATCTCAATCAAGGAACCATGCAGTCAGTACAGCGGAATCATAATGCCTGAAGCCACCAGAAGCATATAGGCCGCAATGATCCATGGGCCAAAAGGAAACTCCTCGGCGATGCCGGCAGAGCGTCCGGCCAGCTTGCGGCTGAACAGAACCCCCGCAAGCGCCAGGACCGAGGCCAGAAATATAACGCCGGGGATAATGCCCGGCCCGGACCAGGCACCCATCGCTGCCAGCAGCTTGAGGTCACCGAAACCCAGGCCTTCGCGCTTGCGGATGAACCAGTACACATGCGCCAGAACCCACAGCGGGAAATAGCCGACAATCACCCCCCAGATCGATGCCTCCAACCCAACCGTGCGGCTTTCTGGAAAAAGCTGCAGCACAATTCCGGCCCACATCAGGGGCAGCGTCAGCACATCCGGCAGCAGTTTAGTCGCCGCATCGATCAGCGCCAGCCAGATGAGGCCGGTACCGAAGAGCGTCCAGGCAATACCCAGCGGGCTGACGCCGTAACGATAAAAACACCAGATCGCCACCGGCACCGACCCGAGCAAGGCGCCTCGCAGACTGCGGCGCCAGTCAATCTCAGCGGTGATGCTTTCCGTACACACTGGGCTCACCTTCGGGTCGTGTTTTAAAACGCTTGTGCAACCAGAAATACTGATCCGGCATCTGCAGCACCCAGGATTCGATAAAACGGTTCATGCGCGCCGTGTCTTCCTCAACGGAGGCGCCGGGGAAGTTTTCCCATACTTCGGTGTAGTACGACTCGTAACCGTCCGGCACCATCTTTGAAACAATCGCGATGACCCGGGCATTGGTGAGCTGCGCCAGACGCGACACCCCGGTGACCGTGGCGGCAGGAAACCCGAAGAACGGCGCAAAAACTGCGTCCTTCGGACCAAAATCCTGATCGGGCAGATAATAGAATGGCGTCCCGCGTTTCATGGCCTTCACGACCTTGAGTAGCCCATCCTGACGCGACACCAGCACCGGATTGGTAAAACGTGATCGGCCGTGCAACAGCATGTAGTTAAGCACCGGATTCTTTTGTTTGGCGTACATGCTAATCCAGGAGCCCATCATCGAAGCACGGGTGCCGGTTGCATCGAGCCCGACAAAATGCGGCGCCAGGACCAGCGTTGGCCGACCATCATCGCTAAACAGCCGTTCTTCGTTATGCTGGCGCACGATACGGCGAATCCTTTTCTCGGAAGCAAACCACATGAGCGAGCGGTCCAGAACGGCCTGGGCAAAACGGATGCAATGTTTGAAAACCAGCTTCTTTCGCTCACGATCCGGCATATCGGGAAAGCAAAGCCGCAGATTGGTCAGCGCCACAAAACGACGCTGTCGAGCCAATGCCCAGAGGATTACACCAAAAAAAGCGCCGATCAGACGAATGACGCGAAGCGGCAGCTTGGAGATCAGCCAGACCAGCCCGATGAGCAACCAGCTAGGCAATGTTTTCAGATTGATGGGAGGGCGCGGGTTGTTCACAAACAGTACGGTAAGGATAGGCAGACGACGTGAGTATATGACATAGCACGCATTTCGCTCCGGCAAATACAAAGGGGGCCGAAGCCCCCCCTTTTTACGAAAAGAACGTCAACTGGTTAATCAAACGAGGTCGAAACGGTCCGCATTCATGACTTTAGCCCACGCAGCAACGAAGTCATTCACGAACTTTTCCCGGTTATCGTCTTGGGCATACACCTCTGCAATAGCACGTAGGATCGAGTTCGAACCAAAAACAAGATCAACCCGGGTAGCTGTCCACTTCGTTGCGCCACTGCGACGCTCCACAATGTCGTAGCTATTGCGTCCGGTTGGCTTCCAGCTATAGGCCATGTCCGTCAGATTGACGAAGAAGTCATTACTGAGAACACCCACCCGCTCTGTGAATACACCATGCTTGCTACCTCCATAGTTGGTACCTAGCACCCGCATACCCCCGACCAGAACCGTCATTTCCTGCGCAGTCAGCCGCATGAGCTGCGTGCGGTCGAGCATGAGCTCTTCAGGCATCACGACATAATCCTGTTTTTGCCAGTTACGGTAAGCGTCGGCAACCGGTTCAAGGACCTCGAAGGATTCGATATCCGTTTGCGCCTGGGTAGCATCGCCACGCCCGGGCGCAAAGGGCACCGTCACATTAAAGCCCCCGGCTTTGGCAGCCTGCTCGATACCGACTGAGCCACCGAGCACAATCACATCAGCAACACTGGCCCCGGTTTCTGCCGCGATTTTTTCATAAACCGCCAATACCTTAGCCAACCGAGCAGGTTCGTTGCCCACCCAATCTTTTTGCGGGGCGAGGCGAATACGAGCACCGTTGGCGCCACCACGCTTGTCCGAGCCACGATAGGTTCGAGCACTGTCCCAGGCAGTGCTCACCATGTCGGCAATCGACAGGCCGCAAGAGGCGATCTTACTCTTAACCGCATCCACATCGTAGTCCTTGCGGCCGGCTGGGACAGGGTCCTGCCAGATCAGATCTTCCTTGGGCACATCCGGGCCGACATAACGAGCCTTAGGCCCCATGTCGCGGTGGGTCAACTTGAACCAGGCACGGGCAAAGACTTCGCTGAAGTATGCCGGGTCTTTATGGAAACGCTCGGAAATCTTGCGGTACGCCGGATCCATCTTCATCGCCATGTCGGCGTCTGTCATCATAGGCATGCAGCGAATGCTGGCGTCTTCCACGTCGACCGGCATATCTTCCGGCTTGATATCCACCGGCATGTACTGGTTAGCACCGGCCGGGCTCTTGGTCAGGATCCACTCGTGATTGAGCAGCATGTCGAAGTAGCCGTTGTCCCACTGCGTCGGATTGCTGGTCCAGGCGCCTTCAATACCACTCGTTACGGTGTCCCGACCGATGCCGCGTGTCTTGTGATTCATCCAGCCCAGACCCTGCTCCTCAATCGGCGCACCTTCGGGTGCCGGCCCGAGGTTGGCGGCATTACCGTTGCCGTGTGCCTTACCAACTGTGTGGCCGCCAGCCGTTAGCGCAACCGTTTCTTCATCGTTCATCGCCATGCGGGCGAATGTTATGCGGATATCGTGCGCAGTTTTGAGAGGATCGGGCTGTCCATCGACGCCTTCCGGGTTCACGTAGATAAGACCCATCATCACGGCAGCCAGGGGATTCTGGAGATCACGTTCACCCGAGTAACGGCTACCTTCGCCACCGCTCTTCTGCAGCCATTCACGCTCGGAACCCCAGTAGATATCCTTTTCCGGGTGCCAGATGTCTTCGCGGCCGAAACCGAAGCCGAACGTTTTCAAACCCATCGATTCGTAGGCCATGTTGCCAGCGAGAATCATGAGATCGGCCCAGCTGATCCTGTTGCCATATTTTTTCTTGATCGGCCAGAGTAGCCGACGCGCCTTATCGAGATTTGCGTTATCGGGCCAGGAGTTAAGCGGCGCAAAGCGCTGGTTACCAGTCCCAGCCCCACCCCGACCATCGGCCGTTCGATAGGTACCCGCCGAGTGCCAGGCCATACGGATCATTAGCCCGCCATAATGCCCCCAGTCAGCGGGCCACCAGCTCTGACTCTCGGTCATGAGCTGCTTCAGATCTTTCTTGAGGGCGTCAACGTCGAGTTTTTTGAGCTCATCGCGATAATTGAACGACGGACCCATCGGGTTGGTCTTGGTGTCCTGCTGGTGCAGGATGTCCAGATTCAAAGACTTTGGCCACCAGGCGACGTTACTGTTGGCGCCGCCGCTTTCCGTGATGGCGCCGTGCATGACGGGGCACTTTCCTTGGGATGTCATATTGTGATCTCCTTGCGTGTTATCGTTTTCAGGACTGGTTCCAGGATAAGGCCGCCATAAACTCGACCGCTTGTTCCATGATATCCGGATGACGCTGAAGCTGTGCTTGAATTATGTTGACCATGATGATCTCCACCACTTTTACCCTTTAATGTAGGGTGTATCACGACTATAGGATTGATGCACAATAGCGTCCAATCATATTTTCAAATAGCTTTCATAGCCCAACCCTATCACTCCATGCCACAACGACAATCCCTGATATTTCGGGCAATGTTACTGATATTCGCCCTGGCAGGAGGCGCTAACGCCTTTCCCGCTGGTGCGGAACGTGACGCCGATGGGCGTTACATGAATCGCTATGCAGACCTCTCCAAGAGCCAGGGGTTTTTAAGCTGGCAGTGGACACGATTGACCGAAGGATTACCGCGCCCGCCAAAAGCTCCGACGCCCCAGATGCCATTCAACGAGGCCCTGATTCGGCAACCACAGGGTCTGGCTCAGGTCACCTGGATTGGTCACTCCAGCGTGCTGTACCAGATTGACGGGGTGAATCTGTTGCTGGATCCCGTCTACGCAGAGTATGCGTCACCGTTACCACCTCTGGGCCCCAAAAGAGCGCAGCCTCCCGGCATACCCTTTGAATCCCTGCCGCACATCGATGGCGTATTGATCTCACACAACCATTACGATCATCTGGATCTGGATAGCGTGCGACGGTTGATGCAGCAACCGGGTGGCTCACCCGTTTTTTTTGTGCCTTCAGGGGTTGATCAATGGTTTAACGATAACGTTGCCGGTGCACAAACCGCCGGGGAGCACCGTAACGTGATCGCACTGGATTGGGATGAATCTGCGATCCTTGCCGGCAAACAACAGGCCCTGACCATGCGTTTCCTGGCCGTTCAGCACTGGTCGGCCCGCTCTCTATCTGACCGGAATAAAACACTCTGGGGGAGCTGGGTCGTTGAACACCCACGATTCCGCTTCTGGTTCGCAGGCGATCTGGCCTATTCACCAGACATTGAAGATATTGCTCGCCAACACGGTGGCTTTGATCTGGCGGCGATTCCCATAGGCGTTTACGATCCGCGCTGGTTCATGAAGCGGGCACACGTTGACCCTGCAGAAGCGACGCAGGTTTTCAGAACCATCCGCGCCAGAAACGCTTTCGCCATTCACTGGGGAACTTTTGACGGACTCAGCGACGAATCCCTGGACGAGCCACCCATCGCCTTTGAGCGTGCACGCCAGGAAGCCGCAATACCCGCAGACGCCTTCAGACTGCTGCGTATTGGTGAAACCCGCTCATACAACCCGGTGAGCAGAAGCACCGCAACGCAGGCAAAACCATAGGCGCCATTCAGCGATCTGTCAGATTGCGAAATAGGGCTTGCCGGCAAACACGTTCATCGCCATCGCCCTGCCCGTCGGATATTGCTGATGCAGTGCGCGCAGGTGCGCATGTACTTCATCAGTCGACATTCGTCCGGTGACGGCCTTTGCCCAGTCGGATCCCTGATCTTTCTTTAGCAGAATTTCGTATTCCATCTCACTCGCCTCCTGATTATTTTGAGGGTTATTTCTTTCTCCGGAGTTGCATGTCTGACGCATGCTCAATCCGGCAAACCCGTTTCGTTACTCTACCCTGTCTTCAGGGCAATTCAACTGCCTCCGAACATCAAACGCCGGTTTTCTTTTGTGCCGCAAACGCATGCTCGACCAGAAAGTCGCCGCATTGCCCTTTACCAGTCGATCCCTGAAAACCCGCTGCCTCAAGCAACGACCGCACCTCAGCCAGCATGTCGCTATTACCGCAGATCATTGCCCGATCCGTCTCCCGGTTCAACGGTGCGATACCCAAATCTTTAAAGAGCTGACCTGACTGAATCAGCGATGGTATGCGACCCTGATGCCTGAAAGATTCACGCGTCACCGTTGGGTAATAAAAACAGCCGGGCTGAGTCGAGAACGCCTCGAGTTCGGCCGCATAGGCCAATTCACTGGCGCGTCGGACGCCATGCACAAGGACGACCTCTTCAAACAACGTCTTGAGCGCCATACCCCGGAGAATGCTGACAAAAGGCGCCAGCCCGGTGCCTGTGGATAGCAGAAATAGCCGCTTGCCGGGCTTGAGATCCGACAGAACGAGCGTGCCCTTCGCCATCTTTGCTACCACCAGCGAATCCCCCACAGTAAGGTGTTGGAGCTGCGAGGTCAGCGCGCCGTCCGGAACCTTGATGCTGAGAAACTCAAGCTCTGGATCGTTGTTATCGCTGACAAAACTGTAGGCACGTAAGAGGGGGCGATCATGCTGCATCAGGCCGATCAGAACAAACTGGCCATTCTCAAAGCTGAGGGCCGGGTCACGCGTGCAACGGAAGCTGAAAAGCTTATCGTCCCAATGATGCACGTGGGTCACTGTCTGCAGTGTGTAGTAACTCATGGCAAATCAATCATGACGCTGAAACAGATGCACCCGGAGCAGACGCTCCGGAGCACATCAACCACATCCAACCCGCAATCAACCAAAGGTGTCAGACCAGATCGAAATGGCCCAACCATGGGTGTAGCGTCCCTCGATCATGCTGGCTTCACCCGATGTACCGCCGGAACCGGGAACGATCTGCGGCGCCTTGATCTCCGGGTTATAGCGATGAACCGAGGCCACATGAACCCCGTGCACATCATCAAGCATGGAATAACAGGTATTGGCCATCAACATCGGCGATGGCTGGCGACCCGAAAGAATTTCGACGAGCGCCGATGCCACGGCCTTGCCATGCTGGTTGGCCATATGCCCCGACTTGGGCATCTGCGGGGCAGCAAAAACGGCATCGCCGAGTACATGCACACCCGGCAAAACCGCCGACTCCATCGTCACCCAGTCAACACCAGCCCAACGCTGATTTACATTGAGCAAACCCATCTTGCGGGCAATGTCACCGCCACGCATCGGCGGCAGGATATTCAACACATCACCCCTCACCGTATCACCGAGTTCGCTCGTCACTTCTTTCCTGGAGGCATCTATTTCCGTCACGTTCCAGTTGGGCCGGTAATCGATCATCCCGGCATAGTAGGTGTTCCAGGCGGCCTGGAATAACTTGCCCTTCGACTGAATGCTGTCATTGGCATCAAGAATGACCACCTTGGATGCCGGTTTGTTTTTCTTGAAATAAAAGGCGACCTGACAAGCGCGCTCGTATGGCCCCGGTGGGCAACGGTAAGGTGATTTGGGAATTGACAGCACATAGGTGCCACCATCCTTCATTGCCTCAAGCTGCTTGCGGAGTTCCAGCGTCTGCGGGCCTGCCTTCCAGGCATGCAACACGGTTTTTTGCGCCTTGGCATCGTAGCCTTTGATTTCGTCAAACATTAGATCAATGCCGGGCGCTACGATCAACCGGTCATAGGCATATTGGCGTCCTTGGGTGGTCTTGACGGTCTTGGCAGCCGTGTCAACCGAAGCCACATCCGCAGTCACGACATTGACGCCCCACTTCTTCTTGAGCGCATCGTAAGTCCTGACCAGGGTCTTGTAGTCCCGGTTACCACCCAACACCTCGTTGGACATCGGACAGGAGACATAGTTCGGGGTTCGCTCAATCAGCGTGACCTCGATACCGTTATTACTCCATTTGCGAAGATACTTGGCAGCGGTGGCACCGGAGTAGCCACCACCGATAATCACGACTTTGCCGCTCGCTTGCTGCTGGGCAGCCAGGGCCATACCGGGCAATAGCGCAGCGCCTGAAGTGATACCGAGCGCCTGCAGCAGGCGACGACGGACGGGATCCATGGCATGTTTCATCTTGGCCTCCTACTTCTGCGCAGAAAAATAATCGGCGAGCTGCTGTAGCTCATCATCGGTGTAGCCCTGCATCAATTGCGGCATGATGGTGCCAGATCGTTCTCCGGATTTATAGGCACGCATCGATGCCAACAACGTCTGTCGATCCTGACCTGCCAGTGTAGGCATAATTTCGGTGGCGGAACGGCCATCGGTGCCATGACAATTAGCGCAATTGGATGCGAAATAAACCGGTTTGGCATCGGGGGCGGCCTGGGCAGCCAGTGCAATCAGACAAGTTGCCGCAAGTACAGAGACTTTTATCGAGAATCGAGTCATAAGGGTCACCTTTGTGTCAACACGCTGCATTTATCAGGTGCGGGAATTATGTTGTCAAGACACGGTGCAATATATCCATCGACTGAAACACCGTGCCCCCTAAAACCCCAACCAATAACGGCCGGTCAATGCGCTAAGGCCATCAACGAAATATGTTAGATTTCAGCACCTAGGGCAAATTGCGATCAGAATGCGTGTTTTTTTAATCGGCGGCTTAGTGCTTCTGGGCTTAAGCCAGGCACTCGCAAACGAACGGCATACACCCCGTGTGATCAGAATCCATGAAACGATCAGCCAACAAACCCTGGAACGACTGCGCATGAATCTGATCGGATTCCATAACAGCGACCCCTTTCCTGCCGGTTTGATTGTCTTGCTGGACAGCGCCGGTGGCGACGGCCAGACCGCTATGCAGATCGGCCGCATGTTTCGCCAGCACAGGGCACACGTTTTTGTAAGCCGACGCTGCGATAGTGCCTGTGTCTTTGTATTAATGGGCGGTATCGTCCGTGCTGCGACACCGGGCAGCGTAGGCGTTCATGCCAGTCGTCTAACCATGATGACACGTGATGGTAAAGTTACCCAGGAAATCGACGCGTCCAGAAACCTGGGCCATGCATACCGGCTGACCTCCTTCAACACCGAGGCACGCCAATATCTGCAGGCGATGGGAATTGGGCACGGCATACTGGACGTGATGCTTGCTCAACCCGCAAATCGCTTGTACAAACTCTCGGCGACGGATCTAAACCGTTATCAGGTCAACGGCATCGACCCTGCATATCTTCGCCAACGTATCGCCGACCTGGTCGAACGTGGCGATATTCCGGCAATAGACCCCTCAACCTTCGCCCGCCGAACGCTCGCCATACCCAGACAATGTGGCGACGCAATCAGGACAGACCATGGGCTTGTCCGTTGCTACCAACAAACTTTGCGCGGTCTTCCCCATTAACCACGGGATTTCATTTACCATTTGCGACATAGAACCCCATCAAGAAGGAGCCTTCATGAACCAACGCCCCCCGGTGAGCCTTCCCTCCAGATTGCTGGTCGGGCTCATCTCTGCTGCACTCGCCATGCCTGTCGCGGTGCCTGTGGTCTATGCCCAGGATTCCAACCAGGTATCGACCCAGAAAGTGAGCCAGTCCCAAATCGCCGCTTTGGTGGCGCCAATCGCCCTCTACCCTGATCCCCTGGTTGCGCAGGTACTCATGGCCTCGACCTATCCGCTGGAGGTTGCCGAGGCCTACAACTGGCAGCGAGCCAATAGCCGTTTAAGCGGCAACGCGCTCAACCAGGCGCTGCAACAGCAGAACTGGGATCCCAGTGTTAAATCGCTCGTATCCTTCCCGCCCGTACTGGGGATGATGGGATCGCAGTTGAACTGGACACAGGAGCTCGGCAACGCAGTACTGGCTCAACAATCCGATGTCATGGATTCAATCCAGGAGCTGCGCGCCAAGGCAAAAGCCTCGGGCGCCCTGCAATCGAATGCCCAGCAAACGGTGACAACACAAGGTAGCGGCAATAACGAGACGATCGTCATTCAACCGGCGAACCCGCAAGTCGTTTACGTGCCGACGTATAACCCATCGGTGGTTTACGGCGGCTGGCCATATCCGGCCTACCCGCCTTATGCCTACTATCCACCCGGCTATGTCGCCGGCACCGCGCTGCTCTCTTTTGGCGTGGGTATGGCTGTCGGCGCAGCTCTGTGGGGCGGTTGCCACTGGGGTGGCGGCGGCTGGGGCGGCTGGGGCGGCGGCGGAAACTCGCTGACCGTCAACAACAACAACTTCAACAACTTTAACCGCAACACGAATAACAACTGGTCGGGCGGCAGCCGTAGCGGCACCTCCAACTGGTCGGCCGATTCACAGCGTCGAGCTAACAACCTGAGCGGTGGCGGCGGACGCAGTGGTGGCGGTGGCGGAAGCTTCGGCGGCGGTGGCAGCCGCGATGCCCAACGTGACCAACTCCGGCAAAACCTCGATCACGGCGGCCTGAGTGGCGGCGGCTCACGCAGCGGCGCTGGTGGAGAACGCGCTGGAGGCTTCGGCGGCGGCGATCGTTCCGGTGGGGGTGGTGAACGCTCCGGCGGTTTTAGCGGCGGCGATCGTTCCGGTGGCGGCAGCCGTGACCCGGGTGGCTTCGGTGATACCCGTCATTCCAACTTTAGCAGTGGTGATCGCTTCGGCGGTGGCGGCGGCAGTCACTTTGGCGGCGGCGGTGGCGGCCATTTCGGTGGCGGCGGTCGACGCTGAGCCAGACCTATTGAAGAATCAGATCAAACTTTCTTACAAGGAATACAACCCATGAAAAAAACCATCCTGACCGCTGCGGCAGCAGCACTGACCCTCGGTTTTGCGACAGGCGCTCAGGCCAACAAGGCCATGAGCACAGAAGAACTCGTGAGCTACTGCGCCGGGACGACGGGAACCTTTGTGACCTGCGAAATCTACGGCCAAGCCGTATACGACACCTATCTCGTCTACAGCCAGCACCGCAAATCGCCCAAATTCATTTGCGTCAAGCAACCTGCACCGCCGCGCAAAGACGTGATTCAGGACTACGTCACCTGGGCGAATGCCAACCCCAAATATGCCAAGCAACCGGCCGCAGATACCATTCTGCGTTTCCTGGGTGAGCGCTTCCCCTGCGGTAAAGCCGCCAAGTAACCGAATTCGACAGGAGTCATCATGATGAAAAAAACATTACTCATGGTACCGGTTGCCGCCCTGGCACTTACTGGCTGCTCGGGCATGAGCGACACGCAACAACGTACGCTATCGGGTGGCGCCATTGGCGCAGCGGCAGGTGCCGGTATCGTAGCGATTGCCGGCGCCAACCCGATCTGGGGCGCCCTGGGTGGCGCCGTGGTCGGTGCCGCAGGAGGCTATGTGTACGACCAGTACGAAAAATCCAAGCAGGCTGAATACAACTCCGGCTACCAGGCTGGCAAGAAGTCTGCAACGACCCCGGGTAATTAACGACTGCTACCCAACGTAAAAGGCACCTGCAACGCAGGTGCCTTTTACGTTGACACGACATCAAGAGGACATCGAAGGTCAGTTGTTTTTGTTCTTGCCCTTGCTTCCGCTTTGGCCCTGTCCACTGTCTTTGCCTTTGGCTTTAGCTTTTACGTTACTGCTGTCGCTGCCAAAGTTGATGGTCGTCCCATCCTTCTTTTGCTGACCCGGGGCATAGTCAGTTGCCGAGCCACCGTACTCCTTTTTCAGCTGACCGGGCGCCGTCTGCTGTCCTTTGCCGGTACCGTCACCATCACCGCTGATTCGGACGGCGCCTGATGGCGAGACAGAAATACTCTGCGCACCCGCAACGCTTGCTGCCAAGCTGAAGGAAAGCGCAACAACCCGTGTTTTAAGTGATTTGTTCATACTCACGACCCTCCTAGAGGGATCGTACGCCGGTGAATCACAATAGTCGAGACGTAACGTGCAGGAGGAGCAGATGGTGCCCAGGAGAGGACTCGAACCTCCACACCTTACGGCGCCAGAACCTAAATCTGGTGCGTCTACCAATTTCGCCACCTGGGCAGGCCTGCGAGGGTTGGATTCTAGCAGATTTGAGGCTGTTTG
>VEQK01000013.1 GCA_018883265.1 Rhodocyclaceae bacterium | reverse complement strand
CGTAGTACTGTTCAATCGCAGCGGTGCTATGACTGCCACCGTTGCGCTCGTCTTCAGTGCGCATACCTGCTGTTGCAAACATTTCCAGTTTGACCTGGGCTCTGGTGAGGTTCAAACCGGGGTTTTGCGTATTCAGCTTGGCGATCTCCTGGTCCAGCTGTGCCAAGTGCGGTTGCAGCACACAAGCTTCGACATTGTACTGACCTAAATCAGTGGTGCGCGGGCAACCCGGCGGCAAAGTGTCATTCTCAAGCTTAATCGAGCCGTTGCCATTGAGAAAATCATTGATGCCATCATCTTTGACGACTCCATCGATATCCTTGTCGATGGTGGCAATTTTGCTGATGACCGGATAACCGCCCGGGCTCGGAATCACCTTGAAGAATGACAAACGAGTACCACTACTACCCGCATCAAAAACACCTGTGTATATGGGTTGACTTGAGTTTGATGAGGTGGATGACCCACTGCCGCAGGCGACAACAAGCGCAGAGCTTATAAGAATCACAGCCAGCTTGGCGTTGGCAGATACATTTTGAAACATATCCAGAACTCCTTAAAACAACCAGGTGACTCGCATATTCGGCGGACGCATCACCGTTAATGATTGATTACTTGCTGCTCGTGAATTCCCAGCACCACGCTGCATAGTGATTCAGCCAATGCTCGAAATTACCATCTATGCCCCGAGAGGCGCCGCATCCGGTCATTCGATCGCCCTGGATTTTTGCTGTACCAGAACCGTGCTTGCTCGCATAAACAATTTCTTTCCCGTCTGCCGATAAGGTACCAATCCAGAATGAATCAACACGGGGCCCCTTCACCGTAAATTCGATGTGACGACCATCCTGCTTCGTGATAACAACCTTTCGTGGCTGAACATAAGAGTTCCACGTCAGAGGCGTTTCCTGTCCGTCATCACGATGCATTTTATGGGTTGGATTGTGTATTGAGGTTGCACCGATTGATGTCAGTGTCAGCGTGCCGTTCCACTCTTTAGCAAGCACAGGAACATTCTGAGCGTACGAGATCTGAGGGGTTAGTAAAACCGTGGCGGATAGTAAAGCCACCAGGTTACGGGCTGTTCTTTTCATATGATTGCCTTGGTGTCGATAACTGTTGTCAAAGGGTTTTTTCGCAGTTTAGGGGGTTTTTGTCAAAAAATGCTGACAAATGCTGACATTCTGTATCGTCAGTCCCCTTGTCGAATTACAGTACTGCCTTGGGATATGACTATTTAGATCAATGCGAACAGCATTCAAATTCACGGTGTTACTCTGGCTGATGGCCTTTAGCCAAGCGCCATCGTACGCGTTCACCGTTAGCCAAGCAGACCGGGAATTGAGCCTCAACCAAGATATTAGCTACTGGGAGGACAAAACGGGGAAAGCAACGCTGCCCTCTGTTTCTGCTGCAGTCAATGCCGGCGAATTTGTTGCCGTCCCCTCAGGATCCGATGTTCTGAATCTGGGCTTTACCCAATCGGCCAACTGGATACGCGTCACTCTCAACCGGGCACCTACGATTGCAGAAAATTGGGTCTTGGAGATTCCGTATCTCGGTATCAACCAGATTGATCTTTATACGCCAGGACAGCCACCTTTACTGAACGGCAGTCTTATTCCGGTCGAGAACCGGCCCGTTTACTCCAGGTTTTATGCATTCCCGCTGCGTTTGACCACGCAGCCGACAACCTACTATCTTCGGGTCAAATCCACGTACCCGATTAGTCTACCCATCAGGCTGGTTGAGCAACGGCACTTTTACGAACTGCAGACCTGGGAGAACCTTTTTCAGTTTCTCTACTTTGGCGGCCTCATCAGCCTGCTGATCTATAACCTGATGCTGTTCATCATGATCCGTGATGACAAATATGTCATTTATTCGCTTTTTACCTTGCTGACCGGGTTAGCCATTTTTGCCGGAAATGGCTATGCCAGCATTTATCTCTGGTCTGACTCACCGCATTGGGATGCCATTGCCCAGCCTGTTCTAATGAGCCTTGCTGGCGGCGTCGGGGTATTATTCTCGACACGGTTTTTGAAAACACGGCGCTTTCTTCCCAAAACACACCGCGCCCTGCAAGTGCTCATCGGGTTATTTACTGCCTTAGCCGTATTGATCGGACTTTCCCTCAATCTACCAATTCCACAGCCCCCGCTATTTCAAGTTCTATTCTTGATATCGCTGTTAACACCGATACTAGTCAGCGCTGCCTGCATTAGAAATATACGCTACAACATTCGAAGCGCCCGCTTTTTTCTGGCCGCGTGGGGGATTTTATGTCTCGGCGTTCTCGTCGCTGCTGCACGGGTTTTCAACTTGATTCCGAGCAACCCGCTGACGCTTTACGCCTTTCAAATCAGTTCCGGTCTGGAGATGCTCCTTTTTTCACTGGCCCTGGCTTATCGTTTCCAATCCGAGCGTGCCAAGCGTGAAAATGCCCAGAACGCACTGATTAGCTCCCAAGAGGCCACAGTACGTGCACTACAGCTTTCAGAAGATCGGCTGGAAAAAGCCGTAGGCGCCAGAACAGAAAAACTCCAACAGCTTTTGCTGAGCGAACAGCAAATGGTCGAGCAATACGTTCGTTTTGGCGCAATGATTGCCCATGAGTTCCGTAATCCGTTAAACACAATTGCCGCTCAGGCGTCCATCCTTGAGATGGAACCGGAGACTACGGTAGAAAAAACACACAAGCGGACTAGCGTTATTCGCAGCGCTGTCCATCGACTGACAACGCTTTTTGATCAATGGCTTGAGAGCGACCGCATACGAACGGTTGATAACCAGCTCAATCTCCAGCCAATACGAATGGAGCCCTGGCTGAATCAGCTCGTCGAAAGTTGCCGCACCTACCATGACCAACACATGATTACGGCTCTACGATGCCCCTCTGATCTGACGATTATCGCGGACGACCACTTATTACAAATTGCAGTGATCAACCTAATCGACAACGCCGCCAAATACAGCGCCCCGGGATCAAGAATCTCGGTTGGGGCCACACAGGTCGATCGTTTTCTGGGCATATGTATCCGGGATCACGGCTGTGGCATTTCCAAAGCGCAAATTGAAACCGTATTACAACCCTATCAACGAGCGGATCAGGCAAGTAGCGGCGTTCCCGGAACCGGCCTTGGGTTGGCTTTTGTTAATCGGATTGTAGAGTTGCATCAGGGGCGTATCGATATTGACAGCGAACTGGGCGAGGGTTCTTCGATTACCCTATGGCTTCCAATTTCAACGCCTGTCGTCGAGCGGGTCTAGCTTTCAATCAGCTGCGTGTGCAACGCATAACCAACACCATAGACTGTCTGGAGATCAAGTCCGATGGCGCCAGCCTGTTCGATTTTCTTGCGCAAACGGGACACCATGGTTTCCAGGCGGCGCAGGTCATATATCAACGGATCAAAGCCCAACGCGGTGATAATAATATCGCGATGAATGGCACACCCTTTTTGACCCGAAAAGCATGTGAGCAAGATGGATTCGCGGTGCGTCAGGGCAACCGTGACGCCCTCGGGCGATAACAGCTTCCAGCCATGTACATCAAGCACCCACACGCCCGGTTCTTTCGCCACCAATGTTTCCCGACGAAGTACGCGTTTGATGATCGAAAGTAATTCACGAACATCAACTGGCTTAACCAGGTAATGGTCTGCATCGGCATCCAGGCCGAGAATTTTTTCCTCAACGTGCCCCAACCCGGTCAGCATCAGGACCGGCACCGATGCCTCCGCCCGTATACGTCTGAGGATATCCAAGCCATCCCCATCCGGTAACGTACGATCAAGAATCGCCAGATCAAAAGAGGATGGACGATACCAACGCTCAAAACTTGCAACGCTGTTACAAGCAATGACTTCATAGCCTTGAAGCATGAGGATTTCAGTTAAGGTCTCCTGAAAATCAATTTCATCTTCAACCAGCAGTATTCTGCTTTTCACAGCGTTCTTTCTTTGATTAACCCACTGGAAAATATAGCATTTATTGTATTTTCTTCGCCTGATTTTCGGGTTTTGTCAGAATTTGTCAGTTTTTATGCCCACATTTTTTGCTACGATCATCTAGAAATGGGGCTTGATTGTCTGCTCCAAGCCGTCCCCAGCCCAAGTCCCGTCATTTGCCAGGAGCCTCAAATGTGCACAGTATGTGATTCAACAGACAAAACACAGCAATCTCGTCGCAATTTTCTCAAACTGGCGACCGCAGGGTTTGCAACGACGGTTTTGCCTGCATTTGCCGCGAGCGCACAACCGCCCAAACCGGAAAACGTGATCTCCCCGCAAGAAGCGCTACAACGATTGATGGCAGGAAACGAACGCTACGTTGCGGACAAGACAACGCCAGCCAGCTTTTCCGCTATGCGGGCCTCGCTGGCACAGGGGCAAAACCCCTATGCCTGCATTCTGAGTTGCGCCGACTCGCGCGTCAGTCCGGAACTCTGTTTTGATGCAGATAGAGGTGATCTTTTTGTCACACGGGTCGCCGGTAACTTTGTCACCCCCGAAATTCTGGCCAGTCTGGAATATGGCACTGCGGTGTTGCAATCCCCCCTGATCCTCGTATTAGGGCATACGAGCTGCGGGGCGATCAAAGCATCGATCAAGGCCGTGAAATCCGATGAAGATTTCCCCGGACATATTCAACAGCTGGCTACCAGCCTGACCCCGGCCATTGATGCGGCCATGAAGCGAAACCCGAAGGATCTGGAGGAAGCCGCCACTCGTGAGAACGTCCGCCTCAACGTGGAGTCGCTGCGGAATTCAACGCCCCTCCTCCGTCGATTGGTTCAAACCAAAAAACTGCAGGTGGTCGGCGGTGTCTATGATCTTAAAACCGGAAAAGTCACCCTGCTCAACGACTAACACGTAATTATGCAACACGCCAATATCGATCAAGCCGCTGTCGAGGTCTTTTTAAAGTCGTGGCAGCTCTATCAGCAAATTATTGAGAACAACTACATGTTCCACAGGGAAATCTCTGACGCGGTCAGAGATTCTCTAATATCCTTCAGGCCCAATAAAAAGTTAAGCATTCTTGATCTGGGCTGCGGCGACGGCAGCATGACGCTCAGGTTATTGCCGCCCGAGCGCATCGGTTCTTACATTGCCTGCGACCTCAGCCAGCCCGCTTTGGAAATCGCACATCGCCAGATTGATGCCTTGGCCATTTCAGCCAAGCTAATCTGCGATGACATGCTAAACGTAGCATCCGAACAACCTGACCAGAGCCTGGATCTGGTATTTAGCAGTTATGCCATTCATCACCTCAGCGCCAATAACAAACAACTGCTTATTGAACAAATCTCCAGAGCACTAACTCCCGATGGCCGATTCGTACTGATCGATATTTTCCGTGAACCCTCTGAAGACCGCGCAGCCTACATGCGACACTACATGGGAAGGATCAGAGAATCCTGGACGAATCTGACCGTCGAATCGCAGGCGCTAGTCGTCAACCATGCCACCGAGTATGACTACCCCGAGCCGCCAGAGTTTTTTCACGTGCAGTGCATCAAGGCTGGCCTCGGCAATGCACAAGCGCTGGCTAAACACACCTGGCATGAAGCCTGGATCTATGCCAAAGAATCTAGCCAAAGCCTACAAACTCGTTACACGCACTTCAAAAACTCAAACCCGTGCGTCAGTTGATTCCCAGGGCCTTTAGCGCCTTCTGACAAACCGCCGTGGCATCGTCATCGGCGCTGACCGTCACACCAAGATTACGCAAACACCCATCATTCAGGTTGTAAATCCAGCCATGAATCGTGAACTTCTGCCCGCGCTGCCAGGCATCTTTAACGACGACCGAGCTGCATAGGTTCATCACCTGTTCTACGACATTGATCTCGCAGAGTTTGTCGTGACGCTCGTTTTCCGGTAGCGACTCGAGGTACGGGCGGAACTTGGTGTGAATGTCCTGTATGTGCTGCAACCAGAGATCAGCCAAACCAACACGCGTCTGGTTCAGCGCAGCGCCAATGCCGCCACACCCATAGTGCCCCACGACCATGATGTGTTTGATTTTGAGCACATCAATCGCGAACTGCGTCACGGATAAACAGTTCAGATCAGTGTGAATGACCAGGTTGGCAATATTCCGATGAACAAAGACTTCGCCCGGCATCAAGCCGACGATCTGGTTAGCAGGAACCCGCGAATCGGAACACCCGATCCAGAGATACTCCGGCAATTGAATCTTTGAAAGTTTCTCGAAGTAATCCGGATCCACCTGGGTCATTTGCTTGGCCCAGGCGACATTGAAGTCGAACAAATGGTTCAGTTCGTCATTGTGTTTTTCGTCATCGGACCAGTTTTCCAGATCCAGAGCCAGAAACTGCGTGCCCTCAATCGGCGATTGGTAATAGGCAGGCGCCTCCTGAAAACCAAGTTCGCGATACAGCTTGATCGCAATGCGCATGCTTGGAATCGTGTCGAGCATGATTTTGCGATACCCCAACTTTCGGGCAGATTGAATCGCGTGGATTGCCAGCTGATGACCTATGCCATGGCCACGGCACTCTGGAGAAACATAAAGCCGTTTCAGTTCACAGACGGTTTCAGATAATGGGCGAATCCCAACACAACCGGCGGGTTGTCTTTCGAGCTCTGCATAGATTAACGCGCCCCGCGGTGGTGCATAATCGCCCGGCAGCGAGGCCATCTCCTTGTCAAAATCCTGGAAGCTTAGATCGACGCCCAGGCCCGTCAGATATTGCCGGAAGAAATCGCGAACGTATTGAAGTGGTTGCGCGTCTTCGGATGTCAGAAAATAGAACTGTGCTTTCATGGTTGGCAATTATGAGTCACAAAGCCAATTTCTTACTGTTTTGGCCAGGAATTATGCGAACATAATCACAGTTTTTTCGCCCAACTTCTATTGCACCCTTTGTCTTCCCGGAATATCGATCATGGAACAATCTTCAGCCAACTACACCACCATCCCCGAATTTATGGTGCGACGGTTCAGGGAATTGGGCATCGACGAGGGCTTTGGCATCGTCGGCGACTTTGCGCTGCGGCTTTTTGATCGCATCGTCCATCACAATTTTCCGATCCTTGTTGCGGCCGACGAACAGGGTGCAGCCTTTGCCGCCGATGCGTATGCGCGTTTACGGGGTTTTGGTGTTTGTGCAACCACCTATTCGGTCGGCGGGCTGAAAGTGGTCAATGCCACTGCGGGCGCCTGGGCCGAGCAGGTACCCCTGCTGGTGATCAGCGGCGCGCCGGGCATGAAAGAGCGTCAGGGTGACCCAATGCTCCATCATAAAGTCAAAGACTTTAATACCCAGCTGGATGTCTTCAAAGACATTACCGTGGCGCAAGCCGTTCTGGACAACCCTTTAACCGCCACAGCCGAGATTGACCGCGTCATTAAAGAAATGATCACGCACCAGAGGCCCGGCTATATTGAAGTCCCTCGGGATATTGTGGACACCCCTATTCCCGATTCGCCAGAGTCTCTGGATATTAATTTGCCTCCGGTGAACGAACGCCGCCTCGAACTGGCGGTTAATGATGCGCTTACGCTGTTAGAGGATCCCCGTTCTGCCGTTGCACTGGTCGGCGTCATGGCTCTGCGCCGGGGATTGAGTGAACATATCCTGGCCTTTGCCGAGAACTTCGGCGTGCCTATTGCCACGACATCGCTCTCCAAAGGTGTGATGTCAGAACGTCACCCGATGTCGCTGGGTGTCTACATGGGCGCGGTCAGCCCGGAGCCCGTGATTCATGCGGTTGAAAATGCCTTCCCACTCATCACCTTTGGCGTCCCTTTTGCCGATCTGGTCATGGGTGGTTTTACGCAAAAGCTGGATCGCGAACATCTTATCGAATGCACGGATACCCATATCACGATCGGCCACCGCACCTATCAGGATGTACCACTCTGGGCATTCTTGCCGGCCCTGATCAAGGCCGCAAAAGAGCGCAACTTCCACGAACATGGGCGGGGTCTCCATATTGCACCCGACTTTACGCCAGTCGCCGACAAAGCGCTTTCCGTTGAAAGAATCATGGAGTGTGTATCCGCCGTGATTGACGATCGTTTCGGACTCATTATCGAACCCGGTGATTGTCTGTTTGCCTCGGTGGAGCTGGCAGCCCCGGCCTGGGCTCTCTCCAGCGCATACTACGCCACCATGGGTTATGCGGTTCCAGCGGCTATGGGCGCCGGACGAGCAGACCCGGAACGCCGCCCGATCGTGCTGGTTGGCGACGGGGCTTTCCTGATGACGGGTCTTGAAGTATTAAGCGCTGTGTTCCACGGCGTAAAACCTATTGTGATCGTGGTCGATAACAAGGGATACGGTACGCAACGCCCGATGATGGATGGGCCATTCAACAACATCCCGCTGTTACGTTCCGAAATCCTGCCAATGGCGTTCGGTACCGGGAAGGGATTCCTCTGTGAAACAGAGGAAGATCTCGATGCGGCGCTGAAAGAGGCAACGTCACAGAATGATCTGTTCATCATTCGCGCCTGCGTGCCCCAGGGTAAGATCAGCCCTGCTTTAACCCGCCTGACGGATGCGCTCAAGAAAAAAATCTGAGACGGCCCAAACTACCTGCGCCGTCAAACTCTATTGAAATCCCCGTAGGCAATACAGAGATATGCATTGCCTACCCTCTTCCAGACGCTAAGCCGCGGGCTAAAGTCTCTGGACTGAGGCTGCCCATTGATCCGCTCGGTACAGGCCAGCTCAAAACTCACGATGAGATTATCACCGCAACGGGTCGCGTTGATGTGACGCATGGTGGCCGCCGTGAGCTGCATTTCCTGCATCAGGCTAATTGCCCGTGATTTATCAAAGACACCCTGATGGGTCGCAAACTGACATTCCGGCGCGATCATCGCATCCAGCTCCTGCCAGCGGCCTGCCTGAATGAGATCCAGCGTCTTCTGCTCCAGCGACTCGGCCAGTGTATTGAGCGATGACGGCTCCAACGTATTCATTGATCACTCCCGGTATTTTTAGAGCTGCATGACGCGTTGGCGTTCGGCAAGGATATGTTGTTTGATCCGTTCGCCATGCTCTCTGGCACAAATGATTTCATCCGGATTCACAGGGGTATCGGTTTTCTGGAGACGCAGTACATCTCCGGTGTGCGCATACTCCGGCAGCCAGGCCGCCCAGAAAAAGCCCAATCCTTCCAGTGCCGTCACGGCAGCAAGCGCATTGGGCTGATTCAGGGGGAGGTCCAGGTGAAAGACTTCAATGCCATCTGCCTTAAGCGCTTGCAGCAAGGATTCCATCTTTTCGCCGATATCGATACCAACGACCGAAACATCGATCTGGGCAAACTGGTTTGCCGTATTAGCCCGATACGTGTATTCCGTGTTGACCGATTCCGCACCTGCCTCGTCAACAATCTCCCGCTTCAGGCCAAGCTCGTTGGCAAGCGACCGGGCGAATTCAGCATAGGGACCTGCCAGATGAATCGACCGTGTCTGTGCCTCTTTCATCGGAATGTAAAAGGTCATTAATGACAAACGCACATCCGTCACATTGTTGACTCCCGCCATGTGCCAGGTTGGCGCGTCTTTTCCGATAAATGCGCCCGTTTCCACGCCGCCAGAGTCAATGATCTCGTGCTGGCTGAAGGGATGATTGGTCACGCATTCAGACCAGTAGCCCACCAGATCATTCTCGCTGGCCAAGGCCTTTCGGTGTTCCGCCAGGTGGTTAGAGAGGTGCTGGCCGCGACAATCGGGGTCGACAATCATCTTGCCGGCCTCGGGCACGGGCGCACCAGCAACCGCAAAGGTCAGCGCGCAATGTCCAACCAGCTTGCCGTTGTTATCCAGTGACACGACCGAACGCAGAAGACCTTCACTCAGCGCTTTCAAGATCTCCTCGGCTTCGTACATGATTTTATTGGGATAACCATCGTCGTAGCACTTGCGCACCAAGGCTACCAGCTGATCAACGTCTCCAGCATGCATCTCTCTGATTGTGTAATCCATCTCTAACCTTTTGAACCCATTTATCCGATGACGCAGATGCGTCGCTCAATCATCCGAGCAACGATTACGATCACGGAAACCAGCAGCAGATAGACGACTGCCGCAAACATATACGCTTTGAAAAACTGAAAGTTATACGATGCCAGCTCCTGAATCCGGGCAAAAAACTCGGTGTACTGGATCAGAAATGCAACGGAACTATCCTTGAGATTACCGATCACCTGATTGGTGAGCGCCGGCACCGAGAAGCGAAGCACCTGCGGCAGCGTGATGTAGCGGAAAACCTGGGGTTCGCTAAAACCCTGTGCGCGAGCTGCTTCCAGCTCAATCTGATCCAGGCTGTTGTAGGCGGTCGTCAAGTAGGCCGCGTTATAGGCCGCCACGTTCATCGTAAAGCCGATCACCGCCACGGTAAACGGCTCCAGCTTGATACCCCATTGCGGTAGCCCGTAATACATCAGGAATAGCAATACGATCAGCGGCATGCCGATGAAAAAAGAAATGTAGGCCTCGGTCAGCTTGCGAATCAGCACGTAGCGGCTGATGCTGCAATAGAAGACGGCAATGCCCAGCAAAAAACCGGACACGCTGATCGTCACGGTCAGATGCAGCGTATCAAGCAGCCCAGACCAGATCACCGGCCACTGAGCACTCAGATCCTGCAGGAAGTTATGCCAGCTACCCATGTCTTAGCTTAGCGGTCAAAAAATGCTCGGGTTTCGGCATCCGGACAACTCTGTGCCAGGTAATCAAAACGCTCATTCGCCTTGACGACACCGTTTTCAAGAAAGACCACCCGTTCGGCAATCGAACGGCCAAGACCGACATCGTGGGTCGCACAGATAAAGGTCACGCCTTCGGCATTCAACTGACGAATCAGTGCGCCCACCTCCTGCGACATCACCGGATCCAGTGCCGATGTGGGCTCATCAAGCACAACGACCATAGGATCCATCGCCAGAACCCGTGCCAGGGCAACTCGCTGCTTCTGGCCGCCGGAGAGTTCCGACGGGTACTTATCATGGTGCCGACCCATTTCCAGCCGATCCAGCTGTTTCAAAGCAGCGCTGGTCGCATCCGCACGACTCATACCGCGCAGCTTGATCAACCCCAGCGTCACGTTGTCCATCACGCTGAGATGGCGGTATAGCGCAAACTGCTGGAACACAAAACCGATACGCTGACGCAATGCCCTAATATCCGTTTGCGGATCACTCACATCCACGCCATCCACGTGAATGCTACCGGAAGTCACATCTACTAGGCGATTCAGGCAGCGCAGCAAGGTCGTCTTTCCGCATCCGGACGCGCCCATGATGACTTTGACTTCACCAGAAGCGACCTCCAGATTAATCCCGGAGAGTATGGTCTGTCCATTGAAGGTTTTAACCAGATCACGAATTTGAATCAACGACATGATTTGCTCCGAGTCTCACTCAAACAGCCCGGATTCCCGGTACACGATACAAGCGCTCAATAAACTGAACGCCCAGAAGTAGCACACGATAGATGGCGAAATAGAGCACGCCAACCGCCAGATAGATCTCTGTACCCTGCAAGGTGGTGCCGGTCAGTGTGATCGCCTGCTTGGTGATCTCCGGAATCCCCACCGTATAGGCGAATGGGGAATACTTGAGCACGGCAGTAAATTCATTGACCATCCCCGGAATGGCAAAACGCAGCATCTGCGGCATTTCAATATAACGAAAGATCTGAAAGCGGGTCATCCCCATCGACTGACCCGCCAGAATTTCAACCGGATCAACCGCATCCAGCGCTCCCCGGAATACTTCGGCCAGATTGGCGCCGGCAACCAGCCCCAGACTCAATGCCATAGCCGCCAGCGGCGGGATCTTGAGCCCCAGGCCCGGCAGCCCGAAATAGACCAGGAAGAGCAGCACCAGCACTGGCACGCCCCGTAGGACGTAGGTATAAACGTCGGTCAGCGCACGAAGCGGTTTGCCACCCAGTCGGTGTAAGGCAGCAACCGTCAGACCCACCACCAAGCCGGTGACGCTGCAGGTCAGCGTCACCCCAATGGTGTAGAGTAGCCCATCGGCGAGATGGGCAAAGATCCCCGACAGACCCACGGTCTAGATCAACGCATTGCCTGATCGATAATCGCTTGCAGCTTCTCCGGGCCAAGCTCCGCGAGAAACTTGTCGAAGTCATCACGAAGCTTCGAGCCCTTGGCGAAAGCAAAGCCCAGCACATCCACGCCCTTGAACTCGTAGCTGCTGTGCAGCGGCAGTTTCAGTTTGTTCGTGTAGTTGGCAAGTACCGGGGCTTCGATGAACGCCAGGTCGATGTTACCGTTTTCCAGATCGGTCAAGACTTCGGTGTAGGTGGGATACAGCTTCACCTGCTTGAGCGAGTAATAACCCTTCGGCTCCAGCTGGGTACGGATCAGATCATCGTAGGCCATGCCGCGCGGATATCCGATCTTATACTGCTTGAGTTGCGACAGATCGGTGATATTGATGTTACGGCTGTTCAGGCTAACCAGATGCCAGGAGTTATCGTAGTAAGGCGTCGAGAAATCCATGGCCTCCTTGCGCTTGTCGGTAATCGAGATGCCCGAGAACGCCACATCCGCCTGGCCGCTTGATACTGCACCCAACATACCCTGCCAGTCATAGGTGGTGATCTTCATCGTACAGCCCCGTGACTTGCAGTAGGCGCTGAAAATATCGTAGTCCACACCCATGATCTTGCCATTCGATTCATAAAGCATGGGCGGCGAAGCGGGGGAAACGGCCACACGAATCTGGTTTGATTCCTTGTTGCCCGAACAGGCCGCCAACATAGCGCTAAAAACTACCGCAACAACCAGCCAGAATTTTTTCATTATTTCTCCCCTTCGGGTTTTACAAACACGCACGATTACAGGACTGCACCCATACAATTAATCAAGCTTGGCACAAGTGGTCGGCTTGATCGTATCGGCATTTTCCTGGCCGAGGTAAGTCACCATTACTGTGACCCCTTTGCCACCCGCGGCACGGCCCTGATGGCACCAGTTGATCGCCTCGACATAAGATTCGCCGGCTTTGATGGTGCGCTTGCCCTTCGAACCATAATCAACTTCCATCTGGCCGGAAACAAGGTAAACCACCACAGGAATCGCATGCGCATGCACATCGGTGGGCTTATTAGGGGCAATAGTCACCATATAGGACTGGATGCGCGGCGCACCGGTCGGGTAGGCGTAAGTCTGGTCCAGAATCGTTTTGCCTGCGGCGATGAAGGGTATTTCGGTCGCTTGAATACCTTCGTACTTTGTATGGCTTGGTGCGGCGAGGAGACCTGCACTGGTAAATACCAAGCCGGCGCAACCGAGGGATTTAATAAACTTGGTTGATTTCATGTGGTCAGTCTCCAGAAAATTAATTTCGCAAGCATAACATCGGCGAATCAGGTTGACGCCTGCCAGGCTGTTATTAACGCACCATACGCCGCCGGGGCGCATAGCGAATCCAGGCAAGCATCTAGCGTAATCACCCCGACCAAGGGGCGCTTCTGATTGTTAGTGCAGCTTAACGAGCCGGGAACCCCCTCCGCCAAAACGGTATTTTTTTGACCGGCATCAATATTAATT
Source organism: Rhodocyclaceae bacterium (assembly GCA_018883265.1). Classification (GTDB taxonomy): domain Bacteria; phylum Pseudomonadota; class Gammaproteobacteria; order Burkholderiales; family Rhodocyclaceae; genus Fluviibacter. Next base: position 32,118 of record VEQK01000013.1, on the reverse strand, counting down.
CGCCAGTTTATGCCGACAGCAGCGTAGTATGAAAGCACAGACACTAGCCTCAAGGAGAACGATATGGGCGGCGTTGATATCTCGGTTTCCCGCTGTGAAGTGGCCGGCGAAATGGTACTGACGGATCAGACCCAGCGCGAGTGCGCGCTGGAGCATCATTGCCCGAAAGGTACCAAATGCCCTCTTGATGGCTGTTTTGCCGTTCATTCCGGGGTCGCGGAACCTCACCCCGAATGCAAAGCACGTAAGCCTAAAGCCGCAAAATAACGCGGCACCGCAATATTCAAGGGATTTTGAAGGCTAGGCGCTGTTGGCGGGCGCGTTGTCGTGGCTTATGATTCGGACATGGATCAGCCTACCCGCTCAATTGCATCATGATCAACGCCATCCTCGCCATCTGTCTGGGCGCAGCGTTGGGGGCGCTGTTGCGCTGGCAACTGGGGCTTAAGCTGAATGAATACTTTCCGACCCTGCCGCCGGGAACATTTGTCGCCAACCTGGTAGGGGGCTATATCATTGGCTTAGCAGTGGCCTATTTTGCCAACGCCAGCGAAATCGCCCCCGAGTGGCGGCTTTTCATCATTACGGGTTTTTGCGGTGGCCTGACCACCTTTTCAACGTTCTCTGCCGAAGTCGTTACGCTACTTCAGGCCGGCCGCATCGGTTGGGCTGCCACATCAATTGCCGTCCATGTGGCCGGTTCACTGGTGGCAACCATTGCCGGTCTACTGACCTGGGAACTCCTGCACAAAACCTAAGGACAGCCCATGCAAGGTTATCAGGTTAATTTTTACACCCTACAGAACCGCAAGCACCAGGAACAATCGGTCAGCGAGTGGCTAGTCGACAAAGCGCAGATGATCGGCATCCGCGGCGCCACGGTTATTCACGGTGACGAGGGGTTTGGCAGTGATGGCCGCCTGCATGCGACGCGATTCTTCGAGCAGGCCGAACAGCCGATGATCGTGGTCATGGTCGTGAGCGAGGCACAGTGCGAACATCTGTTCAGCCTGATCCGGGAAACCGGCCTGAAGGTATTCCATACACGTGCGGTCGTGGATTACGGGTATACCGCTGAATAACTTACGACAATGGCAAAATTGCTTGCATTTGAAATATCTTTGTCACAATCGGGTGTAATACTCGTCTCATCCTAGGACTTCATAGCGGAGCCATCATGGCAGAGCATACCGTCAAACAATTTGATCTTGAGCTGGACGACCTGAAATCCCGCGTTCTTTTGATGGGCGGCATCGTCGAACAGCAAATGCGCATGGCGATGCAAGGATTGTATGGCGCGGACATCAATCTTCTCTCTGCGGTGGAGCAAGGTGATGTACGCCTAGATGAAGCAGAGTTACAACTTGATATGGTCTGCAATCAATTGATTGCTAAGCGACAGCCAACGGCTATCGATCTTCGTGTTGTTATCGGCGTCCAGAAAACTGGTCTCGAGCTTGAAAAGGCCGGAAACAAAGCCCTGAAAATCGCCCGAATTGCTCGATCGCTGCATGAAAAACACCCACTCTTCACGCCAACAGTAGAGCTACGACACATGTCGGAAGATGCGCTGGATATGCTTCGGCGCGCCTTGGATGCATTTTCTCGCGCAGACAGCATGTCGGCTACAGATGTCCTGCAAGCTGACGACCTGGTGGACTCGGAATATCGCAGCATTACGCGTCAACTGATCACTTTCATGATGGAAGACCCTCGCACTATCTCGCAAGCACTAGAGATCATGGGTATGGCCAAAGCCATCGAACGGGTAGCCGACCATGCACGTGCAGTCGCCGAAAACGTCATCTACATTGCGTCTGGCATGAATGTGCGCCATATCGATGTGAACGATATCCGCACCAAGCTCGCAAGCGACAGCGCAGAAACAAGATAACCTAGCATAATGGCTGCAACCATACTCATCGTCGAGGATGACCCGGCGATACGTGAGCTGCTCATAGTCAACCTTGAAGCTTCCGCTCACCGTGTAATCGAAGCGGGTTCCGCTGAAGAGGCTGAGCAGCTGATCGTACACAACTTGCCTGATCTGATCCTGCTGGACTGGATGTTGCCGGGTCGTTCCGGCCCCCAGTTTGCCCAGCGCATCCGCATGGTGGAACGCACAAAGGATGTTCCCATCATCATGCTAACCGCTCGAACGGATGAGCAGGATCGGGTCACCGGCCTTGAAATCGGCGCTGATGACTATATGGTCAAACCGTTTTCGCCAAGGGAACTGATTGCTCGAATCAAGGCCGTATTACGGCGTAGAAAACCTCAGCTTACGGAAGACAAGGTTGACGTCAACGGGCTAGTGCTTGATCCGGTCACACATCGTGTCACCGCTGCCGGTGCTGCCGTTAACATCGGACCTACCGAGTTTCGTCTGCTTCACTTCTTCATGACGCATCCGGAACGGGTTCATAGCCGTTCACAGCTGCTGGACAAGGTCTGGGGGGACCATGTCTTTGTTGAAGAACGCACGGTTGATGTCCATATCCGGCGCCTGCGGTCCGTACTGGAAGTGACTGGCCATGACAGTCTGATCCAGACTGTACGCGGCAGTGGTTATCGGTTCTCAATCAATACCGAGTAGCAATCGAACTCTGATCTGGTTTCCAGTGGTAGCATTGGTAACCAGGAGGTTTCCATGTCTTTTCTTGAGGTGCTGCTCTCGATTGCAGTACTCTTACTGGCAGTTAGGCTGTATGTTCACAGGCGCTATTTGCGTTTGATGCTTGACTGGATTTCAGGCCCTCTCGATGCCCCATTACCGGATGCCGATGGTGTTTGGGGAGAGTTCGTGTCCCGCATGAACAGTCGGCTCAAGTTCCGGATGCGTGAAAAAACCGAACTCGCGACTGCCTTGGAGCAATTCCGAAGTGCCATGGAGGCCCTACCTGACGGCGTTATCTTCATGGATACCCAGCGGCGTATTCTTTGGATGAACCAGCTGGCTGAGACTCTAATGTTCCTGTCTCAGAACAAGGATTCCGGAAAACCCATCGAACATATGGTGCGCGAACCCGAATTCGTATCCTACCTGCAGAATGCCGATTTCTCAGAGCCTTTGATGTACCACCCCACGCGGAGATCGGAGGCCTGCTATATGGTGAACGTGATTGATTACGGTCATGAACGATCACTAATGACCATTCGCGATCTAACGCAGCTTGAAAAACTTGAAAACGTCCGTAGAGACTTTGTGGCCAATGTGTCGCACGAACTCAAGACACCGCTAACGGTCATCAGTGGTTTCATTGAAACACTCCAGTCGCATCACACGATACTCAGCGAAGAGAAGCGTCAACGTTACCTCGACCTTGCGCATTCCCAGGCGCAGCAGATGAATCGATTAGTCCAAGATTTACTGACGCTTTCATCATTAGAGGCCAGCACTGCGTTCGCTGATGAAACTGACATCAATCTCGGCAGCCTTGCTCACGACGTTTTGCTGGCGACCGAAAGTCTATCAGCGGAGCGGCACCAGATTAGCTGTGACATTCCAGCCGATCTTCGCATTCGGGGGTCAGCTTCTGCCATGCGCAGTATTATTGGCAATCTGGCCAACAATGCCGTGAACTACACCCCCCACGGTGGTCAAGTTGCCATAGGCTGGGAAGATACCCCCAATGGCGGTTGTCTTTATGTCAGAGACACTGGGATTGGTATCTCGCCGACTCACCTGCCTCGCCTTACTGAAAGATTCTATCGGGTTGATCAGGGACGTTCCCGTGATACTGGCGGGACTGGGCTTGGCCTAGCGATTGTCAAGCATGCCCTGACCAAACATCAGGGACACCTGACGATCAATAGCCAACCCGGTGGGGGCAGCACTTTTTCGGCCTGTTTCCCGAGACAACGCATTTCCCGAATAACTGACTAAATCAAATCAATCCCAGTAAAAAAACGCCGACCAAAGGTCGGCGTTTTTTTACTGCCTACCTTATCACCTATCATTAACCAAATCGGCCTGTAATGTAGTCCTCGGTTTCCTTGCGTTTCGGCTTTACAAACAACTCATCCGTCACACCAAATTCAATCAGTTCACCCAGATACATGTAAGCCGTAAAGTCTGAAACACGGGCGGCCTGTTGCATATTGTGAGTGACGATCGCGATCGTGTAGGAGTTTTTCAGTTCGAAAACCAGTTCTTCGATCTTGGCCGTCGAAATCGGGTCTAGCGCCGATGTTGGCTCGTCGAGGAGCAGGATGTCCGGCTTGACCGCAACACCGCGGGCGATACACAAACGCTGTTGCTGGCCGCCTGACAGCGAAAGACCACTCTGATGCAACTTGTCCTTGACCTCGGTCCACAGCGCGGCCTGTTCGAGGGCCCACTGAACACGATTATCCATGTCGGCCTTAGACAGATCTTCATAGAGACGAACACCAAAAGCGATGTTGTCGTATATCGACATGGGGAACGGGGTTGGTTTCTGGAAGACCATACCGATCCGGGCACGTAGCAGGTTCAGGTCAACACCTTTGTCCAGGGTGTTCTGACCATGAAACAGGATTTGACCTTCGGCACGCTGGCCCGGGTAGAGGTCATACATCCGGTTGAAGGTACGTAACAGGGTCGACTTACCGCAACCCGAAGGGCCGATAAAAGCGGTGACCTTCTTCTCTGCGATATCCATGGATACCGACTTGAGTCCCTTGAAGGTACCGTAGTAGAAATCCAGATCACGAACCTTGAGGGCTACATTAACACCCTGATCAGATAGAAATTCAGACATGACGACCTCTTAGGAATGTGATTTTTCACGGAAAGCAACACGAGCCACAATGTTGAGTAGCAGAACCAGCATGGCGATCAGTGCGGATGCACCCCATGCAAGCTCCTGCCAGTTTTCATAGGGGCTCATGGCGAAATTGAAAATGGTGACCGGTAGATTGGCCATCGGCTGATCCATATTCCAACTGAAAAACTGGTTATTCAGTGCGGTAAAGAGTAGCGGCGCCGTCTCACCCGTAATGCGGGCCACAGCCAGCAGAATCCCGGTAATAACACCACCCTGCACGGCACGCAGGCATACATCAAGGCTGACACGCCAGCGCGGCATACCCAGCGCAAAGGCTGCTTCACGCAGGCTGCCCGGAACAAGCTTCAGCATATTTTCGGTCGTACGAACTACAACCGGAACAGCGATGAGCGATAGCGCAATCGAGCCGGACCAACCCGAAAAATGCTTGGTAGTCGCAACAAACAATGCGTACACAAAGAGACCAATCACGATGGAAGGCGCCGAGAGCATGATGTCAGTCACGAAGCGAGTCACGGCGGCAATTTTAGAACGGTCACCAAACTCGGCTAGGTAAATACCGGCCAGAATGCCAATCGGAGTTGATACCAGCGTGGTCAAACCAACGATGAGCAGGCTACCGACAATGGCATTGATCATCCCGCCACCTTCTGATCCCGGAGCTGGGGTCGATTCGGTAAAGAACGCCCAGTTCATGGCCGGTACCCCCTTGATAAACAGGGTTGCCAGAATCCAGATCAGGCCAAGCAGACCAATGCCGACAGCTACGCCGGACAGCAGGGTGCTCAGGCTATTCGTTAATTTGCGGCGCTTATAGCGTGCGTCCATTATTTGACCCCCGCTTTCTTCTCACCCTGTTTGATGAGCCACTCGGAAATCGAGAGCACCACAAAGGTAATGATGAAGAGAATCAGACCGAGCCCGAAGAGTGCTGGAATATGCATGGTCGGATCAGCTTCGGCAAATTCGTTGGCCAGCGTCGAAGCAATTGAATTACCCGGATCAAACAGATCCAGAGAAAAGCGGTTAGCGTTACCGATCACGAAGGTCACGGCCATCGTTTCGCCGAGGGCCCGGCCGAGACCAAGCATGATGCCGCCAATAACGCCGACACGGGTATAGGGCAACACAATATTCTTGACGACTTCCCAACGCGTGCAACCGATACCGTAGGCCGACTCCTTCAACACGGCAGGCACCGTTTCGAATACATCTCGCATCACCGAGGCGATAAACGGTATCACCATCAGCGCCAGCACGAGACCTGCGGTAAAGATACCCAATCCCAGCGGCGGACCGCCAAAGAAAGGCTCGCCGATCCAGCGGATCATCCAGGGTTGAATGTAGTCCTGAACCAGCGGTGCAAAGATGAAGAGTCCCCAAAAACCATAGATAATTGACGGAACGCCCGCCAGAAGCTCAATCGCCGTACCCAGTGGGCGACGCAACCATACCGGGCAGGATTCCGTCAGAAACATGGCGATCCCAAAACTAATGGGTACACCGACCAATAGTGCAATCAGAGAGGTAACCAGCGTTCCCCAGATACCAATACCGGCACCAAAGTTACCATCTGTCGGACTCCAGGTAGTGCTGTAGAAGAAGCCGAAACCAAACTCCTGGAATGCCGGCCAGGCCTGAACAACCAGGGACACCAGGATCCCGAACAGCGTCAGCAGCACCAGTGAAGCAAAGCTTAAGGTCACTCCGGCAAACAGCCGGTCCTGACGCAGAAACTTTGCAGACTTTGCTGCCTGTCGCTCCATGGCTTGAGCCACGGTCTCATTGGTATCAATCACTCAAAACTCCCGGAGTATCGACTCTTCGTGTCATGCCGACCCATGAGGGGCCGGCATGAACCCAGATTTACTTGGTGACAAAAACAGCCTTACCATCCGGGCTCTTGATTTCAGCCCAGCTTTTAACGATAGCGTTGACAGCGTTATCCGGCAGGGGAACGTAGTCCAGATCCGTGGCCATCTTCTGACCCTTGGTCAGCGCCCAGTTGAAGAACTTGAGCACTTCACCGCTCTGCTCCGGCTTCTCGGCCTTCTTGTACATCAAGATGAAAGTTGCTGAAGTGATCGGCCACGATCCGGCACCCGGCTGGTTGTTCAGGTTCACCGCAAAGTTCGGTGTACCCGTCCAGTTGGCCTTGGCTGCCGCAGCCTTGAAGCTCGCTTCGTTCGGCTGAACGGCCTTGCCGTCACGGTTGATCAGCGACACGTGCGTCATCTTGTTTTGCTTGGCATAGGCGTATTCCACATAGCCAATCGCACCGTCGATTTTGGTGACGTTTGCGGCAACACCCGCGTTACCCTTACCACCCACACCGGCCGGCCAGTTCACGGTTTTACCCGCGCCGACCACACCCTTGAAAGGCGGGGACACTTGCGCAAGGAAGTCGGTAAAGACAGCTGTTGTACCCGACGAATCCGAACGGTAAACCAGTGTAATGGCCGTATCCGGCAGTTTAATACCCGGGTTCACCGATGCAATCGCCGAGTCGTTCCACTTGGTGATCTTGGCGCGGAAAATATCCGACAGCACATCGTTGTTCAGTTTGAGCTGGCCCGGTGCAATACCTGAGACATTGATGACGGGCACAACACCACCGATAACGGCCGGAAATTGAGCCAGACCATTCTTCTCCAGGATATCTGCCGACGTCGGATCATCGCTGGCACCGAAATCAACGGTCTTGGCCAGAATTTGCTTAACGCCACCGCCCGAACCGATCGCCTGATAGTTCAGTGCAATCGTCGTTTGTGCCTTGTAGGCTTCTGCCCACTTAGCATACATTGGTGCTGGGAAAGTCGCACCCGCACCGGTAATTTGTGCTGCATTAGCCACGCCTGCCAGAAGACCAGCCGAAATCAGCAGACCCTTCAGCGCTTTGTTGATTGAAGCGTTCATCTCTAACTCCCTTGAGGTTCCAGCACATGCTGGCACGAATCCAAGACTACGAAAGGGAGTTTAGGCGGTGAAAGTTACCGAATTGTGACAAATTTTGCAGCGCCGCAAATTTCTTCAAAAACTAAGACATAAGGCGTTGACAGCCGGAAACCTGCAGCAAAGACACCGCATAAGGACCGTACAACTCGGCGAGCTATCAAACCTACTTTTTGCTCTTTTTGAGCACACGGTCGCGGCATTCCTTAAAGCGGGCAAACGCCAGCTTGTAGCCGTCAGCATACCCGTTACGATATCCGGAACCTCCCGGCAATTTGTCGTAATCTGGCTTCTCTTTAAGAAGGCTCTCCAATTGCTGGAGCAGGTCCTTGATATCGGGTTCGTTCATGGTGATCCTCCGGTTATACGCTACTAAAGCAGGTGCACATTGCGTTTCTGTGAAATCCCGCCCCTAAATGGCCGCAACCCGGAAATTGCGGCTCCAAGACGCTTAGCAGATGACTTACTTCTTCTTTGACTTCTTCGCAGGGCGTCCCGTCTTAACACGCTCTACCCTGGCCAGTGCAGCCATCAATGCCGTGTCAGCCATGGCGACCAGATGCTGAATACCGGCACGAAGAATCTCCGACTTCTTGAATTCTTGTCCCAACTTCTGAGCGCGGCCCTTCAGGTCGGCCAGCAAGGCATGTTCATGCTTTGGAAAGCAGAAGCTATCCCGGACCAGCTTAACCTTCTTGGCCGGGACAACAACCTTAGTCGCTGGCACACCAGGCTTCTGACCCAACGGTTTTTTTGCGACAACCGATTTGACAGGCACTTTGACCGCAGCTTTACGGGCTGTGCGTACAACGGTCTTTGTCACCGCTGCAGCTGATCGGGTGCGAACAGCTTTCGTCGGGGACGTCTTTGTAGCCGTAGATACTTTCTTTGCAGTTCGAGTCGTTGCCATGTTGTACACCTCGTAACTTATAAAATAATGGTCAATTATGGCATGCGTGCCTGCCATAATTGATGAAAATATAGGCCCTTTTAGCAAGTAATATTCCTGCAACAAATAGTTCATATATTAGGGTTTTAAGACCAGCTTCTGCCATGGTTTTTATCCCGCTGAATTCTCTGATAGACCCTCTGCAGATTCCGGAGGATGGCGTCATTTTTGCGTGGGAAATTTCACGCGAGCATCCTCAGGAACTTAAACCTGATCAGGTCGATAGCGCTCTTTCTGACCCTGATAAATCGGTCTGGTTACATCTGAATCTATCGAACGCACGTGTTCAACGATGGATCAGGCAAACACCTCACCTACCGGAAACCCTCAAAGAAGCGATTCTGGATGAGGTCAACCGTAGTCGCATGGAAACGATCGATGAATTCGGCGATGGCCTGATGATGGTCATGAACGATTTCCGGGTCGGACTCTCTGGCACTGAAGGTGATGATGAAACGGGAACACTCTGGGCCATCATGACGCCGCATCTGATGTTGTCACTCAGGGCGCATCCCCTTCGCACCACCGACACGCTCCGTCACCTCCTGCGCCATCATCGCGTTAACCCGATTGATGTCGTCTCCCTCTATCACGAGATGATTGAGGAGCGCGCCAATTATCTGCGCCACCGTATTGATCGACTTTCTGCCGATATGGACGGTCTTGAAGAGTCTTTGCTGACCGGCGCGCAAGTTCCGGAGCATGAAACGCTTGGTCGGCTCCGAATCACCTGCGGCCGACTTCGTCGTCATTACACGCCTGAGTTGACGGCACTTCGCCGTTTGATGAGGCATCGCCCTGCTTGGTTTAGTGAAATTGATACGGATAAGCTGCGGGAACAAATTGAGCTTTTGTCTTATCTGGTTGATGAACTAAGCAATCTGCATGAGCGCGCGAAAATGCTACAAGATGAACTCTCGGCCCACATGGCGGAATTCAACGCCAAGAATCTGCAAGTCCTCTCGGTCATGACGGTTATCTTCTTGCCGATGACGCTGGTCACCGGGGTTATGGGGATGAATATGGCTGATTTGCCGGGACTTGAGCAGTCCTTCTGGGTCGTGATGGTAGCCATGATTGGCGCAGGACTTGCGGTCTTTATCGGATTACGCTTACGCCGCGTCATTTAATCGATACGTCATATTTTGTTAATCCAATCTTCACGTTCCTCGCCTTAAATAGAGGGATCGTGCCTAGCCAAAACGCAAAACATTACCGAACCATTTGGATTTCCGATGTTCACCTGGGCACCCGTGGTTGCCAAGCAGACTACCTCCTCGATTTCTTAAAGACCAACGAATCCCAAACACTCTATCTTGTGGGCGACATTCTGGACGGGTGGCACCTAAAAAAGGGCTGGTACTGGCCTCAGACGCATAATGATGTTGTTCAGAAGATATTGCGGAAGGGCCGCAAGGGCACCCGCGTAATCTTCATACCCGGTAACCATGACGAAAGCGTTCGCCAGTTTATCGGGCTCGAATTTGGCGAGATCGAGGTACGTGAGGATGCCATTCACACGATGGCTAACGGCAGACGACTCTGGGTAACACATGGCGATATGTTTGATGGCGTCATGCAGCATGCGCGTTGGCTGGCCTATGTGGGTGATGGCGCATATAGTCTGATTCTCTACCTGAACCGCTGGTTCAATGCCATCAGAACGAAACTGGGACTTCCCTACTGGTCACTCTCCCAATACCTCAAGCATCAGGTCAAGAACGCTGTTAACTTCATTTCGGCATTCGAGCACGTGATGACTGAAGAAGCCAAACGTCGTGACTGTGATGGTGTCGTTTGCGGACACATTCATAAGGCCGAAATACGCGAAATCAACGGAATACTCTACTGCAACGATGGCGACTGGGTAGAAAGCCTCACAGCACTCACTGAGGATTTCGACGGGAACCTTGAAATCGTTCACTGGAATAGACGCGTCGAGGCACCGCTCAATCTGCTTAGTCTGCACGAAGAACTTGCCAAAGCTTCGTCCTAGAACAGCACCAAACAACCTAGCTCATTTAAGATTGTCAAATGAACCTTATTCTCTGGAGGCATGCCGAAGCCATCGATCTCGGTACCCCTGTAACCCCCGGCTGCAAACGTGATCTCGAACGTCCGCTCACCAACAAGGGCATCCTACAGGCCCAAGCCTCCGGAAATTGGCTCAAGGCGAACGTCAAGCGAAAACTGCGCGTCATTTCCAGTCCGGCAATACGCGCGCTACAAACTGCGACGGCTTACTCTGACTGCCCGGAAATTGTGGATAGCCTGAACCCCCTTGCAGATGCCAGCGATGTGCTAGCCGCGATCAACTGGCCACAAGGTAAAGATGTACTCGTCATCGGCCATCAGCCTTGGCTTGGACGGGTCGCGAGTCTTCTTCTTGCCGGACATGAGCAGAACTGGTCCGTCAAAAAATCCTCACTCTGGTGGCTTAGCCATCGGGTGCGCCAGCTTGAAGAGCAGGAAAGCCCTCAGACAGTACTACGGCTGGTTCTTCCGCCGGATCTATTACCCGTTGCTAAACTTTAACAGGTCTGTCACTGATTCATCACGCCTTCGTCATCTTGCAGTTCTAGAGTCAAATCATTCAGGACTTTTGGTGTTGAAAGGATGACCATGCCCGACAAAAAACCATCGCTTGACGAGCAAATCAGTAGCCTTGGCACGGTAGAGATTGCTGGAATTATTCCTCGGCAAGTTCATCAATCCGCGTTAACTGTATCCTGGGCAAGACATCAGGACGAGGTAGAGGAAGCTCAACGACTCCGATTCAAGGTCTTTGCCGAAGAAATGGGCGCTGCGCTCCCATCGGTAAAAACCGGTCTGGATCAGGACATGTTTGATAACTGGTGCGACCACCTGCTGGTCCGAGACGAAGAGACCCTCCGGGTTGTCGGTACTTATCGTGTTCTGACTCCGGACAATGCAAGCAAGCTTGGCTGCCTGTACTCGGAAACCGAGTTTGATCTGACCAGGCTTGCTCACTTGCGTCCGAAAATGATCGAACTTGGCCGATCTTGTGTACATCAGGACTACCGCACTGGCAGTGTCATCATGGCGCTCTGGGGTGGACTAGGCCGCTACATGATCCGAGGCGGCTATGACTCAATGTTAGGGTGTGCCAGCGTTTCCATGGCTGACGGCGGTCATTACGCCGCAAGCCTGCACCACCAGCTGAGCAAATCCCATCTGGCCTCTATTGAATATCGCTCATTTCCGCGGCTTGCATTGCCGGTAGACAGTCTTAACCAGTGCCTGGATGTCGAACCACCAGCACTCGTGAAAGGGTACTTGAGACTTGGCGCAAAAATTTGTGGCGCCCCGGCGTGGGACCCCAATTTCAACACAGCCGACTTTCTTACTCTGCTCCGAATTTCGGATATGCACCCGCGTTATGCCCGTCATTTTCTCGGGAAGACACAGTGACTGTAAATGTTAATGACTAACCAAAGGATTAACCATGGAAGAAATCATCAATGCGCTCAAGGAGATGCACAAGGAAATCAAAAGCGAGCGCCCCAAATCAAGCAAACTCAACGGCAATAGCGCTTACAAGAACGGTTTTGAAGATGGGCACAAGCTTGTCACCAAGCGTTTAAAAGCTTTCATTGAAGGAATCACTGCTCAAACCGAGGCTGGATCACCCAAAACTGTACCGGGCACAAATAACGCCTAATCTGCTCACATCAGACTTGCTCAGCCACATCAAGGAGCATGGATTCAAAACTGCGCACCACCATTGGCCAGCTCTCTTGCATGGCGCGTTGCCGGGATGAGAAACACATCTGATCAAAAGCGGTACGGTTATTGCGGTACAAGAACTGTAACTGGGTGCAACTTTCTATGAACTGACGACCGCTTTCGATTGGTGCCAGACGACCACTTTCCTGCGTCACATATTGTGCCGCAGCTGCATAATCAAATGCGACTACCGGCAACCCACTGGCCATCGCTTCCAGCGTGACGTTGCCAAATGTCTCTGTCTTGCTCGGAAAAACGAATAGGTCGGCAGAAGCGTAATGAGCTGCCAAATCTCTCCCTGTCTTGACCCCGGTAAATATCACTTCAGGGAGCAAAGCCGTCAACGTATCCCGCTCAGGACCATCTCCGACCATCACGAGGCGTATACGACTATCCTGTTCACGCAGTGCCCAATATGATTTGATCAGCAAATCCAGATTTTTCTCTGCGGCTAATCGACCAACATGGATCATCACCAGATCATCGGGCTGACAACCCCATGATTCACGCAGCGCCTCAGAGCGATTTTCTGGCGAAAATAGACTGGCATCCACCCCGCGTGACAGCACACGCACATTTCGAAATCCGATACTGCTCAGCTCACGCCGCATGAACTCCGTAGGCACTGTGGTCAGCGCCGTCATGTTATGGAATTTTCTCAGATAGCCGACAATCGGCTTCTTGAGCCAGCCAATTCCGTAGTGTTGGCTGTAACTATGAAAATTTGTCCGAAAATCCGAGCTAACCGGAATCTTAAGCTTGCGCGCCGCTTCCAGCGCAGACCAACCGAGCGGTCCTTCCGTCACGATATGCACCAGATCAGGTCGATGGGTAGTCCACTGACCAATAAGTCTTTTCTTGGCCGGAAGTCCCATTTTTAGGTTCGAATATTTAGGAATTGGCAAACCCGTGGTCAGGAATTTCTCGACACCATCATCCAGGCTAGACCTGCTATCCGACTGTTGTCGAGGCCGTACCAGTTGAATCTCATGATTCAACTCGGACAACCCCTCGACAAATTTTGAAAGTGACAATGCAACACCGTTGACTTCAGGAGGGTACGTCTCAGTCACGACCGCAAGTCTCAATGATTTCTTTTTCGAGGCCAGTTGTTCAATAAAGATAGTGTCCATGATATTTGTCTGGGTGTTTTGCAATATCTTTATCCAGCAGCGTAATGAAATTGCTACGAAAAATTTAAGGATTTGTTACTGACCATCTGTCATCAAAACCTCTTTAATAATTCACAAAGCGGTAGCAATCGACACATAAGGTTTGATGATCAAATCACCTATGGAGTCGATATGAAATCATTTTTCGCAACGCTGCGCGAGCAGCGCTGGGACGACCACCGCTACTATCACCAGAGCCGGATCAACCAAACCTTGCATTTCATGAGTGCAGTCGGTTTTCTCGTTGCTTATAGCCTAGTACTTTCAGACCCTGCCACTGCCGCCATCATTGGATGGCTCTGGTCCATGGGTACCCGCCAATCAGGCCATTTCTTCTTTGAACCCCAGGGTTACGACGTGGTGAACCACGCCACAAATGAATATAAGGAGGCGATCAAGGTGGGCTACAACCTGAACCGAAAAATCATCCTGATCGCCATCTGGCTCGCCTCGCCGCTCCTACTTCTAGTCAGCCCAAGTTTATTCGGCATCTTTGAGCCAGCGACGTCAACTAAAGGCATGATCGATCATGTTGGCATGATCTGGCTTGCCGTTGGAGTAGGCGGCCTTATATTCCGCACCATGCACCTGTTCTTTATTCGTGATGTACAGACAGGTCTGGTATGGATGACTAAGATTCTGACCGATCCCATTCACGATCTGAAAATGTACTATAAGGCTCCGTTCTATCTGATGCGCGGTCAACTGATCGACCCGATGGATCATGTCGCTCACGAGGAAAAGATAAAGACTGCTGTCTAAACTAAAGCACGTATCCCTAGCAGGCAGAAGCCCCACATGCGGGGCTTCTGGCTTTTTGTGCCACAGCCATTAATTACCATCGTGTTCGCCACATCTCCCCGAGAATACGACGCTTGATGGTCTTATTGGTCATTTCGGTATCAGCCCACCACCAGCCATCCAAGACCATTCTACGTGCTGCCTGAACAAATTTAGTACTGACTGCCGCAAAATCTGCATCCGTGTAATTCAGGCTGAAGATTAATCTGCCGGTACCGACCCAACTGAGCAGTAGCCCTTCCGCCTTGAGGTAATACTGGAACATCCAGTTGTAGCGCGACGGCACGGTGTAACTGACCGTCCAGATTGTAGATAGGTTATCCACGCGCGCCGGCAATCCTTCTGCCGCTAGTTGCCGATTGAGCCCTTCTGCCCGAGCGTTCCAGATCTCATCAAGATTGTTGTAGAGCAGCCGCACATCGAACTCTTTGATCTGCTCCAGAAATACCTGCATGGCTCCCATGACATAAGGATGAGCATTAAATGTGCCACGTGCAAAGCAGATGTCGGCCGGATATTCCTTGCGGAATCGTTGCATCAAGTCATTACGGCCACAGACAACACCAACGGGCAACCCACCGCCCAGTGTTTTACCGTAGGTCACCATATCGGCTCTGACGTCAAAGTACTCCTGGGCACCACCCGGCGCCAGACGAAATCCCACAAAAACTTCATCCATGATGAGCACAATACCCCGGCGCGTGCAGACCTCCCGCAATGCTTTGAGCCACTGCGTATAAGCCTCCCGATCAAAGCCCGCTGCCCGGCTACTATCTACTAAAGCGCTATCGCCCGGGGCCGCCTTGTTCGGATGTAAGGCTTGCAATGGGTTAATTAGCACGCAGGCAATATCAGAACGCGTTTCAAGAACCTTCAGACTTTTAAGCGACATATCCGATAGTGTGTAGGTCTTGCCAGGGGGCATCGGATTGCCTATACCCGGCTGCACATCCTCCCACCAGCCATGGTATGCCCCGCAGAATCTCACCAGATTCTTTTTGCCAGTGTGATATCGCGCAAGACGTACTGCCTGCATAACGGCCTCGGTCCCTGACATATGGAACGACACCTCATCCTGCCCGGAAATCTGCTTCAGTTTTTCTGCGTTATCCAAAACGATCGGATGATAGGAGCCCAGTACAGGTCCGAGATTTTCGACCCGGCGCGCTCCTTCGGCGATACAGGCTTTATAGAAGTCATAACCGAAGACATTGACCCCATAAGAGCCGGCCAGATCATAGTAGGAATTGCCATCCAGATCCGTCACAAGGACTCCAGCAGAACTATTCAGGAACGAACCCGAAGGAAGTCGTGAACGTACATACCGAGAGAACTGATAGGGCACACGATAGGAACCCGTAAATTTTAGATCCGAGATCGTTTCTGCTGCCTGCCGTGTTAATGCTGCAGAACGCCGGTATTTTCTTTCGTAAAAGTCTGAAAGCATGGCCAGACTCTTGACCCGCTTTTGAACGATCTCGTCCGGGGCGTCATCTGCTCGAAAGAACCCTGACTCATCATATTCATAAAACGGTATTAATCGTGCGATACGCTTGGCCATCCGGGAATGACCGGCTAATGACCGGTGTTTTGCCCGCGAGAGCATCAATCGTGACCTGAACTTGGGCAGTGCCGCAATAGCACCAGCCACCGCCATCAACCCGAGCATGGTTTCGTTAAATAGATTTTCCATGCGTCATTTCTATCCAATCCTCGTTACAAGCACATGAAATTACGCCTACTCCTTGATCGATTTCTGCTGCAAGAAGACCTGAATTTTCTATTGACCAACAGGATTCCGAGGCGTGCGACAACACTTTTCATGGGCCGTTTCAGCAAGATCAGAAACCCGTTCATCCGATCAGTTTCCATCAGGCTTTGGAGATTTTTCTCGAAGGTTGATCTTTCGGATGCGCTAGACCTTAACTTCAATTCCTTGCACGACGCTTTCATACGTAAACTCAAAGCTGGCGCCCGGCCGGTTGACCCGAATTCGTCCGTACTGACGAGCCCCTGTGACGGCATCGTCGGCGCCCACGGTAAGATCAGTGACACGCAGGTATTTCAGGCCAAAGGATTCCCCTATTCAATTCGCGATTTGCTTCCCGATCCAGACCTTGTTGCAAGATTCATCAACGGTACTTACATCACGATTCGGATTACGGCAGGGATGTATCACCGCTTTCACGCACCGGTCGACTGTCATATTTCGCAAGTTACCTACATCACGGGGGACACCTGGAATGTAAACCCCATCGCGCTCAAACGTATTGAGGCGCTATTCTGCAAAAATGAACGCGCGGTTATTGAAGCCGAGTTTTTGGGTACCTCCGGGCACCCGATGTCCTTCCTCATGATCCCGGTAGCCGCCATCCTCGTTGCCAGCATTCGCCTGCACTTTATCGACGTTCTACTGAATCTCCGCTATCAGGGACCCAATGTCATTGGGTGTGATGCTCATTACAACAAAGGGGATGAGCTCGGCTGGTTCGAACATGGATCAACCATCATTCTGCTCTTTCCCGAGCGTTATCGTTTTACTGCAGGCCTCCGTGAAGGGCAACCAATCCGAATGGGTGAGCCACTCATGACTCTGAATGCATTAGATATTTAAGTCGATTAGTACTCCATGAGCATGATGGCCCGACCTTTATGGCAGGATTCAGTCACCTGACGGAATCCGAATTGTTTGAACCGTTCGATTTTTGGTGTTGATACAAGCACACGACCGCCGCTAAAATTGGAACGTATCCAATGAACGCGGTCTTTCACAAGCCGTTTACCAATGCCAAGGTTACGGAACTCGGGATGCACAGCTGACAGATAGAGAATGTGCGTATTAGATGCCCAGTCAGCCGCCTTGACGCCACCAATACCAACGACCCGCTCTTCTTTATTGGTGCGTAGAGTTGCGATAAAAAATTGCCGATACAGCGGCACATCTAATTGCTTCAGCTCTTCGCTAAGCCTGGCTACAGTATAGCGATCGCTACCGGCGAAACTACCGTGTAATAACTCGATCGACTGAATGACTTTTTCAGGTTCGCCGGTGTCTAGGACGCCGACTTCAATCCCTTTGCTGTTCGACATGATGTATTGACCCCTTTTTACAGAGACCAACCCTATCCTGCCGAGATTTCTAATTCATGACAGGCCACCATGAATTGTCGGCAGGACATTGATTATGCTGACGATCACCGGTACGCTTCGCTTGTATTTCGTTGCAACCTGCTGAAATTTAACAAAATTTTAACAATCAGATGCGTACCTCACAGACCCTAAGGCTAAACCTCGATTCGAGAGATGTAAGCACCCTCCTGCAACACCCACTCCTGAGCAGTGCCCCCAAGCGGCGACGGATACATCAGACGCACTTTGATACATCTGATCAAGCCCTTGCAAGGAGCGGTTTATCCGTTAATGAAACACGCATCCTGCGCAAAACCATGCTCACTGTGCAACGGACCGGCAATGATGCGCATCTCTGGACCGGATCGACAACGCCTGGTGCCTTCGATTTTGCCACCCTGATCGATGACCCGGAGACAGCAGAGCGTTTGACGCAATTCGCCGGGAATCTCATACCCATCTACACCATCGAGGCCAGACAGCGTGAGTGGTCCATACAGATACGTAGCGCCCAGGTCGATGTGATCCTGGAAGAGGGCACGTTATCAGCAGGTGAAGACTCCGCTCAACCTACCAAGCCCTTTTGCGAGATTGAGCTTCGGCTCTATAACGGGCAGCTAGCGGCACTGTACGGCCTTGGTCGCCTACTAAGCCGCCAGGTGAGACTGCACCCCGTCGCCGATAGCCTTGCACAGCAGGCACACTCCTTGAGCTTCGCCAAGAGCCTAGGCCCAGCCAAGGCGAAACGGGTCAAGATTGATGCCAAGGAATGCGTTATCGGTGTCTTCAAACAGATTGCTTGGCTCTGCCTGAGGCAATTGCAGGAGAATGAAGAAGGCGTTTTTACGCCGAGTAATGTGGAGTTCATTCACCAGGCGCGAGTAGCGCTTCGCCGCCTTCGCACCGCGCTTCGACTTTTTGAAGCGGAACTTCCCCCAGGATTCAGTGACAAGTGGGGTCAAGCTTGGCGCGATGTGGCCGAACAACTAGGCAATGCCAGAAACTGGGACGTCTTCTACAGCGAGACGCTTCCGGCCATGGCCGGCGACCTCGGCAACCACGCTGAATTCATTCAGCTCAAAGAATTCGCGTTGATTGAACGCAAGAAGGCGCACACCGAAACGCAGCAATGGCTACGCGGCCGTCGCTATAGCCTGACTATGGTTGCCTTCTGTGAAGCCTTATTGATGCTACCTGACCGAAAAACAGATCGTATTGATGCGTTTGCCGATAAGGCAATAAAAAAACGGTACAAACGCTTCTGCCGTGGCGCACGAATTGCCCATACCCTTAATGGCGAGCAGCGCCATGAAGTACGTATTGATCTGAAAAAACTTCGCTACACCCTCGATTTCTTCGAGAGCCTGTATCCGCAGAAACAATTACATCCATTCCTCTCCGCGCTCGCAGAGACCCAGGAGCTGCTCGGACACATGAATGATCTGGTCTCTGGCGAAGCACTATTGGCATCAAGACCCGGAAACCCCTTTGACCTACCAGTTGCCTGGACGAAGGGAAGAATGAGTGCTTATCTCGAAACACTGCCGGCTGCCTTGAAACCCGTACTTGACGCAAAAACTCCCTGGTAAAAAAAGACTCTGCACCGCTGCTGCAATGTCCTAATGAGACTTTTTTGCTCAGCCTCCCAGAAATTCCTCATGCGCCATACCTGATCTGGCACAACGACGTCAGTATCAATGACAGAGCAAGTGCTTGACCAACATCTGAATCAAAACGAGACGTTTGTCCGTAGCCCAAATACCAAGGCGTTATTGATCGGGAGCTGATTATTCTGTGGCTGTGGCGCCCTAGCCCCCGGATTGATCACATAAACCACGAATGGCTGAAGCGCTAACCACGGTGATATCACTGCCTGATAATCGAACTCCACAAACGATTCGAAATTAGGGGTCGGTGTACTGGTTCCTTGATAACTATTCCCGTACTGAACATTACTGATATATGAACTACTCATGTTCATATAACCAAAGCCCAGCGCCGTTTGATCTAGCGGCCGCCCATCAACCAGACCCTTATAACTCAGTCCACCCTCAACAAACCAGCTCACCTGATTTCGATCACTCTGTGGGCTGTAATGCAAACTGCCAAATACATTAGGCCCCTGATCATCCGTATTGGCATCCCGCCAGATTGCCTGATCAAAGCTGGCATACAGCGAGTAGTTACCCTTGAAGCTCTGTGCAGGCGCCCCGGTATTCGCTGCTAGCGGCTGGCCGTTATTGGCCATACTCAGGCTATTAAAATATTGTGAGTTATACCAGCCTCCAAGCTTATAGACCCCAGGCATCTTCCCGTTTTCACCAGCTAGATTATGGTTATATGCCCCTTCTAGAAAACTGAGAACCCCCTGGCCCATCGGAAAGTCCAAACCCGTCGCATTTCCGTTTGGTGCTCTTCCCATAGGGTTACCGTTAAAAACTGCGCCCTGTAAGGTCCATTCCGGGTTTGGGTTAATAATGAGCTGTGCCGCCGGCGTTGCATTCGGATAGGTCGGCCCCGAATTCGGCATGTTTTGAGCCCAGATGGCCGGCCAACCCCAAGTGCTGTTCACCATAAAGGCAGACGATGCGATGGTGTCAAAATTCAGATCAGCCTCGATCTGTCCAAGTTTTAGCGCAACAATATCGTCAAAGAATTTTTGCTGGACCCAGAACTCTCCCAACTTGGTTCCAGCGGGTGCGTATTCGGTGTTCGTTACCGTCATGATGTTCTGCAGGTTAGTTTGCGAGAGCCCCTTTCCCTGAACGACATAGGCTGCCGCATGTGCTGACATGCCAGACCAACCCATCAGCACACCCAGATCCATATCAATCTGCGGCTGAAAAAGCCCATCGTATTCAACACCACGCTTAACACCACCATTCACGTTGCCGAGGACATCCGAAGTTTGTGTCAAGGTAAAAATCACTCCCCGGTCTTCCAGCAGGCTCCGTAGCCCGCCCCAGTCCCCGGATAGAGAGGGGCGCACAAAAAAACCCACCGGGTTCACATCTTCGGCACAAGACAGTCCCGGAACGCCGAGGAACAGCAGTCCCAAGAAAGTCGTATGAGGGAAAAGACGAAACCTGAACAATCTGCCCCATCCAAGCAGACCGCACAGAACGCAGTCAGCCTCCAATAATCAATGGGTTAGAATTCTGCTACTAGTTTGTTACACGTCGATTGCAGCTTACTCAATCACACTCAAGTGAACACGTGCCGACTCCCCTGACACAAAGGTGCAATTGATCTCGGCGGTTTCCCAGTTCTCAAGGAAACTGTAGGCGCGGACCCGGCCCTCGGCTTGAATTCTTACGGTGCGCGTGACTTTGCCCCCGACCAGATCCTCAGCGACAAAACCCATTTGGGCACTAGATGGCTGGAATCTCAATTTGTTAAAAATCGCCGCATTGCTCCCCTGCACGTAATCCCTGGATGCATCAACACAACCTAGAAGCTCCGGACGCTTTCTGAATAGCTCCTGTTCCGCAAACAACGCCTGGTAGCGCTGATTGTAGGTAGTCGGCACACGACCACCAGCGACTGAGGCTTGCGGATAAATGCTTAGAAGCGTAGACAGAAAAATTCCGAGGCTTGCAACGTAAGGGAAACGGTTCATGGTCCGACCTTTTTCCTTTGTGGCGGACCAAACCGCTTCTCGGATTGAACCTGGCTCAAGGCCTGGGCAACATCCTCATAGCCCACGGAAACAAGCCCATCCGTGGGCGGAACATGAGCCTGCAGAATCTGGGTCAGCATCTGCACAGTCTCTTGTGCATCGGGAACATCTTCTGGTATCTGTTTCATCTGACCATACACCACAGCCAGTATCGGCCAGGCATCCGCCCCATCTACGTTAACGGGCGCGGAAAAATCACCGTTGGACTTCGCCAGGAATGTTTTGAACGTACCGGCAAAATGCCCAGACGTCGGCGTTATGAACTCGCCCCGGCCATTTTGCAGCCTCACCGTCGAGAGATCAAACCGGGTTTTATTAACCCAGGGCTGAAAGCCCAGGGAACCCTCTTGCGCCATCAATCGTTTTGCCGCGGTTTCTGCGTCCTTCTCTCCTTTACCCCCTAGCGGCCATATTAGCCCTGAGCCCAATCCAGGTTTTTGGCGCCAACTGTCGGAACCGCTGGCAAGGTAGCGGGTAAAATTAAGTGTCACTGCTGAACCATCAGATTGCGCAATAGGCACCACCGGAATTGCGGGCAGGGAAAGAGACGGGTTGAGCTCTGCGATACCAGGGTCATTCCAAGAAAGGATTTCGCCCGTATACATGGCCGCGAGGACACGAGCATTCAGGCGTAAGGCGTTGGCAGGAATTCCCGGAAGGTTCACGACGACGACAACAGGAACACACAGGAGCGGGAACTGCACCAATCCTCTCGCCCGCAAACGGTCAGCTGTCAGAGGATGTTCGACGAGTGCAAGATCATAAACGCCAACAAACAATTCAGATGTAGCCACTTCTTCCAGCGCTTCAACATACGAAACCGCAATTTTCGTATCTGATGTAAACCGATTTCCCCACTGGCGAATCGTTGCTGAAGCAACCGGCGTACCAATGACTTCCACATTAGCCAAAGCGGCTTCCGATCCCAGCCAGAGGATCAGCCCGCAGCAACCAAGAATTAGGTTCTGAACCGAACGCCGTACCATAAAGACAATCTAGCTAACAAGATCCGGGCAATTTGCGCCCACCTCCTGTTGATCATAACCGATAGAAATATGAGCGTCGATTGATCGTTACGTAAACCTATTTGTTTTCCTGTTATTCCAGATCGTAGTAGTTCGGTACAACCATGGATTCGGGCACAGGATGTCGCACATAGTCTGGATTATGCTGCCGCTTTGGCAATATAACTTCCTCATGAATGATATCTTCATAGGGCACTTGCGAGAGTAGGTGCCTTATGCAGTTGAGCCGCGCGGCCTTCTTGTCATTGCCCGGCACCACCCACCATGGCGCCTCCGGAATATTTGTCTTGTTTAGCATCTTTTCCTTGGCACGCGTATAGTCTTCCCACCGCACCCGGGACTGCAGATCCATCGGGCTCAATTTCCACTGTTTGAGTGGATCATTGATGCGGCTGAGGAATCGGGCATGCTGTTCATCGTCATTGATCGAGAACCAGTATTTCACGAGCTTGATACCTGACCTTACGAGCATCCTCTCAAATTCGGGTGCTGAGCGGAAGAATTCTTTGTACTCGTTGTCATTGCAGAAACCCATGACGTGCTCAACCCCAGCGCGGTTATACCAACTCCGGTCAAACAGGACAATTTCACCCGCTGCCGGAAAGTGCGATACATAGCGCTGGAAGTACCATTGTGTTTTCTCCCGGTCACTGGGCGCGGGCAGCGCAACTGTGCGAACAACGCGGGGATTCAATCGTTGTGTAATCCGCTTGATGACTCCACCTTTACCGGCTGCATCTCGCCCTTCGAAAAGGATAACCATGCGGTAGCCCGTATGAGCCACCCAGTCCTGCAGCTTGACCAGCTCACCCTGCAAACGAAGAAGCTCTTTGAAATATTGACGACGCCGGAGTCTGGCCTGGGCAATGTCCTCTGCGGAGCCGGTCGATTCGTCAAAGCGCTGGTCATCCAACTCCATTTCCAACTCTTCATCGAAGCTATCGAGCATGTCTCGCTCTAACCGGTGATATAGCTCCGCCAACGATTCTTGCGGATGATTGCTCACGTCTTTTTGTTGATGCTTCTTCATTGTCTACACCACTCCAACATTAGCAGTCAGACTTACCTATGCGGGTCTGACAATTTTTCTAAGTTTGAAATGTAATCCCTGAGGCCTAGGTAAATTATTAAGACTTTGTTACAAAATCAATCAGAGATTCGGCATCTCCCTCAGCGACAATACGCAGCTGCTTTTGCGCCTTCTGATGCACATACATCGGGTCGTAATATTCGTGGAGCAATAACCCAATCCACGCCCGGTGCGCTTCGGTATCACCGGTTGCCGCCTGTATCGCCAGAGCTGCTGTCATGGCCTGACGGGCCCGTTCATAGCGCTCGCCGCCCAGACGTTTCTGGATACGTGACAAACTATCCAGCAAATGCGCGGCAAAACGGCTCGCGCCTTCTTCGCCATAAGCCATATCATGCGCAGCGCGTTGCTCGACTACATAATCCCGCAGGATGCGGCTTTCCCGATTGCTGAACGTATCTTCCAGCCACAAGATCGGCGCCTGCTGCATGCGGCTATACAGACTAGCCGGTATCGAGCACCGGCCGATGAAGTTACCCTCATCTTCAACAATGAATCCGCCGCCGCCAGCCGCCTCCACCTGCAATAAGCGGCTTGCGATACGGTGTTCAAAATCGATTTGCGCTGGCTGCCCGGAAACGCGCCGGCCAAACCCGGAGCCCCGGTGATTGGCACAGGCTTCCAGGTCGACCGATTGCCCCAGGTGCTGCAGTAGTTCTGTTTTTCCGGTTCCGGTCATGCCACCCAGCACATGCACCCCGAGTTGCGCCGATAAGCGATCGGTCGTGCCCATCAGAAAATGCCGCATCGCCTTGTAGCCGCCAGCAATGCGTGGGTACACGATACCGGCCTCTTCGGCCAGCCAACGCTGCACGATCTGCGATCGCAGTCCGCCCCGGAAACAGAAGAGATACCCTTGCGGATGTTGCCGGGCAAACTCAGCCCAGGCGGCGATGCGCGCCGACTTGATGCTGCCCGATACGATCTTGTGCCCCAGCGCAATCGCTGCATCCTGACCGGAATGTTTATAGCAGGTACCTACGGCCGCCCGCTCTTCATCCGTCATCAGCGGCAGGTTAATGGCCCCGGGAAAGCTACCCCGGGCAAATTCGATGGGCGCGCGTGTATCCATCAGCGGTGCGCCGCTGAGGAAGATCTCGGAGTACTGATCCTGCGTTGGCAACATTAACGGATAATCACGGCCTTATCATTTTGCGGCACCATGCAACCTATGGGTTGCAACTGCAGCCCGCAGGTCTCCGCAACTGCCAGAAACTCGGCCTCCCCTTCCGGCGTTACGGCCACCAAAAGGCCGCCGCTGGTTTGCGGATCACACAACAGGTGCTTGTCGTGATCGGTCAGTGCCGATATACGTTCACCGTAACTGTCAAAATTACGTAACGTACCGCCCGGTATACAGCCTGCAGTCAGATAAGCTTCGACCCCATCCAGAACTGGCACGGCATCGCGATCAAGCTCGGCAGTGAGTTTGGAACCGTCCGCCATTTCTACCAGATGTCCGAGCAAGCCGAATCCGGTGACATCAGTCATGGCCGTCACGCCGCTCAGCTGCCCAAACGCCGCGCCGGGCCGATTGAGGCGCACCATGGCATCCCGTGCGATATGGGCATGCTCCGGTGACACCACCCCCCGCTTCTCGGCGGTGGTCAGAATACCGACGCCAAGTGGTTTGGTCAGATACAACCGACAACCTGCCGTAGCGGTATCGTTGCGCTTCAGGTTGCCCTTATCCACAACCCCGGTGACCGCCAACCCGAATACCGGTTCAGGTGCGTCAATCGAATGGCCGCCGGCCAACGGTATACCAGCGCTTTCACAGACACTACGCCCACCGCGGATCACCTCCCGGGCTACTTCGGCCGGTAACACATTGACGGGCCAGCCCAATATGGCAATCGCCATCAACGGTGTGCCGCCCATGGCGTAAATGTCACTGATGGCATTGGTGGCGGCGATACGCCCGAAATCATACGGGTCATCGACAATGGGCATGAAGAAATCGGTCGTTGAAACCACCCCCCGAGTCTCATCGATGGCATAAACGGCGGCATCGTCACGCGAGGCATTGCCAACCCATAGCTTGGGGTCCAGATGCTGTGCGCCACTACCGGCGATGATGACGTCGAGCACCTTGGGTGAAATCTTGCAGCCACAACCGGCGCCGTGGCTGTATTGGGTGAGTCTGATGGGGTCGTTCATTGTTTGTTATGACAATCTCATTGAATGAGGCCCTATTTTAGAGCTCAAAGTGCGCCCTCATAGCAAAGAAGCTTACCGGACCCCGATCGCTGTTATACGCCGGGTTGCGGATATATTGATAATCGGCAGAAAGATAGGCGCCCTTAAAGAGTCGTACGCTGTAGTAGGTTTCCATAATGCGCTCACCCTGATAGGCAATCTTTCCGTCGCCGATAAACATGCTGGACCCACCCTGATTCAGGTAGTTAATCTGGGACGAGCTAATCCCGTTAAATGAGAAAGCCAGGCCATAGGTATCATCCGGCCGCCCCCAGAAGCTGCCCTTCACTGACGTACCGGCCGACAACGACCGGCTGATATCGGTAAACGCTTCAGTCTCCGACTGACCGTTGTTCCAGCTCCAACGGGCGAATAGCCCGATATCGTCCAACACCGCCTGCTCGGCGTTTAGCACATAACCCCATTTATTCTGATATCCGTTGCGGGAAGTCAGGATATTCGGCGGATAAACCCCGGTTTGTTGCGCTTGATTCACGGCATCGTTAAACGTTGCCAGAATGCCTCTGTTCTGAAAGAGCAGTGCCCGAAAAGCGCCCTCCTGCCCGAACAAGTTGTGCTCGCGCTCAACTTCAACCTGATCACCGTATTGCTTCGTCAGCTGATAATCCAGGGACATACCGTTAGGATCTTTAGGCATGGCCAGACGTGCAAGACGCACCGTCCAGCCCTCATCAAAGTATTCTCCGACCACACCATAGGTGTAGCCCCGCCCGTTGGCGGCAAAGTCATACGCACCCGCCGCCATAATTGACCAGTTCAAGAACTGGGTCCGCGGATCATGGCTGTACCGATTGCTATCGAAATAATCGAGCGCAGATAACCAACCGTAGGTGAGTGTCACCCGTCGCTTATCGACATCTCCTTTAATCTGGTTGGGGCCGTCCTCGATATGCTCAACACCGCCACCCAGACCAATTGTCTGGCGAATAAAAGCGCGCGCATTGTAAAACTGCATGGGTACCAGATTGCCGCGCTGCATTTCGCCATTGGTAAAACCGCCCAGGCCGCTGAGATTGGAGAAAGGCATCCCTTCAGCTGCTTCCGGGTTATAGAAAAATTCCGTGCCCTTCCATGGGCGAACCCCTATAAATGGGGTAACCGTGACGGTATAGCTCTTACCGACATCCCCGGTGCTGAGCAGACTCTTATCGCCTACGTATGGCGAGTTGAACTTGTTTTTGTACTGAAGAATGTAGGTTGCCTGACCATGCAGGCTGTACCACGCCGAATCCTCGGGGATAGCACTTTCGCTATCGACTGTTGGATCACCTTCAACCGATGACACCCCATAGGCAAACAGCGGGAACAGCGCAAACCAGAGTGCGCTGATACCCGCCAGCAGTTTTGCCGACATGGTGGATCGAAGAGACATGGTTAGGTCGTGATTTCATGATGACGCAATGCAATATTCGAGCATTCTAACATTACGGTTTTGTTTCAAAAGGTTTTTTCGTGGTTGCCATCCCACGAATCCCTACCGAAGCGATAGAATCCCAGCTATGACAAAAGCAAAAGTAAGTTACGACTGCAGCAAATGCCCCGGCTACTGCTGCACCTACCCGCGCATCGTGGTCAGCAAAAAAGATATCAACCGGCTGGCTAAGTATTTTGGGGTTACGCCTGCCGAGGCCAAGGCATCGTACACCCGCGAATATGTATTCACCGAGGGCGAACCGGATGAGCATGTGCGGGAGCAGATTCTGCGCCATCGCACCGACGATATCTACAAGACGGCGTGTCAGTTTCTGGACAAAGAACACCGTCGCTGCACCATTTACGAAGCCCGCCCGGATGTCTGCCGCGAGTTTCCCAATGGCAAGAAGTGCGGGTACTACAGCTTCCTGAAATTCGAGCGCAAGCACCAGGACGACAAAGACTTCATTCCCAGCGCCTGATCAGCAGCAGATCATTACAGCTTAACGGTCGGCCGCGGCCTTGATATCTTCCACGGTGACATAACCTCGTTTCTGGGCATCAATCCTGTCAAAGTTGGCCGCCACCCGGGGCATGCCGGCCTTGGCTTCTTCAAGCGTCAACTTGCCATCGTGATTTTTATCGGCTGCGGCAAACCGCTCATCGATCTGGCGGTCACGAAAGGATTCCTGGGCAAATGCCTGGGTTGAGATGCTGGCTACTGCCAAGACGATCACTGCGGTAATTTGAGTGGTTTTCATGATGCCTTTCTTTTATGCGGTCGTACCCGGCGGCGCCCAACGCTTATTGAGGACACGCCGGACCATTGGGTCAAAGGTGGCAAGCGGCTCGCTTTTGTAATTCGGGTCGAATGAAACTTCGTCGTACTTGGCACAGAACTCGACAGTTTGTTCATACGCCGGATCATTCTTGAAGGCATCCCGTGCATTGGGATCCATGCCAAAAAACCTGGCGTAATAATAGGTCTGGAACAGGCCATGCTTCGTCAGCATCCAGTAATTGTTCCGACTGATAAAGGGTTTCAGGATCGACGCAATCACCTCCCCATGATTAAAGGGGCCCAATGACTCACAGATGTCGTGGAACAGGGTCACGACAATGTATTCCTCGTCGCGGTTGTCGCGTAGCGCCCGGGTTGCCGCCTGCAGGCAGTGTTCCCTACGGCTGATGTTGTAGAAATCATCTTTACCCACATCATCCAAAAGTTCATACAAACGATCCGGCAGCTCCTGCAGTGTTTGCTCATGAACCTTCTCGAGAAGTTCAAAATCCGCTTTTGTGCCCTCGTCCATTCGGGTGAAATGCATTTTTTCCATTAGAGGTCATCTCGTGTTGAATTTAAGGCCTATTTTGTTCAAAGGTTAGACGCTTCCAAAGAATGGTACACGTGGTTTATTGATCATTTGGAGTGTCACAGGGATTAAAGGCACTTCCGGCCTGTTATTGGAACATAGGAGTAGACTAATATCTATTAATCACCCAAACGAGGTGTTATATGAATAGTCCACTCCGAACAGGCATCGCTTTGGGCTGCTTCTTGGCCTCCCTGCATCTGATCTGGTCCCTACTGGTACTTACTGGTTTGGCGCAGCCTTTGATCAATATCATCCTCTGGCTCCACATGCTGAGCGTGCCTGTTCAAGTACAACCATTTGAACTTGGCATCGCCGCATTACTGATCGGCGTAACCTGGTGCGTGGGGTTTGGTTACGGTTTCCTGTTTTCCGTCATCTGGAGGGCAGGATCACAAAAACCTCGCCCGATGGAGTGATTGGGCCATAAAAATTTCTCAGACACTGCTGAGGCACTAAGCGGGAGAGACAGTGACCATGACCGGCAGGCTCGCGATTTCAGCCAATCTGCATCGTAAACGAAACGGTGCGAATCCCCTCGCCCATAGGACCAGGTTTCCACAAGCACCCCATTCATCCAGACATTGAGTGATCGCATTACCAATCCTCATTACTCAGAGTCGGTAGATCTCCCTCCGCCTTGAGTTCAGCCAGCGTCTTTGGATTTTTATCATCCCGGATCGGCACGTCCCCCGCAGCAGCGTCGCGCAACAGCACACGAACCTCCAGCGCCGCTAAAACCTTCAGCAGATGTTCGGCAACCGCAACTGCCCAGAGATCAAACGCGGCAACAACGTGTCCCGGAGATCGGCAAGTGTTTTTGCCTGACACTCGTTTTCAACGAGACGGTCAAACAAAGCACCAGCAGCACCAACAAACTTTTCAAGCACCCCGACTGCAGGCACCAAAATTGGAAGCGGTCGAAATGCCTTCTTGCTGATTTCCATGAATGTTGAGCCGTTTGCATGGTTCTTGATTGTGTCCATGTTCTGTTGGCACCAGAACAGCATATACAACGGCGGTAACTTGCTACCAGGTGGCATAGCGATGTAACCCTGATTGATCGCTACAGGCTTCTGGGCGATTGCGAGGTAACCAATCGGCGCTCTAGATGACATAAGCAAGGTACCGGCAGGTTGCAATCCTGAGCTAATTTTTCCTATGCCTTTCGTCGATACTTTGCGCTCTGTATCTAGAAGCACCGGCGAAGAAATACCCGATAGATCTTTAGGTGTTGTCCAAGCATGCTCGGCCGGCTCCCAATAGCTGGGGTCTTTGGTGTCCGGCGTAGCACCGCCGACTGTCTCGACCGTTTCGCCAATTGTTGATACCCGCCACCCCCTCGGCACCAATCCCAATTCCGACTCTTCAAACGAATCCGGAAACAGCGCTGCAGTCGCTTCATCCATGCCCTCTGGCGATCGCCCTTCCATCTTGGCGCGGACGGGGTCGAATTCGACAAACCAAGATTTGAACAATGCTTGGGCGATAGCTACGAGGGTGGCGTTGGTTTCTCGCAAGAGGGCGATGCGCTCGGAGAGAAAAAAATAAAAATCACCGATTACCCGTTGCTCGTCACGGGATGGAACAGGAATATTGAGCTTACCGAAATCACCCTTTTTAAAATGAGGAATCATCGTGCCTACGTGCATGTTATCGATCTGTGTTTGCACCACAGACGACCTAAGCGCAGCAAAAAGATATTTCGGGTATATCTTCTTCGGGTCGGCTCGAACGGAAACCATATCCTGTGCAATACAAAAATCTACCGGGTTCGGTACCCAATTTGTACGTCCAGGACTGCCTTTGCAGACAAACAGAATGTCTCCTGGCTTGGGGTGCCCGCGAAACCATGTGTGATATGTATCGTCTGAAACAAATCTGGTTGTGTCATAACGCGGATAGAGACTATTCGAGTCAATACAGTTAGTGGCTATCAAAGGGACGCCGCTATCACCAACTGGGCATGTTCGGCCGCGGTTATCAACAATCGTCGAAAGCAAATCGGTAAAGGGAACCCACTCAGAACTCATACCCCAACCCCTTCAGCTTCTGGCGGATCAGGTCATCGAGTTCTGCGCCTTTGGCCATTTGTTCGCCGAGTTTCTCAGTCAGCTTCTGCATCTTGTCGGCAAAGGCCTCATCGTCGTCTTCGACTTCTTCGGCACCCACATAGCGGCCTGGCGTGAGCACATGGCCGTGTTGGGCGATCTCTTCGAGTTTGACGCTACGGCAATAGCCGGGGATGTCTTGGTAGGGTTCGGGGGTTGGTTCGCCACGCCAGGCTGCAACGGTATTGCCGATGCGTTCGATCACTTCGTCCGTTAGTTCGGCCTGTACGCGGCTGATCATGCTGCCGAGTTTGCGGGCGTCGATGAAGAGCACTTCGCCTTTGCGCTGGGTTTTCTCTTTGGTGAGGAACCAGAGGCAAGCGGGGATTTGGGTATTGAAGAAGAGTTGGCCGGGTAAGGCGACCATGACTTCCACCACGTCGGCCTCGACCATGGCTTTACGAATTTCGCCTTCACTGTTTTGGCTGGAGCTCATGGAGCCATTGGCCAGAACAATACCAGCTCGCCCTGTGGGCTTGAGGTGGTAGAGCATGTGTAACAACCAGGCGTAGTTGGCATTGCCTTGGGGCGGTGTGCCGCTGTAGTTGCCAATGCGCCAGCGTGGATCGCCCTCCAGGCTGCCATGCCACCAGTCGCTGATGTTGAAGGGTGGGTTGGCGAGGATGAAGTCAGCCCGTAGGTCGGGGTGCTGGTCTCGGGTGAAGGTGTCCCCGGGTTCGCGGCCGAGATTGAAGTCGATGCCGCGAATGGCGAGGTTCATGGCGGCCAGGCGCCAGGTGGTGGGGTTGGATTCCTGCCCGTAGATGGAAACATCGCCCAGTTTGCCGCCGTGCGCTTCGATGAATTTCTCAGACTGTACGAACATGCCGCCGGAACCACAGCATGGGTCGTAGACTTTGCCGTGGTGCGGGGCCAGTATGGCAACGAGGGTTTTAACGATGGAGGCCGGGGTATAGAACTGCCCACCCTTTTTACCTTCGGCGCTGGCGAACTGGCCGAGGAAGTATTCATAGACTTGGCCGAGGACGTCTCGTGCTTGGCCGGCATCTTCCCCGAACCCAATGGTGGAGATCATGTCGACCAGTTCACCCAGTTTGCCATCGGGCAATTGGGCGCGGCCGTAGCGTTTGTCGAGAATGCCTTTGAGTTTGGGATTCTCGGCTTCGATGGCGGTGAGCGCATCGTCAATGCGTTTGCCGATATCGGGTTGTTTGGCGGCAGCGCGTAGCGCTTCCCAACGGGAGGCTTCGGGCACCCAGAAAACGTTGGCTTCACGGTAGTAATCACGCTCTTCGAGTTCAGCGGCGATGTCTTGTGCAGTCGCGCCATCGAGAAAGTATTCATCTTTGGGGTCGGCCAAGCGCTGGACCAATTCGGCACGATGGGCGGCGAAGGTGTCGGAAATGTATTTGAGGAAAATAAGGCCGAGCACCAGGTGCTTGTATTCGGCGGCGTCCATATTGGCGCGCAGTTTGTCGGCGGCGGCCCACAGGGTCTTTTTAATGTCGTCGAGCATGGAAAACCTTTGAGTTTGCCCATTATGCATTGCTGAACCAATAAAAAAGCCGTTGACTCAATGAATCAACGGCTTTTGGTATTGCTGGTGGTGATGGGCAGGATCGAACTGCCGACCTATGGGTTATGAATCCATCGCTCTAACCATCTGAGCTACATCACCACAAGGGGCAAGATTTTAATCCCAGCCCTATACTTCGTCAACCAGAAAC
>VEQK01000012.1 GCA_018883265.1 Rhodocyclaceae bacterium | reverse complement strand
CATCTGGATCGGGAGCCATATTGCCAGCAAGGTGCCTGAGAAGTTTCTGCGCAGCTTACTGGCCACCATGCTGGTCATCATCGGCACCAAGCTGGTGATGTCCTGACAACCACCCCTAAAAACATTCGTCCCCTAAGAGAACCCTTATGTACCGTTACGATGACATTGACCGCGCGATGGTGAAAGCCCGTGTCGCGCAGTTTCGTGACCAGACCAACCGCTGGCAGGCCGGTGAGCTAAGCGACGAAGAGTTTCGTCCGCTGCGTCTGCAGAATGGTCTGTACATGCAACGCCATGCCCCGATGCTGCGCATCGCCGTACCTTACGCCATGATCTCGTCGGCGCAGCTGCGCGTGCTGGGCGCCATCGCCCGCGAAGAAGACAAGGGCTATGCCCACTTCACGACACGCCACAATCTGCAATACAACTGGATTCCGATGGCGCGTGTACCGGACGTGCTGGAACGGCTGGCCGAAGTAGAGATGCACGCCATTCAGACTTCGGGCAACTGCATCCGTAACGTGACCAGCGACCAATTTGCCGGTATCGCCCCGGATGAAGTTGTCGATACGCGCCCACTCGCCGAAATCATCCGTCAGTGGAGCACCTTCCACCCCGAGTTCGCCTTCCTGCCCCGCAAGTTCAAGATTGCCGTGCATGGTGCCGAGCGTGACCGCGCCGTGGTTCAGGTGCACGACATTGGTCTGCATCTCTACCGTGATGACCAAGGTGAGATCCTCGCCCGCGTCTGGGTCGGAGGCGGTTTGGGCCGGACACCGATACTGGGTGAAGTGATTCACGAGGCATTGCCGTGGCGGCATCTGCTGTCGTACATGGAAGCGATCATCCGCGTCTATAACCTGGAAGGCCGCCGCGACAACCCCTACAAGGCACGCATCAAGATTCTGGTGAAGGCGTTGGGCATTGAAGAATTCCGCCGCAAGGTCGATGCCGAGTGGGCCGATCTGAAGGATGGCCCGGCCACGATTACCGATGCCGAACTGGCACGTGTGTCGTCCTACTTCGTTGATCCGGCCTATGCACAACTGCCCGAGACGGACGCCGTTTACGACGAGCGCTTGAAGAGTGACAAGGCCTTTGCCCGCTGGGTACAACAGAACGTGCATCCGCATCGTGTACCGGGGTACCGCGCTGTCACGCTATCGCTTAAACAGAAAGGCATTGCGCCGGGCGATATCACCGATACGCAGATGGAAGCGGTCGCTGACCTGGCTGATGCCTACAGCTTCGGCGAGGTGCGTTCGTCGCACGAACAGAACTTGATCCTGTCAGACGTTGAGTTGCGCAAACTGCCGGAACTCTTCGACAAGGCGAAGGCACTGAAACTGGCCAGCTCGACCGTCGGCCTGCTTACCGACATCATCTGCTGCCCGGGCGGTGACTTCTGCGATCTGGCCAACGCCAAGTCGATCCCGATTGCGCAGGCGATCATGGAGCGCTTCGACGATCTGGATTATCTGCACGACATCGGCGAGCTGGATCTGAATATTTCCGGTTGTATGAACGCCTGTGGTCACCACCACGTCGGCCATATCGGCGTGCTAGGTGTCGATAAGAATGATGAAGAGTGGTACCAGGTCACCATCGGTGGCCGCCAGGGTAACGACACCCGCCTTGGCAAAGTAATCGGTCCGTCGTTCGCTGCGGCCGATATGCCGGACGTGGTGACGAAGCTGCTCGAAACCTATGTCAGTCTGCGCGAGCCGGAAGAGCGCTTTGTGGATACCGTGGTTCGTGTCGGTATCGACCCGTTCAAGACCAGCGTCTATGGTGGCAAACTCAATAGGAAGAAGGAGGCCGCCAATGGCTGAGATCCTCAAAAACGGCCAGGTGCATAACGACAACTGGCAAGTGCTGCGTCCAGAGGCTGAAGCAGACCTAGCGACGGTGAATTTGCCAGCCGGTCAATGGCTGATACCGTTTGCCCTATGGCAAGTACAATGCGCGGCGCTGAAGTCGCGTTCGGACATCGGCGTCTGGTTGTCACCGAACGACGATCTGACGGAAGTCGCCAAGCACTTCAGCCAATGGCCGCTGGTGGCCATCGACTTCCCGAAATTTACGGATGGCCGTGGTTACTCGATCGCCTGGCGCATACGCAACCACTATAAGTACAAGGGCGAACTGAGGGCGATCGGCAACGTACTGGTCGATCAACTGTTCTTCATGCTGCGCGTGGGCTTCGATACCCTGGCGCTCGATCCAAGCGTGGTCGTGGCCACGGCCGAGCGCAACCTGGCCCCTTTCCCCGATACCTATCAGGGCTCGACCGATAACCCGGAACCGCTGTTCCGCCGCCTTGATCGCACCGGCGCGGCACAAGGCGGAGCCCACTGATGAACAGCACACTCTCCAGCATCGGCCACGGCCAGCCTCAAGCGCCCAAGCGTACCGCGCCGGATGCCGCGCTCGTTGCGGCTGTTGCCGAAAAATCGGCGCTGGTCATGGCGCGTCTGAATACGATTATTGATCGCCATCCAAACGTGGTCTTCGCCAACAGTCTGGGTGCTGAGGACATGGTGCTGGTCGATATGATCTGCAAAGACAACCTGCCTATCGGCATCTTTACGCTGGATACCGGCCGGCTCAATGAAGAGACCTACACGTTGCTGGAGCAGGTGCAGAAGCATTACCCGAACTGCAGCTTCCAGATCATGGCCCCAGACTTTAAGTTGCTCGAGCCTTGGGTACGCGAACATGGCATCAACGGGTTTTATAACTCCGTCGAAAACCGCAAGGCCTGCTGCCAGATTCGCAAACTGGAACCCCTGGCCCGCGTACTCAAAGGCAAGGATGCCTGGATTACTGGCCTGCGCGCCGCGCAGTCGGTCACCCGCCAGAACATGGACTGGGAAGAGCACGATGCACTGAACAATCTGCCCAAGTTCAATCCGTTGATCGAATGGTCGGAAAAGGAAATCTGGGCCTATATCGATCTAAACCAGGTGCCGTACAACGCGCTGCATGATCGTTTTTACCCATCGATTGGCTGTGCACCCTGCACCCGGGCCATTACCCCGGGCGAAGACGTACGCGCCGGCCGCTGGTGGTGGGAAAACCCTGAAACCAAGGAATGCGGCTTACACAAAGCCAAGTAACAGCAGCCGACTCAACTCACTTCTGTAAAATTGCGTCCCATGACACAAACTGTACCAACTCTCTCTCACCTCGACTGGCTGGAAGCCGAAGCCATCCAGATCATGCGCGAAGTTGCCGGCCAGTGCGAACGCCCGGCACTGCTCTTCTCGGGCGGCAAAGACTCGATCTGCATGCTACGGATTGCCGAGAAGGCCTTCCGCCCGGCAAAGTTTCCGTTTCCGCTCGTACATATCGACACCGGCCACAATTATCCGGAAGTCATCGACTTCCGTGATCGTCGTGCCGCCGAACTGGGCGAACGCCTCGTCGTTCGCTCACTCGAAGATTCCATGAAGCGCGGCACCATTGTGCTGAAGTCGCC
Source organism: Rhodocyclaceae bacterium (assembly GCA_018883265.1). Lineage (GTDB taxonomy): Bacteria > Pseudomonadota > Gammaproteobacteria > Burkholderiales > Rhodocyclaceae > Fluviibacter. Next base: position 42,265 of record VEQK01000012.1, on the reverse strand, counting down.
GGATGAATCACGTAACCGCCACCAATCAGTCACGCTGCTCGAAACGATTGCCGAATTCGAATTCGATTGCCTGATCGGCGGCGCCCGCCGCGACGAAGAAAAGGCCCGTGCCAAGGAACGTATCTTCAGCTTCCGCGATGACTTCGGTCAGTGGGATCCGAAGAACCAGCGCCCGGAACTGTGGGATCTATATAACGCCCGCGTTCACAAGGGCGAGCACATGCGCGCCTTTCCGATCTCTAACTGGACCGAGCTGGATGTCTGGCAATACATCGAGCGTGAAAAGCTCGAACTGCCGTCGATCTACTTTGCTCATACACGCCCGATCGTGCGCCGGGGCAATGGCATTGTGCCAATCACCGACCTGACCCCGGCCAAAGCGGGCGAAGAGATTATCGATCTGCAGGTGCGCTTCCGCACTGTCGGCGACATCAGCTGTACCGCACCGGTTGAAAGCGACGCCGACAACATCGAAAAGATCATCGCCGAAACTGCCGGCACCACGATTAGTGAACGTGGCGCCACGCGTCTGGACGACCAGGCCAGCGAAGCCGCCATGGAACAACGCAAGAAAGAGGGCTACTTCTGATGACGAGCCAACACACTACTGAAGACCACGGCCTGCTGCGCTTTCTGACCTGCGGCAGCGTCGATGACGGCAAGAGCACCCTCATTGGTCGTCTGCTGTTCGATACCAAAGCCATTCTGGTCGATACGCTGACCAACTTGGAACGCACCTCGCAACGCCGTGGTCTTTCCAGCGTCGATCTGTCACTGCTCACCGATGGTCTCCAGGCCGAGCGTGAACAGGGCATCACCATCGATGTCGCTTACCGTTACTTTTCGACCGGCACTCGCAAGTACATCATCGCCGATGCACCGGGTCACGAGCAGTACACGCGCAACATGGTCACCGCCGCTTCGACCGCCGATCTAGCCATCATTCTGGTCGATGCCCGCCGTGGCATCCTGACCCAGACACGCCGACACGCCAAGGTTTGCCAGCTCATGGGTATTCCGCAGGTGGTTGTTGCTATCAACAAGATGGATCTGGTCAATTACGATCCACAAGTGTTCGCCAAACTGCAGGAAGAGTTTGCCGACGTTGCCGCCACCATCGGCCTGGAATCGGTACGCTATGTGCCGATGTCGGCGCTGGAGGGCGACATGATCGTTGATCGTGGTGACGCCATGCGCTGGTACGAAGGTCCAACGCTGCTGGAAATCCTGGAAAGCGCCGGCACCAGCCATAGCGAAACGCCGACACATCATGAAGTGTTCCGTATGCCAGTGCAGCTGGTGTGCCGTCCGCAGGATTCGGCCAACCCCGAACTACATGATTACCGTGGTTTCATGGGTCGCATCAGCTCGGGCATGGTGCGTCCGGGTGATGAAGTCGTCGCCCTGCCCTCGGGCCAGCGCAGCACCGTCACCCATGTGGAAATCGGCGGTGTGGATCTGAACGAAGGCGTGGCTGAACAATCGGTGACGATCCGTCTGGCCGATGAGATCGATATCTCGCGTGGCGACATGCTGGCGCACCCGGATACCGCACCACAGGTGGTGAAGGAAGCACAGGCCATGGTCTGCTGGCTATCGGAAACACCCTTGGACCGCGCCCGCACTTATGCCCTGCGTCAGACAACGCGTACGGTGAAGACCAAGATCGCAGACATCCCTTTTCGTCTGGATATCAACACCCTGGCTGAAGATGCTACCCCGGCACAGCTACAGATGAATGACATTGCCCGCATCAACCTGCGCCTGGCGCAACCGATCTGCTGTGATGCCTATGCGCAGAACCGTGGCACGGGTGCCTTTATTCTGATTGACGAAGCAACCAACAACACCGTCGGCGCCGGCATGCTCCTGTAACATCGGGGCATGTCTGCATTACTGATCCCGGTTATCGTTTTTATCGAGGGCTTTAGTTCCCTCGGGGCCGAGATCATTGCTTTACGGCGGCTGGTACCGCATGTGGGTAGTTCGATTGTCGTTACAGCACCCACCATCGGCTTCTTTTTATTGGCGCTGGCATTAGGCTATGCAGCCGGTGCACGGATCAGTGATCGCTACCTTTCCGTTGTCGCCCGTAATTTTCTGATTTCGGCGCTACTGCTGGGCATCGGTTTCTCCACGCCCTTTGTCAACGGTCTTTTTACCCATATTGAACCCGTCTGGTTAGCCTACAGCGGGCTGGTGGGCGGCATTCTCTGCCCAATTGCCTGGCTACTGGGCCAGACGGTGCCAGCGCTCACCAATTTGATGCAGACCCAGCGCACCGGTGAAGCCAGCGGCATGGCACTTTACTGGTCGACGCTGGGTTCATTTCTGGGCTCGCTGGGTTTGTCACTACTGGTCATGCAATGGCTGGGAATTTCAGCCGCTGTGGCCTTATGCGCGCTGCTTCTGCTGGTAGGAGCGCTGTGCCTTCAGGCATCACAGCGAAGCCAGGCATCGCGCTGGCGCGCCTGGATCGCTTTTGTGCTCTCGGTCATCGTGATTATCGGCCTGAACACACCCGCCGTCCGCAATCAGCTGACCAACGAGCAACCCGGCATCACCGAGACTGCTTACGCCGACTACGCCGTGATCGACACGCAGACCCCGGAAGGTGACGCGATCCGAGTATTCAAAGTCAACAGCTCCACCGCATCGCTCATTGGCGATGGTGACCCGCCCCGCTACGCCAGTTACATCAATACTCTGCGCCGCACGTTGCTCGTCGACCTGAATCTGCGGGATCGCGATATTCTGGTCCTGGGCGCCGGCGGCTTTACACTCTCGCACCGGGAACCGGCCAACCGCTACACCTATGTCGATATTGATCCGGCGATCAAACAGATTGCCGAGCAGCAGTTCTTACATGAACCGATCCGTGGCCAGTTTATCGTGGATGATGCGCGACACTTTGTCTCCCGTGCCGCGCATGATCAGCAGCCGCGCTTTGATGCGGTTGTGGTAGATGTTTATAGCTCGCATCACAATATCCCAAGCCACCTGGTCACACGCGAATTCTGGCGGGATACACGTGCCGTCTTGAAACCGGATGGCGTGATGCTGGCTAATCTGATTCTGGATGGTCAACTACAGAGTGATTACGCCCGTAATGTGCTGGCGACGATTGAGTCTGTGTACGGTCGCTGTGCCGTGGAAGTGCTGCACAAGGATCGGCCACTGGCCAATGTGGAAGTACTTTGCCGCCAGGGTGGCGCGGGCCTGGCCGAACACCCCAGCCGCATCTACGCGGATGAGAAAAACCCGGCGGATATGGATCACGCCCGAAGCAAATAGCAAGCGCTAAGCCAAATCTTTCTTAGGCGCGGCGGCGACGAACTGCTTCGAACAAACAAACCCCTGCCGCCACCGAGACATTGAGGCTATCGACCGAGCCGCCCATCGGGATATGCACCAGCGCATCACAGGTCTCACGCGTTAGACGGCGCATGCCGTCCCCTTCGGCACCCATGACCCAGGCAGTGGCCACCGGCCACGTGGCCGTATAGAGATCTTCGCTGGCTTCTCCCGCCGTACCGACCACCCAGATATCACGCTCTTTGAGCTCGCGTAGCGTACGCGCCAGATTGGTCACCATGATGTAAGGCACAGTTTCGGCAGCGCCTGAAGCGGCTTTCATGGCCACATCTGTCAGCCCCACGGCACGATCCTTCGGGGCAATGACGGCATGCACACCCGCCGCATCAGCGACGCGCAGGCAGGCGCCCAGATTGCGTGGGTCGGTGATGCCATCGAGCACCAGCAGAAACGGCGGTTCTTCCAGCGTATCCAGTACGTCATCCAGGTGAATGGCTTTCTGACGGGCATCGACGCGGGCAACTACCCCCTGATGGCGTGCGTTGGGCGCCATACCTTCGATGCGCGGGTGCTCGACCTGAACCACCCTTGCGCCAGCTTGCTCGGCCAACCGGAGCAGATCTTTCACACGTCGATCCTGCCGATTGTTGTCGAGGTAGATTTCTTTCACGCTCTCCGGGTCATGACGCAGACGGGCCATGATGGGGTGGAAACCATGGATCAGACGGGTGTTACTGCTCATGCTTTGGCTCGACGGGGTCGGTTACTCGATTTGGCAGCCTTCTTCGCGGACGCGACGGGTGACTTGGCCGGCTTGGGTGACTTCGAGGGCTTCGCGGGTCGGGCAGATTTTTGGGCGGTGCCGGATTTTACCGCTTTGGCCGGCTTGGCCTTACCGCCCGATACCGGCCGGCCGGGTGTCTTACCCGCTGGTTTCTGACGGCCGATTGCACGAGATTTACCTGCCGGGGTGCCAACTTGGGACACCACGGGTTTCTTGCGCGGCGCCGCCTGGGATTTTGCCATCTCGGCGTCAAGCAGATGTCGCTCAACAGCCAATGGTCGCCCGGTCTTGCGGCTGCGCGCCAGTGCCAGCGCTTCACGTTCGCCGCCCCCCTGCAGCGCAGCGCCATCACCGGCAGCCTGTACGGCCTCGTCCGTTGCGCTTGCCGGGACAAAGTCGATGCGGTTGCTTTCCAGATCGGCGCGCACCAGTTTCACACGCAGACGATCACCCACGCGATACTGCTGCTTGGTGCGCTCACCCAGTAGGCAGTGGCGGATCGGATCGTAGTGGAAGTAATCGGAACCCAGTTCCGAAATATGCACGAGGCCTTCGACATACACCTGATCCAGCGTCACGAAAGCACCGAATGCGGTCACCCCCGAGATGGTGCCATCAAAGACTTCGCCCACCCGGTCCTGCATGTAGTAGCACTTGAGCCAGGCTTCCACATCGCGCGTCGCTTCGTCAGCGCGCCGTTCGGTGGCCGAACAGTGCAGGCCGATCTCTTCCCAGGCGCCCTCGTCCGCCGGCAGTTTGACCTTCTCGAACTTTAGTGCGTTCTTGATGGCACGGTGCACGAGCAGATCCGGATAACGACGAATCGGCGAGGTGAAGTGCGTGTAGTACTCGTAGGACAAACCGAAGTGGCCGATGTTGTCCGGGCTGTAGATGGCCTGCTGCATGGAGCGCAGCAGAATCGTCTGTAGCAGCGAGAAATCCGGGCGCTCGCGGATCTGATCCAGCAGTTTGCCGTAGTCTTTGCCGGTGGGAGAATCCCCCCCTTCCAGTCCCAGACCGAATTCCTTCATGAAATCGCGTAGGCCCTGCAGCTTCTCGGGGCTCGGCGTACCGTGAATACGAAACAGGCCTGGTTGCTTTTTCTTCTCCAGGAAGTCGGCCGCACAGACGTTGGCCGCCAGCATGCACTCTTCAATCAACCGATGTGCATCGTTACGGATCACCGGCACAATGGCTTCGATCTTGCCGTGGTCGTTAAACTGCATCTGTGTTTCGACGGTGTCGAAGTCGATCGCGCCTCGCTTTTCTCGGGCGGCATGCAGTGTCTTGAACAAGGCATACAGCGTCTGCAATTGCGGCTGAATGGTCTGGTGAGCCGGAGTGGCCGGCGTCAGCTCTCCCGACAGCCAACCCCAGACCTGGTTATAGGTCAGACGTGCACGTGAACGGAATACCGCCGGATAAAACCGGTACTGCGTCACTTCGCCCTCGGCGTTGATCTGTGCATCGCAGACCATGGCCAGACGGTCGACATCCGGATTCAACGAACACAGGCCATTCGAAATCTTTTCAGGCAGCATGGGAATGACCCGGCGCGGAAAATACACCGAGTTTCCCCGTGCCTCGGCTTCCACATCCAGCGGCGAACCAGGACGCACGTAGTGCGACACATCGGCGATGGCCACAATCATGCGCCAGCCTTTGCCCTTGGGCAGGGCTTCGGCGAAGACCGCATCATCAAAGTCTTTGGCGGTCTCGCCATCAATAGTGACCAGCGGAATATCACGCAGATCTTCACGTTTGCCGAGGTCTTTATCGACGACAACTTCTTCAGGCAGCCTGGCGGCTTCATCAATGACGGCCTTCGGAAACTCGAAGGGAAGATCGTGCTTGCGCAAAGCGATCTCGATCTCCATGCCCGGGTCGGCATAGTTGCCCAAGACTTCCTTGATTCGGCCAACAGGCAGAGTACGCTTGCCCGGTTGCTCCAGAATCTCGGCGATCACCACCTGACCCGGTTGCACCGCCGTCTCACCCGCTTTCGGCTTGCGCAGGCGTTTGCCAGCACCACCGTTTGCGGGCGTCTCCGGCGCGATGACGATACGCGTATGCAGGCGACGATCTTCCGGCACGACATAACGTACGCCGTATTCGTCAAACACCCGACCCACGACCTCGGTATTGGCCCGCTCGGTGACCTCGACAATGCTGCCCTCTGGCCTGCCACGGCGATCCTTGCCGGTGACACGCACCAGCACCCGGTCGCCATGCAAGGCTTTTTCCATCTGGCGGTTATCCAGAAAGATGTCGGCGCTCTTGTCGCGGCCAACCGAGGTTTCCGGCCGGGCAAAGCCAAATCCATCCGGGTGGCCCTCGATACGACAGGCCACGAGATCGGCTTTGGTTGGCAGAATGAGGGCGCCCTTGCGGTTACGCATGAGCTGCCCTTCACGCTCCATGGCACGGATTCGGCGTTCAAACGCATCCAGTTCATCAGCACCGATGGCCAGCTGATCGGCCAGTTCGTACTCGCCCATCGGGCGGCCGGCCTTCTGCAGGGTTTCGATCACATATTCGCGCGAGGGCAACGGGTTTTCATATTTCCCGCTTTCCCGCTCGTAGTGCGGGTCCTGTCGTCGTACTTTGGCGACCCGCTTGGCATTCTTTGACATTTTCGTTCTTTCTCTTATAATGCTGTTCTTCGCACCTGCCCAGGTGGCGGAATTGGTAGACGCACTAGTTTCAGGTACTAGCGGGTAACTCCGTGGAGGTTCGAGTCCTCTCCTGGGCACCAACGAAAATACATTGAACCCGCCAGGTTGTCTTCGGCGGGTTTTTTGTTATTGAGTGTTTAGTGCAGTTAAATGGCGCCGACCCGGCAAAAATCAAGACGGATCGACCAAGTGATTGAGCCCGCATCTGCGGGCTCATTGTTTGTGCATCAGGCAAACGGGTGAACACGAACAATCGTCTCATCCCGTTCAGGCCCGGTTGACACAATCGCCACCGGTACCCCGGTGACCTGCTCCAGACGTAACAGGTAATTCTGTGCGGCTGCCGGGAGGTCTTCCCAGCGTTTGGCGCCGAAGGTGGTTTCGGACCAACCCGGCATGCTTTCGTAGATCGGTTCGCAACGGGCCACATCATCGGCGCCCAGCGGCAGCAGATCCAGCGTTTTGCCCTCCAGCTTGTAACCGGTACAGATCTTCAGTTCTTTGATGCCATCGAGCACATCGAGCTTGGTGATGCACAGCCCAGTCAAGCCGTTGATCATGGCCGACCGACGCATGGCGGCTGCATCGTACCAGCCACAACGACGCTTGCGGCCGGTGACAGTACCGAACTCGCGACCCACTGTCGACATCTGGTAACCCGGCGTGCCTTCGGTGTCGATATCCAGCTCAGTCGGGAAAGGGCCACCACCCACACGCGTGGTATACGCCTTGGTGATACCCAGGATGTATTGCAGCATGCCCGGACCCACACCGCTACCGGCAGCAGCCTGACCAGCAACGCAGTTCGACGAGGTCACGAATGGATAGGTACCATGATCGATGTCGAGTAACGTGCCTTGCGCACCTTCGAACAACAGGTTCTGTCCAGCCTTGTTGGCGGCATACAACGCGGCAGAGACATCGCCGACCAGCGGCTTGATCTGCTCGGCATCGGCCAGCGCCTGCGCCAGGATCGCCGCATGATCGAGCGGCTCGGCACCCAGATACTGGGTGAGTACGAAGTTGTGATAATCCAGCAGCTCGGTCAGCTTGGCCGACAGCGTTTCCGGATGAAACAGGTCGTACACGCGCAGTGCACGACGCGCCACTTTGTCCTCATAGGTCGGGCCAATGCCCTTACCGGTGGTGCCGATCTTGGTGTCACCGCAACGCTTGGCCTCACGCGCGCGATCCAGCGCGGCGTGGTACGGCAGGATGACCGGACAGCCCGGGCTAATGGTCAGGCGACCGCGCACCTTGAGGCCATCAGCCTCCAGCGTGGCGATTTCGCTGAGCAGGTGGTGGATGTCGAGCACGACGCCGTTACCGATGTAGCAATGCACACCATCGCGCACAATACCCGAGGGCACAAGGTTCAGCTTGTATTCCTTCTCCCCGATGACCAGGGTATGGCCCGCATTATGGCCCCCCTGGAAACGCACAACACCGCCAGCGTTATCGGTCAGCCAGTCGACGATCTTGCCCTTGCCTTCATCACCCCACTGGGTACCTACGACTACGATATTTTTTGCCATACTCGACTTCTATCAAAATAAAACGAAAAACTGACTAGCAGGCCGTGACGACCCACTTACCCTGGATCTGAACCAGCTGACGGTCACACGGCGTACCACTATAGACAATCTCCGATGCATCAGCAGCGAGGCTTTCCCCCGGCAGCGCATCGACCACGCGCTCGCCACGGTCGCGGAGCATCCGGATCGCCTGAGCTCGCGCCTCAACTTCCTCTTTGGCTGCTGACACCGCAAGGGCTGGCGCGAAGATGGCCTCAGCCACTGGCTTGATATTCGACAAACGACATAGTTCGCGCAGATCGAGCGAGAAGCCCGTAGCCGGGCGAGATCGACCAAATGCCGCACCAACGCCATCGTAGCGACCGCCCAACGCCATCGCCGAGGTATAGCCGGGACAGTAGGCGGCAAACACAATCCCACTATGATAGTGGTAGCCACGCAGGTCAGAAAGATCCAGATAAAGCGGCAGATCGGCAGCATGAGACACCAGTGCCGTCAGGTCATCCAGCGCTTTATGAATTGCTGGCACTTGTGGCAGAACCTGACGCGCCGCTTCGAGCACACTGCGATCACCGTAAAGACGCGGCAAAGCCAGAATCGCTTTACGCAGTTCCGGACGCCACTTGACGGTTTCACTTTCCAACCCGGGAACATCCTTGCGCTGCAAGAGCTTAAAGTAATGCTCTTCGCCCTCGCCAGAGACCCCTGCCAGCGTCATCAAGGTACGGAAGATTCCCATGTGTCCGAGGTCTATCCGGGCAGCCGGCGCACCGGCGGCCTGCAAGCTTGCAGCCGCCAAGCGGACGATCTCAAGATCGGCCGCCAGATCGGCATAACCATAGAGCTCGGCACCGAGCTGGAAAGGTTCTCGGCTCGCCTGCATATCCGCCGGCTGCGCATGCAGCACGCTGTCGCAGTAACAAAGGCGCACTACGCCGGGGCGATTCAACAGATGCGCATCGATGCGCGCCACCTGGGCCGTCATATCGGCACGGACACCCAGCGTTTGACCAGAGCCCTGATCGACCAGTTTGAAGGTCCGCAGATCCAGATCGCGACCAGCGCCCGTCAACAGAGATTCCAGATATTCGATGAGCGGTGGCTGCACCAGTTCGTACCCCCGTCCGGCATAGAGATCCAGCAAACGACGACGCAGGGATTCAAGACGGGCCGCTTCGTCGGGCAACGCGTCGGCAACGGATTCGGGCAACAACCACTTCATCATGATGTTTGACGTAGAACGGTAAGAATAAGCACACCGACCAGCATAGCGGTCAGGCCCAGAAAACGGATCTGCCCGTCACGCAGTTGAAGCATGCGTTCAAAGGTTTCCCGCCACATGCGCGGCGAAATGAATGGGAGCATACCCTCAAATACGAGCATCAGGGCAATCGCCAGCCAGATCGTGTCGTTCATGGATTTGACTCCTGCGCGGTTGCTTTGAATGCATTCACCACGGCCGCATTCTGCCCATACAACCGGGTGTAGGCGGCCAGTGCTGCGGCTTCGGCATTGCCACGGTTCTTCTGGGCTGTTCGATAGGCATTTTCAAGCACCTGTTCGCGCTGCCGCGTCTGAAGCGCGGCCACCTGGCGCTCGTCGTTGGCCAGAGCCGCCATCATCTGCTGGGCGTTGCGGGTCTCAACCTGACGCATACGGCCATAGATCGCTTCGGTTGCGGCTTCAGACAGACCGACCTGACGCAGACCAACGCGCTCGGACCGAATCCCCAGTGGCAGGAGCTTTTTGTTCAACGCATCGTTCCAGGCTGCCGAACTCTGAGCAACATCCATGCGCAGCACAGACGACGCCGAACGCATCCGGACACCCTCACCGATAACCTCGGACAGAATACTGACGATCCGGTCATCAACCTTGCTTGCCCCATTCGCAGCAATTTCGCTGAATTTCAGGGGGTCATCGACTCGCCACGCCAGCCATCCCGCAAGCATCATCGACTCCCCACCGGCCACCGCATATGACTGCGGTATCAGCTGTTCACTGACCTGCAAACGCGTATCAATGAGCCAGACTCGTTCAATGAAAGGAAGTCGCAGATAGATGCCGGGCGTCGTCATGAGGCGAGGCTCGGCTGCCCCGGAGCGAATGGCCACACCCACCTGTCCCGTTTCAACCACCGTCACTGAAAAAATTCCGATCAGGATCAATGTCGACAACACGACCACCCCCACGCGCTTCAGAGTAAAGCGCCTGCCTGGATCCTGAACAACGGGCGGCAGTGTAGGCTGGGTCACGAGCCGCTCCCCGGTCGATCTACACGATCACGCGAGCGCATGAGTTCGCGATCCCGCCAGTCGACGGCCGATGGCGCCTCGGGCGCTGTTTTAATATCGGTTGTTTTGTCTGACGCTTTCGCACCATCACGATTTGCGGCGGCAGGCGAGACCCGCTGCTGCAAATCGGCAAGGCTGGCAAACGCCAGCGGATACTGCTGACGGAGTCCGCCAATCAATTCGATAAACGTTGTGGACAAAGCCGCTGCATCGGTGTTGGCGGAACCACTCGTCAATACTCTGGACGCACTCTCCAGCCCGCTGACGTAGCCTGCACTCTCCTCACCCAGTTCTCCAGAAAGCTTGTAGGCCTTGATCAGCCCTTCCGTTGCGGCACCCTGACGTTCACGCAATGAGCGTAACGTGGCCTGCACATCGCGATCAGCTTCTTTGGCGGCCGATAGGACCGCTGCCGGTAAACGGACCTCACGGACTTCGATACCTTTGATCTCAATACCCAGATCCAGCGTCGCTAGTGCCGACTCCACCTGCGAACGCATGGACGCCAGAGCAGGCTTCAGTATCGGTGTCGGTTGTTGCTTGGCGGAACCCAGAACGTCGCTCAGTGTCTGCCGCGACATGACATCACGCAATTGATCCTCGACGGTCAACACCAGCAAATCTGCCGGCACTTCGGCTTTACTCAGATACGCCACCGGGTCGCGCACCTGATACACGATCGCGAAAGCCACATTCACCAGGTTACCGTCGGCTGTACTCATCAGCCCTACCGACTGACGCCGCCCCTTCTGCTCGGTCAATCCGACCTCGATCGTCCGATCACCTTCGACATTGATCAGCCGGACGGTTTCGAAAGGATAAGGCCAGCGCCAATGCCAGCCCGGATCTGAGACTGAAACGATCTGACCAAATCGGCTAAGCACGCCACGCTGCTGGGCATCGACGAGATAGAAGCCGCTCACAAGCCAGGCACCAATGATGAGCGATACCCCGATCAGCCAGCTTTTGAGACTCAGCGCCTGCCATCCGGCGAGTGTAGCGGCCTCGTCGATAGACCGGGAGGCTGTCGGCATCGTTGGGCGCGCGCTGGCCGGCGCAGGCGGCACTGGCGGCGCCGGCAACTCACGTCGGAGTAAACGGGCAACTCGACAACGTAAACCATAAACCACTCGCTGCCAAAGCTCTTCCAGATCTGGTGGACCTTCAGGCGGTGGTGGTGTTTTCTGGGGCGTGCCGGACGAATTTTGCGATTTGTCGGTTTTTTTTACTGCATCGGGTTGCGTCGATGCTGTACCAGTCGACTCTGGTACCTGATCCGGATCCTTCTGTTCCGGTCGGTGACTGTTTCCCCATTGGGGATCATTGATCGACATCAGGCAACAGCGGGGTTGACGCTAACTCCGAGGAATATTGAAACGGCATCCCGGAAACATCGGGGCCGGAAGAATCGGGCCGGGCAAATTCGGCGATCGCCGTTCGCAGCCAGGGCAGGCCGGCGCCCGTCTGGGCACTCAGTCGCACCCGAGTAATTTTACCATAGGCATCCCGCTCGACTCCGGGCTCGGCGGCGGTCAGATCGCACTTGTTATAGACCCGGATCTGCGGTACGTGGCTGGCACCAATTTCTGACAAAACCTTATTAACTTCTGCGATCTGCAGGTCTCTGGCGGGATTTGCCGCATCGATCACATGCAGCAGCAGATCTGCCTGGGTCGTTGTCTCCAGGGTGGCCTTGAAGGCCTCGACGAGCGTATGCGGCAGGTCACGGATAAAACCCACCGTATCGGCAACCACCACGTTACCGGCCTCGGGTAACCAGACGCGGCGCACGGTCGTATCAAGGGTAGCGAAGAGCTGGTCGGCCGCGTAGGCGCCCGAGTGTGTGAGCGCATTGAACAGCGTAGATTTTCCGGCATTGGTATAGCCAACGAGTGAAATGGTCAGCACACCCTGACGGCTGCGCGCCCGCCCCTGGGTTTTACGCTGCCGCGCCAGCCGCGCCAGCCGCTCCTTGAGCATCTTCACGCGGGTTCCGATTAACCGACGGTCGGTTTCCAGCTGGGTTTCGCCGGGGCCGCGCAGGCCGATACCACCCCGTTGTCGCTCCAGGTGCGTCCAACCACGGATCAGGCGTGAGGCGAGATGCTCCAACTGAGCAAGTTCCACCTGCAACTTGCCCTCGGCGCTCTGGGCGCGTAGTGCAAAAATGTCCAAAATCAGACTGGTCCGGTCGATCACCCGTCCATGCACCAGCTGCTCCAGGTTACGCTGTTGCACCGGAGATAATCCGTGGTTGAAAATGACCAAACCTGCATCCAGCGCTTTGGCGCGCTCGGCGACTTCGGCTGCTTTGCCTGAACCCACGAACAAAGCCACATCCGGGCGATCCCGCCGACAGGTCATGATCTCTGCCACTTCGGCACCGGCCGATTCGGCCAGCATGTGCACTTCCTGAACTGCCTCATCCAGATCGAGATCACCAAAATCCACCTGGACGATCAGAACGCGCTCGGCCACCCGGCCTGGTGGACGACTCTGGGCAGACTGTCTTGCGAGACGGGGGTCAGACAACCCGGCCTGTGCCGGGTCGGTATCCATCATGCCGCGGGCGGCTCCTGACTGAAGTTGACGGCGCGCGCCGGCACCACCGTGGAAATCGCATGCTTGTAGACCATCTGGGTCACGGTATTGCGTAGCAAAACGACGTACTGGTCAAAAGATTCGATTTGTCCCTGGAGCTTGATACCGTTGACGAGGTAGATCGACACCGGCACATGTTCCCGACGCAACGCATTGAGGAAAGGATCCTGCAGTAACTGGCCCTTGTTTGTCATTTTTATTACTCCGCTTTCTTCTGATTATTGCGGGGGGGAGGGGGGGGTATGAGGCGGGGTTAAACGCGCGAAATAATCAATTTAAAGCAAAACCGCAAAATGCGCAAAGCATACCTGGATCAATCATCCACATAGGGGTTTCGTGACACATTGAACTGCAAGCGCAACGGCGTGCCCTGAAGGTTAAAGTGGTCACGGAAGCAGTGCTCCAGATAGCGGCGATAACTGTCCGGGATGTGATTCAGCGCATTGCCATGGATAACGATCAGTGGCGGATTCATCCCCCCCTGGTGGGCGTAACGCGGCTTGGGTCGGAAAATACCATGACGTGGCGGCGTCTGCCGAGCCACAGCATCCATGAGCACACGCGTCAGCTGCGGCGTCGATAGCTTGGCCATAGCGGCAGCGTAGGCCTTGTCGACCGAACGCATCACGCCGTCCAAACCGCGACCTTCTTTGGCCGAAATGTAATGAAAACTGGCGAAGTCGAGGAATTTAAAGCGACGCTCGATGGCTAGCTTGCACTGTTCCCGCTCGTACTCACCAAGGCCATCCCACTTATTCACGGCCACGACCAGCGCCCGTCCGGACTCCTTGATGAAGCCGGCAAGATGCGCGTCCTGGTCGGCCACATCCTGACGCGCATCCAGCACGAGAATAACGACGTTGGCCGCCTCAATGGCCTGCAGCGTCTTGATGACGGAGAATTTTTCGATTGCCTCGAAAACACGCCCCTTACGGCGAACACCCGCCGTATCGATCAACTGGTATTTCTTGTCGCCGCGTTCGAACTCGATTTCAATGGCGTCCCGGGTCGTCCCCGGCTGATCAAAAGCGATCACGCGCTCTTCGCCGAGCAGCGCGTTGATCAATGTCGACTTGCCGACATTTGGTCGACCAGCAATGGCAACGCGCGGAATGCGCTCTGCATCTTCGTCTTCTTCCGGGTCTTCCGGAAAGTCTGCCAGGGCGTCTTCGATCAGGCTGCGAACACCTTCGCCGTGTGCGGCCGAGATCGGCTGGGGCTCGCCCAAGCCCAATTCATGAAATTCGGCCGCGACGACACCGCGATCCATACCTTCGACTTTGTTGACCGCCACGATGACGGGGCGATTGATCCGGCGCAATAGCTGCGCAATATCCTTGTCGAGTGGCGTAACACCTTCGCGTCCATCGACCACAAAAACAATGCGGTCAGCTTCGTGAATCGCCTGTTCTGTCTGACGCGCCATCTCCTGCGTGATACCTTCGCGCGACTTCGGTTCGAAGCCACCCGTATCGATCGCGAGAAAGCCCTTGCGACCGACCTTGCCGTGACCGTAATGTCGGTCACGCGTCAGCCCGGGCATGTCAGCCACAATCGCATCGCGCGAACGGGTCAGACGGTTGAACAGCGTAGATTTACCAACGTTGGCACGGCCAACGAGTGCAATGGTGGGTTTCATTGGAGCGTAATCGCCATGAGAGTGCCGTTGCGGGTCTGCACGACGGCAGTATTGGGACCTAGTGCCGGCAGCAGTGACATGACCCCGCCACCGCCAATGTTAAGACGGCCGATAAATTCTCCGGTGTCACGATCCAGCACATGCAGAAATCCTTGGCCATCACCGACCAGCAAGCCCATGGGCAATGCAACCGGTGCCGATAGATTGCGATACTTCAAACGATCCTGGCGCCAGACTGATGCCCCGGTCATACGGTCAAAGGCATGCACCACATCCTGCTCATCCGGCACAAAGACGCGTCGGTCATCCATTGTGATACCCGCTACGGAGGATACTTCACGCGACCATATCTGGTTGCCGCCCTGCATGTCGAAACAGGCTGCGCGCCCCTGGAAAGCCACGGCGCACATCTGCGGCCCCTGTACCGCCGGCACAGTGACCACATCCGAGACACGGTCAAGCTCCGTTGCCCCGCGCGGCACAGAAACGGTGCCCTCCCAGGCAGGCGCACCGTTCTGCATGGCCAGCGCAAAAAGCTTGCCACCGGGCATCCCGACCAGCACAAAAGGACCAAAAGGCAGCGGCGGCGCAAGTGAGCGTACTGCCAATGGCGGATTGGTGCGCTGATAGTTCCAGCGTTGCTTGCCATCGTTGCCATCCAGCGCAATCACACGGTTATCACTGGTTCGGACAATCACCAGACCTTCTGCGATAGCGGCGGGGGCGACCAGCTCCCCTTTGACGTGAACAGACCATGCCGCTTTGCCAGTTTCGAAATCAAAGGCGAGAACCTCACCCTTGTAGGTGCCAACAATAACCAGGCGACCATCACTGGCGACGCCCGAAGAAATCTTCTGACCGGCGTTCGTGCGCCACGATTCCTTACCGTTGTCCAGGCGTGCCAGCGTACCGTCGTGCGACGCTGCGATCACCACCGGACCGCCACTGACGGGCAGGAAGGTGAAATTACCGGCCTTGCCGACCGAGGTCTGCCAATCGGTATGGACGGTCAATCGCTCAGTGATCGGCGTGAGCGGCGTCGGTTTTGCCTTGGTGCTACCGAACAGGCTACACCCCGCCAACAGGCAGAACAGCGCTACCGGCAGCCAGGAAATTAATCCGCGTCGCGACATATCAGCCTGTGGTCGACACGGACAGCGCATCGCGCTTTTCAATCACTAGGCGTCGTAACAGTTGTCCAGGTTGGCTCACGGCAAACTCGGCATCGGGCGTCGCTTCTTTGCCTGTCGGTTCGAGGCTCTTGATCGCAGCATCGTAACTACCACGAGCCTCGGCCATCTTTCCCTGTGCGGCAAAGACATCACCGCGCGCGGCTTCATACCGTGCCGCAAACCCGGCTGGTGCTTTATCAGACAGGGTTTTCAGTGCGCCGTCGTAGTCCTTCTGATCCATTTGCACACCCGCCAGACGCAAGCGGGCAATACCGCGCAGCGCATCCTTGCCATTTTCGGCAACCCAACCCAACTGGGCTTCGGCGCTCTTGGCATCGCCTGCGGCCTCTAGGGTGTTGGCGGCGAGCAAGGCGCCCAGTGAACTGAACTGGCTGCTCGGATACTGGCTGACAAGCTCGCCCGCGGCCTGCTTAACGCGGGCGGTGTCCTGCTGGGCGCTGGCCTGCTGCAGAACCAGAAAGATTCGGCTTGCCTCCGCATTCTGGGATTTGAGATAGCTCTGCCAGCCGTACCAGCCCAACCAGCCAAGGGCAACGATCAACAGCGCACCCGTAGCCCAACCGCCATACTGTTTCCACCAGCCTCGCAGTGCGGCAATCTGTTCCTGTTCTTCGAGATCGTATACAGCCATCGTTTTTCCTGTTTGCAGAATACGGGGGTCAGAAATCCTGACCTGACGTCCATTGTGACATGATGTGCTCGGCCAGATCATCCAGCGCAACACGAATCTGGTTGTTAGCGCTTTCCGCTTCGGACCAGTCCTTCTGACGCATGGCTTTGACCGTCACTTCGCCCTTGGCCACTTCATCCTCACCGATAATGACCGCCAGCGGTGCGCCCGAATGGTCCGCCCGTTTCATCTGCGACTTGAAACTGCCACCACCGCAGTGGTAAACAACATCCAGTCCGGTGTCGCGCAGACTTTCTGCCACGCGAATCGCAAGACCCCCTGCCGCCTCACCCTGATGAATCAAGTAGACGTCTGGCACTTCGGCCTGCGGCAAACTGTCTGCATCGGCCAGCAACGCCAGCAGGCGTTCAATACCCAGGGCAAAGCCACAGGCAGGTGTGGGCTTGCCGCCGAGCTGTTCGACCAGACCATCGTAACGCCCCCCTGCACAGACAGTGCCCTGGGCGCCCAGTGCATCGGTCACCCATTCAAAAACGGTGAGGTTGTAATAATCCAGACCGCGCACGAGGCGCGGGTTGACGGTAAAGCCAATACCCGCGTGACGCAGTAACGTTTGAACACGCTCGAAATGCGCTAACGATTCGGTTCCCAGGTAATCCATCAGTCGCGGCGCATTCGTGACGAGTGACTGCATCTCCGGATTTTTCGTGTCGAGAATCCGCAGCGGGTTTGTATGAAGACGACGCTGCGCATCTTCGTCGAGCTGATCCTTGTGAGACTCGAAGTACGCAATCAGCGCGGCGCGATGTGCGGCGCGCTCGGCGGGCTGGCCGAGGCTGTTGATTTCGAGACGGAGATTATCAAGGCCCAGGTCCTGCCAGAGCCGCGCCCCCATCAGAATCTGCTCGGCATCGACATCGGGCCCTGTAAAACCGAAGGCTTCAACGCCGACCTGATGAAACTGGCGGTAACGGCCTTTCTGCGGACGCTCGTGGCGGAACATTTGACCGGTGTAGTACAAACGCTGCGGACGTTCGGCAGCGACATTGTGCTGGATAACGGCGCGTACGCAACCCGCCGTACCTTCCGGCCGTAGCGTAAGCTCTTCGCCATTGAGGCTGTCGACAAAGGAATACATCTCTTTCTCGACGATGTCAGTCACTTCGCCGATGGCGCGTTTGAACAGCGGCGTTGGTTCAACAATCGGCATGCGGATCGGTCGATAACCATAGCTCTTGAGCCAACCACGCAGCACCTCCTCCAGCCACTCCCAGGATTCGGCCTCGTCGGGCAGGATGTCGTTCATGCCGCGCACGGCTTGCAGGCGATTACTCATGGATCAGGCTTTCCGCTGATACGTCCGTTCGACGTACCGGTTGATGATGTCTTTGAATTCGTTGGCGATATTGTCCCCGCGCAGGGTGACGGTTTTAACGCCATCCTCGAAGACTGGCGCTGACGGCGTCTCACCGGTACCCGGCAACGAGATGCCGATATTGGCGTGCTTGCTCTCTCCTGGTCCATTGACGATGCAACCCATTACGGCCAGCGTCATGTTCTCGACACCATCATATTCTTCGCGCCAGACCAGCATTTTATGGCGCACATAGGTCTGGACTTCAGAAGCCAGCTCCTGGAAGAAAACGCTGGTCGTCCGGCCACAACCCGGGCACGCAGTGACCAGCGGCGTAAAGGCACGCAACCCCATGGTCTGCAGCAACTCCTGAGCTACCTGAACCTCGAGTGTGCGCGAACCGTTGGGTTCGGGGGTCAGTGACACGCGAATCGTGTCGCCGATCCCCTCCTGCAACAGAACAGCCATCGCCGCTGTCGAAGCAACGATGCCCTTGGAGCCCATGCCAGCCTCGGTCAGGCCCAGGTGCAGCGGATAGTCACAACGACTGGCCAGATCGCGGTAAACGGCGATCAGATCCTGCACGCTGGATACTTTGCACGAGAGCACGATCCGGTCACCCGGTAATCCCAGCTGTTCGGCCAATGCCGCCGACTCCAGCGCCGAGAGGATCAGCGCTTCACGCATCACGTCACTTGCCGAATCGGGCGTTTCCTTGCGGGCATTCTCGTCCATGACGCGTGCCAGCACGGATTGGTCCAGGCTACCCCAGTTGACGCCGATCCGTACGGGCTTGTTGTAACGGATCGCCAGTTCGATCATCTGCGAGAACTGCTCGTCTTTCTTCTTGCCGAAACCGACGTTGCCCGGATTGATGCGGAACTTGGCCAGCGCTTCGGCACAGGCCGGATAGTCCGTCAGCAGACGGTGTCCGTTGTAGTGAAAATCACCAATCAGCGGCACATGGCAATTCATGCGATCAAGCTGCGCACGAATTTCCGGGACTGCCGCTGCGGCCTCCGGCGTATTGACGGTAATGCGCACCAGTTCTGCACCGGCCCGTGCCAGTTCCGCAACCTGAATAGCGGTCTTGAGAGCATCCGCCGTGTCGGTATTGGTCATCGCCTGCACAACGATTGGTGCGCCACCTCCCATGAGGACGTCGCCAATCCGGACGCGGCGGGTGATTGTTTGCTGTAGCGTCATGACGTAATTAATTTCAACGCAGAATCTGGCGCGCAACGTCATCGCTGCTCAGCTTATCGAGTTTAAGCGGTTCATCACGCCAGCGCGCCTGAACCTGCTTTGCATTACCGATCAGCACATCCAGCGGTGCTGCACCGGTAATGAACTGTGTCGAGCCTGCTGCGTTGAGCTGCGAATAGATGATACGCCCAGTGTAGTCACGTACCTCGACCCAGGCCGGTGCAGCAAAACGCAACTCCAGGGTACCTGTTCCCGTCTGCATCTGCTGCTCGCTCTGCGCCGATGTTGCTGAGGCTGATTGAGCATTTGCTGGCAAAGTCACCGAATTTGATTCCGGCGCGATAGCGCCTGGTTGTTTGCTGCCGAGACGTTCGTAGAATGCCTGCCCTTCCTCTACGAGTGCATGCCAGTAATCTGCGGGGACTGCGTAAGCCAGTGCCACCGCCACCAGCACCATGAAGATGCCAAGCTTCGACATTTTATTGGTCTGACGCTTCGCTTCACCGTCGCGTCGATCCGAAGCCTTTGGCCTGTTGCGAGGCGCCTTCTCTTGATCAACCGTTTTTCGAACAATGGATCCCGCGCCGGGAACGCTCGCAACCAGGGCGTCTACAGATGTGTCCAGCATGCGACCATAGGCGCGAAGCATCCCTAGCGTAAAAGTGCGGCCCGGTAGTGCCTTCCAGTCACCCGACTCCAGCGCTTCAATCACGCGGGGGCTGACTTTGAGCGCATAAGCCACATCACCTACCGACAAACGCTTCGCCTCACGCGCCAGCTTCAAGGCGGGCAGTGCGTTTCCTTCGCCCACTGCACCCGCCGCTACAGACGTATTGGGCTCCAGCGATCTCGGTTCGATATCGGTATTAACGGGCGTGTCGTTCTGGTCTTGGTTCTGCATCATACTTTCGGTCTTACGGTTTATGGGGTTTTGGGTACAGAGATACCGGAGGGCGCTGCCGGATTAACCGTCACACCAAGCTGCTCGGCCCGGGCGCGGTAGGAGGCTGCCAACGCAGGATCGCTGCTGGCGGCGCATCGGCTTGCATTGGCCAGCGCCCGTCCCGGTGTGTCATATAACGGATTTTTCCAGGCCAATTCAAGTTGTTTCAAGCCGGCGGTTGGCTCTCCGGTCTGGCAGAGAAAGAGGCCGTAATTATTTCGGATATCCGGGTCATTCGGCGCCAAAGCCACCGCTTGGAGAAAACTCTCGGCCGCCTGCGTGTTTTCACCGAGCTGCATCGCGATCAGCCCACGCACGCCATAAGCCGGAGCGTACACCGGGTCGATGCGAAGCGCGGTGTCGGTTTCACTCAACGCGGTTCTGAAACTCCCCTGCTGATAATAAAGCGCAGCCAGCTCGGTATGGACGCGGGCACGGTTTTCGGGGGGCGCTTTGCTCGCGGGTCGCTGTTCCGGCACGCCCGCCAGGTTGGTTGTTGTTGTGCAGCCGGCGATAAGAACCGTCAGAGCGAGGATCGTGGCGCTGCGCATCATGCGCCTGTCTCGGTTACGACATTGAGATGTTGGGTTCGACGCGTTTTATCCTGAACCTGACCGGCCAATTGGCCGCAAGCGGCATCAATGTCATCGCCCCGGGTTTTGCGGGTCGTCGTCACGAAACCGGCGCCAATCAGGACATTGGCAAAGGCCGTAATACGTTCACGCGGAGAGCGTCGATAAGGGCTACCCGGGAACGGATTGAACGGAATCAGGTTGAACTTGCAGTGAATTTTTGTCCTAGTGACCAGGTCGACCAACTCACGAGCCTGCGCCAGGCTGTCGTTGACCCCGTCCAGCATCACATACTCGAAGGTGATGAAATCACGCGGGGCGTTTTCCAGATAGCGCTTGCAGGCGGCCATCAGCTCGGCGAGCGGATATTTCTGGTTGATCGGCACGAGCACATCGCGCAGGGCATCGGTCGGCGCGTGCAAAGATACGGCCAACGCGGTTGGGCAGGCCTCGCGTAGTCGATCCATGGCAGGCACGATCCCCGAAGTCGACACCGTGACCCGGCGACGCGACAGGCCGTAAGCATGATCGTCCAGCATCAGATTCAGCGCCGGCACCAGCGCCTCGAAATTGGCCAGCGGCTCGCCCATGCCCATGATGACCACATTCGAAATAATCCGATCACCCGCTGGATCAAAGCCCAGCGCTTTGTTAGCAAGCCAGAGCTGGCCAATGATCTCCGCCGTGGTGAGATTACGGTTGAAGCCCTGCTTACCGGTCGAACAGAATGAACAATCCAGCGCGCAGCCGACCTGCGTCGAAATACAGAGCGTGCCACGATCCGCTTCGGGGATAAACACGGTTTCGATGAGATTGCTGGCGCCCACATCCATCAGAAACTTGCGTGTACCGTCTTCCGAAACTTTGTCGGAGACGATTTTCGGCAACCGGATTTCTGCGACTTCCGGCAGACGTTCGCGGAATGTCCGCGCAAGATCCGTCATGGCAGCGAAATCGATTTCTCCACGCGAATAGATCCAGCGCAAAAGCTGATTGGCCCGGAAAGGCTTTTCGCCAATCTGGGCCAACCAGGCTTTCAGCCCGGCCAAATCAAGGTCGAGCAGGTTTTGCATCGTTACAACTTCGATAACTTAGCGGCTGTAAACGTTCATACCCGGGAAGAAAAAGGCCACTTCAACGGCGGCGGTTTCCGGCGCATCGGAACCGTGGACTGCGTTCGCATCGATCGACTCGGCGAAATCAGCGCGAATCGTACCCGGTGCGGCTTTCTTCGGATCGGTGGCGCCCATCAGGTCGCGGTTCTTGGCGATGGCGTCTTCACCTTCAAGCACCTGCACAAATACCGGACCCGAGATCATGAAATCAACCAAATCTTTAAAGAACGGACGCTCTTTGTGCACTGCATAGAACTGGCCTGCTTCGGCGGCCGACAATTGAACCAGACGGCCGGCAACGACCTTCAGGCCAGCGCCTTCAAAGCGGGCGATGATCTGACCGATCACATTTTTAGCAACGGCGTCAGGTTTGATGATGGAGAGGGTACGTTGGATTGCCATAGAAACTCCGTGCGCGAATCAGCGGATTGATAAAAGGGTTGATTTTATCAGAAAGGCAGCTTGTGCGCCGCACCAAGCGTTGGGCCGGCCAGCGCAGTTAACCCAACAAGACAAAGGCGCAAACCGCGACCGCAGTTGGCGGCAAGGCCGATAGCAACAATCCCATTGGACTCACTGCCTGATCCTCAAAATCCGATCGAAGAATCGACAGTCCCGCCGGATTGGGCGCGTTCGCAATGACCGTCAAGCCGCCCCCAGCGACTGCGCCTGCCATGACAGCATGCTTGAACTCTGTTGAAACATCGGGAATCAGGGATGCAAGATAGGTCAATGCCGCATTATCAGTAATGGCCGTTAATCCCGTTGCGAGAAAAAATATGGCCGTGGGCTCGACACCGGAAATTGCCGGTTGAAGCCACCACTGTTGTAAAGCGCCAAGAACAACAAGTCCGGATAGGAAGAAGGCAACCAACAGCGCTTCGCGGAGGAGCAAACGATCCTGATATCGGCTATAGGCTTCGGTATAGCCCAGAAAAAATAAAAACAGCCCCAGAAAAACGACAGGATGGTGAGAAAACGCAACAACTCCACCCAGAAATGCCAGATGAATCGCAACCACGACCATTGGCACACGCTCGCTTTTTGGCGTTTCAGCGAGCTTTCCTTTGGCGGCAATTTCGTTCCTGAAATACCAGGTCACAAAGGATGCATTTAAAAAGACTGCGAATGCCGACTTCCAGCCGAAATGAATCAGCATATAGTAGGAACTCCAGCCCCATGCGTCCGCCGCCATCAAAACTGGAGGTGCCGCAAAATTGGTCAGCGTGCCGCCAATCGACACATTAACGAACAGCACGGCTAGTGTTGCGTATCTGAGTTGGCGCGAAAGACCGTGCCGGTAAAAACCATCCTTGAGCATCAAGGCAGCGAGTGTCATTGCGGCTGGCTCGGTAATGAATGAACCCAGCAGCGGTAACAGCGAAAGGCTGAGAAAATAGATCGCTAACGCACGATTAACCGGGAAGATACCCGATAAGGTTTTGACGGTTGCCTCCACGCCTTTGAGAATTGGGCGACTCGCGGCAATGACCATGATCGCAAATACAAAAAATGGCTCAGTAAAGTTTCTGGCTTCTAGATAGTCAACTGCCGTCGCCTTTCCTTGCGTAAAAAAGACCAGGACGACAAAGACAAAGGCCCAGAATCCAAACACAACCTCGACTTCACTCAACAGGTGCCAGAAACCTGCGTGCGCCGGCTGTGCGTGTGCGAGATGGGCAAAAAATTTGGTTGAGAACGTATGAAGAATCGCCACAGCAAAAATTGTTGTGGCCAACAGTTCGATCATTGACAGCGATTGCGGCATATTCACTAGATCCTTTTGATGCTAGAACATTAATTGGTACACAGCCCCACCATTTTCGCATTCGAGCGTTCTATGTTGAAGTCTTGAAATCGGTGACTGCAATTGTGAACCGGTTAAGCTTGTCATACAGGGTTTTAACAGGAATCCCGAGGATTTGGGCGGCATCAGCAACGTGGCCGCTGGCCAGCCGGAGGGCGCTGATCAACGCGTCGCGTTCAGCACGTTCCAGCATCTGATTCAGCGTCAACGGTACCTGATCGTCGCTGGCTGTACCACCCTCCGCAAAGGGGAAACCAATCGCTACACGTTCCGCGAAATTTCTCAGTTCCCGGACATTGCCGGGCCACTCATGAGACACCAGATAGCGTAATATAGCCGATCCGGCCTCTATGGCAGGAGTTCCGTACTTTTCCCGGAACTGATGCAGGTAAAAATTAAAAATGAGTGGAATATCGCCCCGGATTTCCCGCAGCGGGGGCAGATATAGATTCACCACATTAAGACGGAAATAGAGATCACTTCGGAACTGTCCCTGATCCGACAACGTCTTGAGATTGGTCTTGGTTGCCGCGATGATGCGACAGGAGACTGCAATCGATTCGTTGGACCCGAGCCGCTGGATGGTTCGATCCTGGATCGTACGAAGCAACTTGGCCTGCAAGGCCAGCGGCATCGATTCGATTTCATCCAGAAAAATCGTGCCATTCTTGGCGAATTCGAATTTGCCGACACGGCGCTTGAGCGCCCCCGTGAAGGCGCCGGCCTCGTGGCCAAAAAGCTCGCTTTCGAAGATGCTTTCAGGCAGCGCCGCACAATTGATCGCCACAAAGGGTCCGGAGCGACCGCTTTGATCATGTAGACTTTGCGCGACCACTTCCTTACCGCTGCCAGTTTCGCCGTTAATCATAATATCTACACCGGTCGGCGCCAGTGCGGCAATCTGCTGACGCAGCAACCTTAGCCGTTCGGATTGTCCGATCAGTCCCGGAGCCCCCGCCGTCTGTTCTTTCGAGAGCATTTCGACCTGACTAAGCAGACGCGCCTTATCGGCCGCATTCCGTACAGTGGTGATCAGCCGGTCGGGGCTGAAGGGCTTCTCGATAAAATCAAAAGCCCCCTCCCGCATCGCGTCGACCGCCATGCCGATATCGCCATGGCCCGTCATGATAATGACCGGCACCTGAGCATTGGCAGCCAGTATTTTGCGCATCAGACTCAAGCCATCCTCATCTGGCAGGTTCACATCCGTAATGACGACATAGGGAAACTCCGGGCGATCTGCCGTCAGGTAGCTCTGTGCAGAGACGTGTGCTCGAACCTCAAAACCCTCAAGCATCAGCGACTGTGAACAGCTGTTCAGGATCGCGCCATCGTCTTCAACCAAACAGACGGTCGCACCTTGAGGAAGGCCGATGCTCATATTCATGAAACTTCATCCGCGTTACGTAGGGTCAAAGTGAACTCCAGGCCGCCATCCGGTAAATTGACACAGTCAATTCTGCCACCGACCGCGTCCACGATAAACCGGGTTATCGCCAACCCGAGGCCCAGGCCTTGCCCTGAAGGTTTCGTAGTGAAGAACGGCTCAAAAACATGTTTGCGTTGAGCTTCGGGAATGCCGGGTCCGTTATCCCGGACGCGAACAACGACCTCACTACCCAGGGTTTCTGCGCTAATTTCTACGCGGCCATCTGTACGATCCCGCAAGACGTCCACCGCGTTAGATAGCAGGTTCACAAATACCTGTTCGAGCTTGCCCTGAGATCCCATCACCCGTTGATCAGCGACCCGCACATCCAGCGTAACACCTGCCTTTTCGATAAAAGGCCTCATGACCAGCAAGGCATGACTAATCACCGAAGGCAGCGACAAGGGTTCAATGGTCGTCGGGTCATTGCGATAAAGCGATTTGAGTTCGGACAGGATGTTGCCTGCCCGCACAACCAGTGCGTTGATGTTGTCGATGTTCTCCCCCACCATGTCGAGACGGCCCGCCTCCATCAACTTGCGTGTATTGCCGGCATAGAGCTGAATGGCCGAGAGGGGCTGGCTGAGTTCATGGGTGATGCCGGCAGCCATCTGGCCTAACACCGCCATCTTTCCAGCCTGAACGGCTTCATCCCGAGTCTGGCGCAAGACCGATTCGGCGCGCTGCAAATCGGCCACGCGACTGGTGAGCTCAATGGTTCGTTCAGCAATCTTGGCATCGATGTCGGCATAGATCTCGCGTTTTTCGAGTTGCGCGCGATGGCGGTAATACACACTGGAAAAACTGATCAGCAGGAACCCCAGACCAAATCCGGCAGCCAATGCGCTGGCCAGTGCATAGTTTCTGGCTTCGCGCGTGTCATCAACCTGGGCAATCTGCCAGCCCCGATTACCGAGGGCGACGGACTGCAGCAGGTAGCGATTGCCGCCAAAAAGCCTCACCGCTTCAGTCATGTTATTGCCCACGGACGTCCCTTTGTATTCCATGAGTTCCAGGGACTGTCCGGAAAACTGTCGGGTTGTCGCAATGCGCTCTGCGGCAGTGGGTTCAATCGCGCGCAAGGTCTTGTAGCGATACTCCGGCGCCGAAGACAGGATGACGATGCCGTCTTCATTGGTCACGATCGAATCGCTCTTCGTTTCAGCCAGTGCTCGCTGGATCTCAACCAGACCAATCTTGATCGTAATCACCCCGAGCAACCCCCGATCCGAACGGATCGGATAGGCGATGTAATAGCCGGGTTTGCCGGAGGCAATGCCTATGCCATAGAACTTGCCCACGCCCTGACCGATGGCGTCTGCGAAATAAGGGCGAAACGCATAGTTATCGCCGACATAGCTGTCGGGTTTGTTCCAGTTGCTAGATACCAGCGTGAGGCCATGCTCATTCATGGCATAGATGGTTTCCGTCCCCAGAATCTGGTTGATCTGTTCAAGATAGCGATTCGCTTCGGCAAGCACTGCAGCGCGATTCGGCTGCTCCAGGGCCTCACGAATCCGGCGATCCTGGGCAATAACCAGAGGCAACTCGTCATACTTCTGGAGCGTGGCGCTGATCGTTAGGCTCAGTGTCTCGAGATGCTGACGATTGCGGGTAGCTTCGCGTTCAATCTCCGCCGCAAAAATCAGACGATACGTCCCGTAGCCCATCAGACCGCAGAGGAGCACAATCACCGCGAACAGGTAGCGTGATCTCAGGGGTAGAAGCGACTTCACGTCTTGAAGCGTCATATATAGCGCTAAATAAAAAGAAGACCCGGCAGGGCCGGGTCTTCAGAGGACATTAGGCTAGCCTATCATGCCTATGGCTCTGGGCAACCAGAGGGTTAAGCCCGGCCAGTAAGTCACAATAATCAGGAACACCAGCATGGTGAGCAGCCATGGCCAGACGGCGATGGTCAGCTCGGTAATGCCCATTTTGGTAATCCCCGAAGCAACGTACAAGTTCAGCCCCACAGGCGGGTGGCACATGCCCACCTCCATATTCACCACCATCATGATGCCGAAGTGCACCGGGTCAATCCCCAGCTTCATGGCGACCGGGAAGAGGATTGGCGAGAAAATCAGGACGATAGACGACGGTTCCATGAAGTTACCGGCGACCAGCAGGATGATATTGACGAAGAGCAGGAAGGTGATGACACCCAGGCCCTTGTCCAGCAACCAGTCAGCCATCGCTTGCGGAATGTTCTCATGGGTCATCAGGAACGAGAACAGCACGGCGTTCGTGATGATATAAAGAAGCATGGCGCTCATGTTGGCCGAGGACAGCAGAACGCGCGGCACATCTTTGAGACCCATGTCCTTATAGACAAAGACCGCAATGATGAAGGCGTAGACTGCACTGATTGCCGCGGCTTCGGTTGGCGTGAAAATACCTGTGTAGATCCCACCCATCACGACAACAATCAGCAACAGACCCCAAATCGACTCCTTGAAGGACTTCATCCGCTGAACGAATGATGCCTTGGGCAGACGCGGATAGTCATTCTTGCGTGCCAGATACCAGGTCGTCAGACCCAGCATTGTTGCCAGCATGAGACCAGGCACCACCCCGGCCATGAACAGGGCGCCGACCGAGGTATTGGTCGAAACCGAGTACATCACCATCACAATCGAGGGCGGAATAAGAATGCCGAGCGCTCCTGACGTTGTGATCACCCCGGCACCAAAGCGGTTCGGGAAGCCTGCCTTGACCATCGCTGGCAATAGAATCGACCCGATGGCCACCACGGTTGCCGGCGATGAACCGGACACCGCCGCAAACAGGGCGCAAGCCATCACACCCGCGAGCGCCAATCCGCCGTAGAAGTGCCCCACCATGTCGGAAGCAAACCGGATCATCCGTTTGGCCACCCCGCCATGGGTCAGGAAGTTACCCGCCAGAATGAAGAACGGGATCGCCATGATCTCGAACTTCTCGATCCCCGTGAACAGCTTCAGCGCCACTGACTCAAGGGGTACTTGCGTGAGCGTGAAGAGGAATGTCAGTACGGTGAGACCGAGCGCAATCGAAATGGGCATGCCAGTCAGCATCAGCACCGTGAGGATGGCAAAAATGATCAAGGTACTCATTTGGCACCCCCTTCCTTATGATCGGAATCTTTATTTTTGTGGATCTCTTTCGGATACAGACCCTCGGTTTTCTGGAACCAGGGCGTATCTTCCGGTTTGCTGCCGGGCCCCACCATGGGATCCGTTTCAGTATCCTCATCCAGGCCCTCGACATGGCCATGATCCACGTGCGGCAATTCACCGGTGCGGTTGAACGACACCAGCACCTGCAGGAAGCGGAAACACATCAGACCCGAACCCAGCGGTATCGCCGAATAGACAATCCAGGTGGGCCACTCCAGATCCGGCGTAACCGGGCCTTCAAATAGGTCACCAGTCTCCTTACCCCAGTAATGCAACCAGGCATAGTGCAGACCGTTTTCCATAACGAAATGGAACCCCAGATAACCAACAATACCGGTAAACAGTGCGCCGGCAAGGAGGCCAAAGCTGATAAACCATTTGCGCTTCTCATCGGGCAAACGGTTGATCATCACATCAACACCAACGTGAATCCCAGTGCGGACACCATAAGCGGCGCCGAATTTGGCCATCCACACGAACATGATGATGCACAGCTCCTGAGCCCAGGCCATGCTGAATGACAGCAGCCAATCTTGCAGGCCGGAAATATCCAGCCCCGTCAGGTAACGGTGTATCACCGCCGCAAAAATAATGAGTGTTGCGCCACCCATCAGAAAGGTGATCAACCACTCTTCAAGCCGGTCGAGAAATCTCATAAGTATCTCCAGATCCGTCACCCCTGAAGCGGGGTGACGGTTTTCGTCTTTGACGTTTACTTCTTATTGCCCTTGGTCGGAGCCGCCAGGTCAGCGTACACAGCTTGCAGTAACTCAGGGCCAATACGCGGCGCCATTTCCTTATGAACCGGCATCAGCGCCTTCTTGAAGGCATCGCGCTCTGCGGCAGTCGGTGTGTAAACCGCTGTCTTGCCCGATTTCTTCACCTTTTCCAGATCCTGGTCATTCTGGTGTTTGGCGATACGGTTAGCAAAAGCCGTCGACTCAAGCATCGCCTTTTCAAGCTGTTCGCGCACATCCGGCGGCAGTCCGTCCCAGAACTTCTTGTTCACGATGACGGCATAACCCAAATACCCATGCTCGGTGAGCGCCAGGTGTTTCTGAACTTCGTACATCTTTTGAGTATAGAGATTGGAGATCGGGTTTTCGGTACCATCGACCACGCCTGTCTGAAGCGCCTGATAAACCTCGGAGAACGGCAGTACCTGCGGCAACGCGCCTAACGCACGCATCTGGGCTTCCAATACCTTGGAGGACTGGATACGCATCTTCTTGCCCTTCAGGTCCGTTGGTAGTTTGATCGGCGTATTGGCCGAGAAGGACTTGAAACCATTGTCCCAGTATGACAGACCCCGGATACCCTTGGGTTCCAGCTTGGCGAGAATGGATTTTCCGATCGGGCCTTCAGTAATTTTGTGTAGCTGATCGTAATTATCAAAGATGTACGGCAGGTCGAACATCTCGAACTCTTTAACGCCCAATGGGCCAAACTTGGCCAGCGATGGGGCTAGCATCTGGACAGCGCCCAGCTGCAGGGCTTCCATCTCTTCCTTGTCCTTGTATAGGGTGCTGTTGGCGTAGACCTCGACCTTGACCCTGCCCTTGGTCATATCCTCCGCTTTTTTCTTGAAATATTCAGCGGCCAGACCCTTGGGGGTATCGTTGGCCACCACATGGCTGAACTTGATGACGATTGGCTGTTGTGCCACGGCCCAGGTGGAACAGGCCGCCAGCATTGAAGCCACCAGCAGTTTCATCTTTTTCATTCCTACGCTCCTTTGATTGATGTTGCGCTTTTTTTATCTTAATGACGCACCAGCGCGTACGTTCATTACACCATATTTAGCAAGCGGCATGCCAATTCAAACCCTATTTAATGGTCTTGTTAACACCCTGTTTTTATTGAGTTTTATTCGTGATACTCAATCAGGAACGCGAGCGCCTTTCCGGAAGTCCAGAAACACCCGAAGAAAATTTCCGGATTTCCGGAACACCTGCATGTCCTAAAGAGGGGCTGACGTATCTTCCTGCCAGAAAACAGCTGCCGGAGAAGCACCGGGTTGCATTTGAGCGTTTACAGCCCAGCCGAGATGCGGCACCCAGACCAAGGCATCATCCAGCCAGAGGCCCGGCAGCCTGGGGCGCACCCAGGGTGGGACGCCCTGCGCTCTGAGCAACTCGCTCAGGCGGTCTCTGCATCGGCCTACCGGATGAAAGCGCTGACCATGACCAACGGGCGCCACCTGTAAAACAGAGCCGACAGACTGCGACTGCCCGATTTTCAACACGCCATCTGGCCAGACCACGCTGCCGGGCCTTAGCGCATAGGGCTTGGGGCACAGCCAATCCATCGCCGGATCGATCCATATCTGATCCCGCCAGAGATGCACGCCCGCTGCGCCCATACGGATAAACGCCTCCGAGGCCGCCGTGGCAGACATGACTTGTGCAGATAGTTGTTCCAGCCGCCGTGAGGCCGGGACCTGGATGCCGCGTCGCGTCAGGGCGTTGTGCAGAATATTTCGCACAGCGGGCTCGGGAAGTTCCTGCAATCGGGTCACCGACAGATATCCGGCGGTATTCCGACAGGTGCGACCGTCGAGTTCTGCCAGCCGCGCCAACAATAACGACTGCTCGGCCATCCGTGCCGACGTCCGTGCCAATACCCCCACTACGCCGGGAAACATGTTGGCAATGGTGGGCAATACCTTGTGGCGCACATAGTTTCGCCGGAACTCAAGGTTCTCGTTGCTTTCGTCTTCCACCCAATGCAACTGCCGTGCCTGGGCCCAGGCCTGCAAGGCCGATCGTGGCAAACCGATCAACGGGCGCAATAATCGCTTGCCGCCCAGCATTCTGTAATCCGGCAGACCGGCCAAACCTAGCGTACCCGCCCCACGAAATAGATTGAGCAGGAACGTCTCGGCGCGGTCATTCTGGTGATGTGCGAGACAAAGAATATCTCCCGTAGCATCTGCAAATGCCGCATAGCGGGCTTCACGCGCGACCCGTTCGATGCCTTTTCCGGCGCAAGCCGGCAATGTCAGGCGAACGACTTCACAAGGCACAACCAGTTGCGCACAAAGATTCTGACAAAACGTGGCCCAAGCATCCGCGTTCGGCGACAAACCGTGGTGGACATGAATCGCCGATAGGGCAAAAGGTATCTCGTCGCGCAACTGCGCCAACGCATGCAAGAGCACTACAGAGTCCAAGCCTCCCGAAAGTCCGAGCTGCACATGCACCCCCTTACCGAGGTGTGGCAGGATCTGCTCACGAACTGCCGACAGGATCTGATCTTTGCCGGTTGTCATACCGTCAACCGGCTCGGGCGCAATCAGGCGGTAACGGTCTCGAATGCGCCGTAGGCCATCAGCCGGTCGATACGGCGACGCACGAGCGCATCGTGACCTAGACCATCCACGCGCTGGAGTGCTTGCTCCAGGGCCTGCTTCAGGTTCTTGGCCATACCCACGACATCGCGGTGGGCGCCACCGGGCGTTTCTTCGACCACCTGATCAATCAGGCCCAGACCCTTCAGACGACCCGCGGTAATCCCCATAATCTCGGCCGCTTCAGACGCCTTTTCGGCGCTCTTCCAGAGAATCGTGGCGCAACCCTCTGGCGAAATCACCGAGTAGGTCGAGTGCTGCAACATGAGCACTTCGTCGCCGACGGCAATCGCCAGTGCACCGCCAGAACCGCCTTCACCAATGATGGTGACGATGATCGGTGTTTTAAGCTCGGCCATGACCAGCAGGTTACGGCCAATCGCTTCGGACTGACCGCGCTCTTCGGCGCCAATCCCCGGGTAGGCGCCCGGCGTATCGACGAAGGTAAAAACCGGTAAGCCAAACTTTTCGGCCAGCTTCATGAGGCGCAGCGCCTTGCGGTAACCCTCGGGGCGCGGCATACCGAAATTGCGATAGATCTTTTCTTTGGTGTCGCGGCCTTTCTGATGGCCGATGACAACACAGGCTTCGCCATTCAGACGGGCCAGTCCACCTACGATGGCCGTGTCATCGGCAAAGGCGCGGTCGCCATGCAGTTCATGGAAATCGGTAAAAATATTCTGAACATAATCCAGCGTGTAAGGCCGCTGCGGGTGGCGCGCGACTTGCGCACTCTGCCACGGGGTCAGCTTGGCGTAGATATCATGCGACAAGGTGCGGCTTTTTTCGGCCAGACGCTCGACTTCTTCCGAAATATCAACACCCGACTCCTCCTGCATGGCGCGGAGTTCATCGATCTTGTTTTCCAGTTCGGCGATCGGCTGCTCAAAGTCGAGAAACGTCGTTTTCATCGGCACATCATCCTGCATCTGGTTTGTTACTTGCATTCTAACAGAGGCCAGGCATAGCCCATGACGCATTGCAACCAATCAGTAACTGACGATGACCGGATCCAGGCTACGCCAAAGATACCAGGTGGCGACGGTACGCCACGGCCCCCATTGCTCGCCCTGCGCCCGCAGCACACCGAGAGGCTGCTTTTCTCCGGAAAAGTAGTGTTGCCAGACGGCTTTCTGTAGCCCGATATCGTCGACCGGAAAGACATCGGGGCGCATCAGGTTGAAAATCAGGAACATTTCCGCGGTCCAGCGCCCGATGCCTCGCACCGCCGTCAGTTCGGCAATCACGGCCTCATCGGCCATCTTTGGCCAGTCTCTGGCATGGATTCGACCAGAAACAAAATGCGCCGCCAGATCCCAGGCATATTCGGCCTTGCGTTGAGAAAGTCCGCAGTCTCGCAGACCCTCGACACTGACCGAAAGCACGGCCTCTGGCGTGGTCTCCGTCACTGCGGCGCAGACGCGAGTCCAGACGCTATCGGCCGCTTTGACCGAAATCTGCTGACCGACGATGGAACGAAACAGTGTCTGAAAGGGATCGCCTCGTGAATACAAGGTGACGCCTGGGTACGCTCGGATCAAACCGGCCATGACCGGATCCGCTTTTGACAACGCCCGGGTCGCCCGTTGCCAGTAATCCGGCGCCGTGCTCGTGGCAAGCGGCCTGCTCATGGAACCCTATCTTTGCCCATCGGCCACATAAGGGTTATCCACCCGCTCGTCGCCAAACGTCGACATGGGGCCATGACCGGGTACGAACCGGACATCATCGCCCAGAGGGAACAGCTTCTCGCGAATCGAATGAATCAACTGCTGGTGATTTCCCCGAGGGAAATCGGTGCGGCCGATCGACTGCTGGAACAGGACATCGCCGACCAGCGCCAACCGCGTTGGCTCATGGTAGAAAACCACGTGCCCCGGCGTATGACCCGGGCAATGAATAACCGACAGAGACTCGTCAGCAACCGTGACGGTATCCCCATCATTCAGCCAGCGATCCGGCTCGAAGGCTTCGACGTGCGGAAAGCCGAACTGTTTGGACTGGGCAGGCATACCCTGAATCCAGAAGGCATCTTCTTTCTGCGGTCCCTCAATCGGGATGTCGAGGCGGCGTGCCAATGCCGCAGCGGCGCCGGCATGATCGATATGGCCGTGCGTAATCAGAATTTTTTCAAGGGTAATATCGCGTCGCGTGACTTCACCTAACAACCGGTCGAGATCACCGCCAGGGTCGACGACCGCCCCGCGTTTGCTGTTTTCATCCCAAAGCAAGGTGCAATTCTGGGCAAAGGGGGTCACGGGAATAATGGCGAATTGAAGTGCGGACATAGTAATGACGAAGGACTCGGACACAAAGAAAGAGGATCGCGGGCGAGTCATGGCAAAATGACGCCCATCCATCGCATTTTGCCACGAGTACGTAACCAGCTATGCCACAAACCCTGATTCCTCACATAGATTCCCCCCTGGCCTGGAGTGCGCTGCTGATTTTTGTCACGGCCGCACTAGGCGCCGACTTCCTCTCGCTTCGCCGCCAGGGTAATCGGGTGATCAGCTTTGCCGATGCACTACGCTGGTCGCTGGTTTGGATCGCGTTGGCGATGGTGTTCTGCGCCGGACTCTGGTTTACCCTCGACATGACAGAGGGCCGTGCACTCGCCAATGCCAAAGCGGGTGAATTCCTGACCGGTTATCTGATCGAGAAGTCTCTTTCGGTAGACAACCTGTTCGTCTTCCTGATGCTGTTCACCACGTTCCATGTCCCTTTGGCCCAGCAGAAGAAAGCACTGATGATCGGCATCATTGCCGCCATCGTGCTGCGGATCGTACTGATTCTGATCGGCGCCTGGCTGATTAGCCGATTCAGCTGGGTCATGTATCTGTTCGGTCTCTTTCTCCTCTACACGGGCGCCAAGATGGTGGTGGCCGACGAAGAGGAGCATGATCTGCAAAACAACCGCCTCCTGAAATGGATGCGGCGTCATCTGACCATTAGCCATGAATATCATGGCAGCGCGCTCTACCTGATCAAGGACGGTGTTCGCGTCTTTACGCCACTTTTCCTGGTCGTTGCCCTGATTGGCGTCACCGATGTGATGTTTGCGGTGGATTCGATTCCGGCGATTTTTGCTGTGACGACGGATCCCTACATCGTCATGAGCTCGAACATCTTTGCGGTACTGGGTCTACGGGCGCTCTACTTCATGCTGGCCGGCATGGCAGAACGGTTTCATCTTCTCAAGTTCGGCCTAGCCGCCATTCTGGTTTTCATTGGCACCAAAATGCTGATCGTGGATTTTTATCATATCCCGGTCGGCGCTTCGCTGGCGATTGTTCTCGCATTCCTGCTCGTCACCATGATGGCCAGCCTGATCATTAAACCGAAGAAAACCGGTCACTCCTGATCAGCGACCCCGTCCAGCAACTGGCTTATCGCCAGTGCCATGGCGGACTGGACCGCCGGTAGCTCGCCCAGGGCTGGCAGGAGCCGTAGCTGAATGCCTTCATGGCGTTGCGCTGCTGCTTCCAGTAGACGCGGCACGTCTTCCCGAAGGTGACCCCCCTGTGCAATAAAAAACGGCAGGATATCGATCGCGAATTGCTGTGGGCCATGCGCTGCGCAAATCGCACCTATCGCCTCTTCCAGACTCGGGGTCATGAACTCCAGAAAAGCCACCGAGACCGGAACGTCAGGCAACAACTGACGAAGACGCTGTGCCACGGACTGAACTGGGCGGGCCCATTCGGGGTCGCGGGCGCCATGGGCAAACAATATGAGTGCACGTTGCATCGCCAGACCTTCGGATGGGATCGTTATTTGATGCGTTGAAGGTGCGGTTTGCCAGCGCGCGGTGGCTTGGGCGCCGGCTCATCTGCTGGCACCGTTGCAGCGGTCGACAACGATGCTGCATGGTCGGCAGGCTTCTCCATGACTACCGAAGGCTCATAGGCAAATTCCATGCCGGCGCCGTTTTCCCGTGCGAAGACGGCAATCACGGCGCCCACGGGAAAAGCCAGCTCGCGCGATACACCGCCAAAACGGGCCGTCAGCATTATCCATTCATTGCCAATATCCAAGCTTCCCGTCGCCGAGGGGCCCAGATTAAGGGTCAGCGTACCATCCTGCACATAATCCAGCGGCACCTGGCACTGTTCATCGACGAACACCGTCACATAGGGCGTGAACCCGGCATCGCAACACCAAGACCATAAGGCCCGGATCAGATAAGGCTTACTGGAAAGCACGGGCGTCTTTATTTGCGCATGATCTTTTCTTGGGGAGTCATTGAATCAATGAACCCCTGGCGGCTGAAAATACGCTCGGCATATTTGAAGAGCGGGGCCGCCGACTTTGGCAACGTGATGTCGTAGTGCTCCAGGCGCCAAAGCAACGGTGCGATCGCCACATCCAGCATCGAAAAATCGTCGCCGAGTAGATGCTTCTGCTTGGTAAAGATGGGTGCAATTTCAATTAGGCGGTCACGGATTTCAGCACGCGCTTTGTCCATGGTTTTAGACTTACGTTCAATCGGTTCGATGAACGAAAAAATCTCTCGCTCCATACCATTGAGAAGCTGACGGGCCTGGGCGCGCTGCACCGGATCGGGCGGCATGAGCTGCGGGTGAGGAAAGCGCTCGTCAATGTATTCGTTGATGATGTTCGGTTCGTAAAGAATCAGATCACGCTCGACCAGAACCGGCACCCGGTTGTGCGGGTTCATGACAGCCAGGTCTTCTGCCTTGTTCAACAGGTCGATGTCATGGATCTCGAAGTCCATGCCCTTCTCGTACAGCACAATCCGGCAACGGTGGCTGAACGGGCAGACGGTTCCCGAGTACAGATGCATCATGATCTAGATCCTCTAAAAAAAGATCGGGATCGATAATCGACCCCGACCCTTTCAACGCCTCACGGCGCTGCAATTCAAAACTTAGTGAATATCTTTCCAGTAGTTCTTTTTCAGGGCATACGCTGCCACAAAAAGAACTGCCAGGAACAACAGAACGCCAAAACCAATGGTCTTACGATAACCGGCGCCCGGCTCACCCATCCACACGATAAACGCCGTCAGGTCGGCAACCTGTTTGTCATACTGTTCCGGTGTCAGCTCGCCGGGTTCGGCCAAAACGAGCTTCTGGTGCTCGACACCCTTGTCATCCTTGCTGACTTCCAGCACCTGAATGCCTTGCAGCTGGTATAACACATGCGGCATACCCACGTTCGGGAATACGACGTTGTTCCAGCCGGTCGGGCGCAGGTCATCCTTGTAGAAACTGCGCAGGTAGGTGTAGATCCAGTCGGCACCGCTGCCATCTGCCGAAGCACGAGCCCGAGCTTCCAGCGTCAGATCCGGCGGGACGACACCGAACCACTTCTTCTGTTCATCCGGACGAGCGGCAACCTTCATGGTGTCACCGATCTTGTCACCTGTGAACATCAGGTTGTCCTTGATCTGCTGCTCGCTCAGACCGATTTCCAGAAGCTTTTCGTAGCGGATAAACGAGGCGCCGTGACAGTTCTGGCAATAATTGACGAACAGCTTGGCGCCATTTTGCAGAGCTGCATTGTTGCCTTGCAGGTTAGGCGCCTTATCCAGGTGAACCGACTCGCTGGCAAACGCCAGCGCGGGAACCATCAGCACTGCAGCAATAAGATTTTTGATTTTCATGATTGCTTTCCCGTTAGCCGTTCACGCGCTCAGGCGGAATGGTGTATTTATCGATCTTCGAATACCAGGGCATGGCCAGGAAGAAGCCAAAGTAGATGACCGTACAGACCTGGGAGATCTTCTCGCCCCAGAATGACGGCGGTTGGGTGCCGAGGTAGCCGAGGATGAAGAAAGCGATCACGAACACTGTCAGCGCAGTCTTGAAGATCGGGCCACGGTAACGGATCGACTTCACCGGGCTGCGATCCAGCCACGGCAGGAAGGCGATAATGACCACCGAGGCGCCCATACCAACGACGCCCCAGAACTTGGCGTCGATACCGAGGATCGGCCACACGATGGCGCGTAGTACCGAGTAGAAGGGCGTGAAATACCAGACCGGCGCAATGTGCGGCGGCGTTTTCAACGGATCCGCCTGGAAGAAGTTGTTGTATTCCAGGAAGTAACCGCCACCCTCCGGTGCAAAGAAGACGACAATCGAGAACACAAAGAGGAAAACAACGACACCGACGATATCCTTCACCGTGTAGTACGGGTGGAATGGAATACCATCGCGCGGATTACCGTGTTCGTCCAGATTTTCCTTGATCTCGATACCGTCCGGGTTGTTCGAACCCACTTCGTGCAGCGCCACCAGGTGCGCCGCCACCAGGCCGATCAGGATCAGCGGCACGGCGATCACGTGCAGCGAGAAGAAGCGGTTCAACGTGGCATCGCCCACCACGAAGTCACCGCGGATCAGGGTCGACAGATCCGGACCGATGACCGGGATGGCGCCGAACAGATTGATAATGACCTGGGCGCCCCAGAACGACATCTGACCCCACGGCAACAGATAGCCCATAAAGGCTTCGGCCATCAGGCACAGAAAGATCAACGTACCGAATACCCAGAGCAGTTCACGCGGTTTACGGTACGAACCGTAAAGCAGACCACGGAACATGTGCAGATAGACGACCACGAAGAACGCCGACGCACCGGTCGAGTGCAGGTAACGGATCAACCAGCCCCCCGGCACATCACGCATGATGTATTCCACACTGGCAAAGGCGATCGGAATACCGCTTTCGTTCAGGTTGGCATCCGGTTTGTAGTTCATGACCAAGAAAATGCCGGTCAGAATCTGAATAACCAGCACCAATAGCGCCAGCGATCCAAAGAAATACCAGAAGTTAAAGTTCTTCGGTGCATAGTACTCGGTCAGATGACCCTTGATGGTCGACGTCAGCGGAAAACGCGCATCAATCCATTCAAGGACATTGCCGCCGACGCTACCGTCGGACTTGTACTTTTCGAAATGCTTGTTGCTGGCCATCGTCAGGCTCCTTTGCTTTCGCCGATAATCAGGCGGGTATCGCTCAGATAGGCGTGCGGCGGGATTTCGAGGTTGGTCGGCGCCGGCTTGTCTTTGAAGACACGGCCAGCCAGGTCGAAGGTCGAACCATGGCAGGGGCAGAGGAAGCCGCCCAGCCAGTCACCCGGCATGCCTTGCGATGAGCCTTCGGCAAATTTGGAGGACGGCGAACAACCCAGGTGCGTGCAGATACCAATCGCGACCCAGATATTATCTTTGATCGAGCGGTGTTCGTTCTTGCAGTACTCCGGCTGCATCGGTTTTTCCGAATTGGGATCCGCCACAGCATCGTTCAGCTTTGGCAGCGTCCCCATCATCTCGGGGTTACGATTGAGGATCCAGACTGGCTTACCGCGCCATTCCACAACCATCATCTGTCCCGGCTCCAGCTTGCTGATGTCAGCTTCAACTGGTGCACCCGCCGCGCGAGCACGTGCAGAGGGCAGCATGCTGCTGACAAATGGCACCAGAACGGATACCGCTCCCACACCCCCAATCGCTGCGGTTGTTACCAACAACCGGCGGCGGCTAGGATCTACTTTCTGCTCAATGCTCATGGATTTGTCCCCAGAGTGTTCAGACTTAATTAATTTTTAAGATTATACGCAAAGACAATTCAGGATTCTACCCGTCGGCGTTCCCGAAGCGCCTGAGCCAGTGTTCCGCTATCCACAAACTCCAGCTCCCCCCCCACGGGAACCCCGCGGGCGATCCGGGAAACCCTTAAACCCTGTTTTTTCAGCATTTCACTGACAAAATGGGCCGTTGCTTCGCCCTCATTCGTGAAATTGGTCGCCAAAATGACCTCCCGGACCACGCCATCGGCAGCCCGGGCCACCAGCTGATCAAGCCGCAGATTTCGCGGGCCCAAGCCGTCCAGCGGCGAAATCCGCCCCATAAGCACAAAATACAGGCCATTATAGGCCTGTGTTTGCTCAATCATATTGAGGTCGACTGGCGTTTCGACCACGCAGAGCACCGAGTCATCCCGACGATCCGACTGGCAGCGCTCGCAAACCGTTGTCTCGGTATAGGTATTGCACCGTTCGCAGTGCTGGATTCTTTTGATCGCCGAATCCAGCGAAAAGGCCAGTCGCGTCGCGCCCTCGCGGTCATGTTGCAACAGATGATAAGCCATCCGCTGGGCCGACTTGGGTCCGACGCCAGGCAGACAGCGCAAGGCTTCAATCAGACTTTCAAGCGTTGCTGACACGGGAATATCAGAATGGTAGCTTGAAGCCCGGCGGCAAATTGAGCCCGGCCGTGAACCCCGACATCTTGCTTTGAGACGTTTCTTCGACACGGCGCACGGCATCGTTAACCGCGGCCGAGATCAAATCTTCGAGCATTTCCCGGTCATCCATGGCAGCCGGATCAATGGTGATACGGCGCACGGCATGCGAACAGGTCATGACAACCTTGACCACTCCCGAACCCGCTTGGCCTTCGACTTCGACGTCGGCCAGTTCTTCCTGGGCCTTCTTCATTCGCTCCTGCATTTGCTGAGCCTGCTTCATCAGATTGCCCAGACCACCCATTGCTCCCATACCACGCATTGTCACCCTCCCTGTTTACACCAATCGGATCGGTCAGCCCACCAGTGGGCGAATCGATCCATCAATCAGTTTCGCATCAAAAACATCAATTAACTCCTGCACGACCGGGTCGCTCTCGATGGCAGCGACCGCGTTATTCATGCGCTCTTCCGCCGCCTCCTTCTTCAGTACGGCGGCCGTCACGCCTACCTGTTCAACCACATCAAACCGCACCCGTGTCTGAACCCCGAATTTATCGGTGAGCGCCTGAGCAAGACGTTGCTCCGACGCCGGCATGAGCAACTGGCGGTGCGTGGCCGGCAAATTAAGCACAACCTCACCATCGGCCAACGACCGGCAAGCACTATGTTGCGCCAGTTCGCGCGCCATGCCTTTCAAACCTAATTCATCAACCAGTTGCGGCCAATCTGTAGGCTCAAACGTGGATGTCGCGGTTTGCGCTGCCGGCGCTGAGTGCGCCGATGGTATCTTGTGGGACATGGCAGGTTCATCCATCTTGGCGGATGTCTTTTGAGCTGCACTTTGTGCCGATGTGACCGAAGTAGCCACACTGCTGGCGACCACAGGCATCGGCTGTGCGACAGCGCCGTGTCCGGGATGCACGGTCAATAAACGCAGCATCGCCATCAGGAAGCCATGCGCGGGGTCCGGCGCCAGGCGTAAATCGGCACGTGCCCGGGTTACCACCTGGTAGATCAATTGTGCATACGGGCGCGAACATTGGCAAGCAAGGCGACTTAATTGGGCCGCATCGTCTTCGGCAAGCGAAGAAAACTCCTGGGCTCCCTCTGCCACATCGAACTGCATCAGCTGCAACGCAACTGCCAAGCGGGCAAGATCGTCCAGTGCCGATTCGAAAGACAGTGCGGCGCTCGCCATCTGATGCGTTTGCTCACGAATACTGCTGACATCGCCTGCAATCAACGCATCCAGCATCGATAACATTCGCGACAGATTGGAGGTGCCCAGCATCTGGCTAACCTGATCGGCCTGAACAACACCTGCGCCGTGAGCAATCGCCTGATCCAACAGCGACAATGCATCCCGCACACTACCCCCGGCGGCTCTGGCAATCAGCTCGAGTGCCTTGGCATCTGTCTGGATACCCTCACCGGCCAGCACCGTAGACAGATGTGATGTCAATTGCATCGGCGACACCTGGCGCAAATTGAATTGCAGACAACGTGACAACACGGTTACCAGAATTTTTTGCGGGTCGGTAGTCGCAAGGATGAATTTGACGTGAGCCGGCGGTTCCTCAAGCGTCTTTAGCATTGCATTGAAGGCATGCGCAGTCAGCTGATGGACTTCGTCGATCATATAGACTTTGTAACGGCCAACACTAGGCATAAAAGCAGCCTGTTCCAACAGCTGGACCATCTCATCAACGCCGCGGTTGGACGCCGCATCCATCTCGATATAGTCAACGAAACGGCCGGCATCAATCTGTTGACAGGCAGAACAGACGCCGCAGGGTGATGATGAAACACCCTGTTCGCAGTTCAAGGCCTTGGCAAGAATTCGCGCGATCGTCGTCTTGCCCACGCCACGTGTGCCGGTCAATAGATACGCATGGTGGAGCCGATTGGCATCCAGCGCGTGCGTCAGCGCACGGACTACGGCATCCTGGCCCACCAGGGAATCAAATGTTTTCGGACGCCACTTGCGTGCGAGGACCTGGTAGCTCATTGTTTGGATGCCGGGAAATAAGGGTGGCGAGCCCAACCCCCGGCACTTGCCTCAGTCGCTGTGGCTGCTTCCTTCCGGACCTGACCCGATTCACGACCTAACAATGCGAGGAGACCCGCCACGCCAAATTCTACCAGCCAATGCTAGTGAATCGTAGGGCGGACAGGTAAATTCAATGACCGAATCCGACGCATAGAACACAGCCCGGCGTACAGATCAGGATTGGGACGCAGCAAAGTATAAAACCCCCGACCTATTTCTAGGAGGGGGGTTTTGGAATGGGGAGCCTGGCGGTGACCTACTTTCGCAAGCGAGGTGCTCACTATCATTGGCGCGTTCTCGTTTCACGGTCCTGTTCGGGATGGGAAGGGGTGGGTCCGAGAGGCTATTGCCGCCAAGCAAAGGGGTTGGTCTGTTGGTTTATGGTCAACAGACCG
>VEQK01000011.1 GCA_018883265.1 Rhodocyclaceae bacterium | reverse complement strand
TCAGCCACTTGGCTAACCTGGCCGAAGATCGTCATTACATCCGCCGTCGGGCTGTTTATGAGCGGGCGGGGAGAATGCAGCCCGGCAGCATCGATGCAGCCATGCAGCGCTTGCAGGCGGGTGGCATGACGCCACGAGTGATTGCTCAGACGTTGGCGCAGGCCTATGTGTCGCCAGTATTGACCGCGCATCCGACTGAAGTTCAACGCAAGAGTATTCTCGACGCGGAAAGAGATATTGCCCAGTTGCTGACCGATCGTGATGCGATCCGTGACGCAGCCGGCACGGCGAAAAGCCACAATAGGTTGCTGGAACACCGCCTCGCCACCAATGAGCAGCAGATTCGTGCTCGCGTGACACAGCTCTGGCAAACGCGTTTGTTGCGGTTCACCAAGCTGACGGTCATCGACGAGATTGAAAATGCGCTGAGCTATTACGAGACCACCTTCCTCGATGAAATCCCGCGAATGTATGCTGCGCTGGAGGCCGATCTGCCGGGGAAGCCGGTGCCCAGTTTTTTCCGGATGGGACAATGGATCGGAGGCGACCGCGACGGCAATCCCAATGTGACGGCAACAACGCTGGATTATGCAACGCGACGCCAGTGCGAAGTCGCCATACGACACTATCTTCGGGAAGTGCGCGAATTGGGGCGGGAGCTGTCACAGTCTTCGATGCTGACGGACTTTACGCCCGAAGTGCGGGCGCTAGCGGAAATGGTTCAAGACAAAAGCGAACACCGACGCGATGAACTGTATCGGCTTGCCATGAGTCATATTCATGCACGTTTGCAGAATACTTTGCGACAAGTTGAGGGCGGCGCCAACATCACATCGCCGGCATACGGTGCTGCCGGAGCGCTCAAGGCTGACCTGCAAGCCATCGAGCATTGCCTGCAAACGCAGGGGGCCGAAGTCATGGCTATGCAGCGACTGCATCCGCTGATCCGCGCCGTTGATGTATTCGGTTTTCATCTGGCTACCGTCGATTTGCGCCAGAGCTCGGATAAGCATGAAGCCGTCGTCGCGGAGTTGTTGGCCAGCGCCGGAATTTGCGCGACCTATGACGATCTGGAAGAAACCGGTCGTCAAAACCTACTGATGGAAGTTCTCAATGATGTCCGGCCGTTGCGGGTACCGACAGCCGAATACTCGGCACACACACGCGACGAGTTGGCGATTTTCGAAATGGCGCGCTATGTCATTGAGCGTTATGGCCGGATGGCGATTCGACACTACATCATCAGCCACACGGAAACGGTGAGCGATCTTCTGGAAGTCCTGGTGCTGTTCAAGGAGGTTGGATTAATGCGAGGTACGCTGACGCAGGCCGCCACCGCCGATCTGATTGTGGTGCCGCTCTTCGAGACGATTGCTGATTTGCGTAACGCGGCGCCGATCATGCGCCAGTTCTACGCGCTGGATGGTGTGGCCGGGATGATGCGCCGCTCTGGTGGCGAACAGGACATCATGCTGGGTTACAGCGATAGCAATAAGGATGGCGGCATCTTTACAAGTAACTGGGAGTTGTATCGTGCCGAGATCGCGCTGGTCGATCTGTTTGAACATCTGGCAAACAGTCATGATATTCAGCTGCGCATGTTCCATGGTCGCGGCGGCACGGTCGGGCGTGGCGGTGGGCCGAGTTATGAAGCCATTCTTGCGCAGCCACCCGGCACGGTACGCGGCCAGATCCGTCTGACTGAGCAGGGTGAAGTGATTGCCTCCAAATATGCGAATCCGGAAATCGGACGGCGCAATCTGGAGACCCTGGTCGCTGCAACACTGGAAGCAACCCTGCTCAAGCCGACCAAACCGGCGCCGCGGGGCTTCCTCGAAGTGGCCGATGTGCTGTCAGAAGAAAGCACCCGGGCCTATCGGGCGCTGGTGTACGAAACACCGGGTTTCGTCGATTATTTCTTTGCCGCAACGCCGCTGAAAGAATTGGCGCAGCTCAATATCGGCTCCCGACCGGCCTCGCGCAAGGCCCTACAGCACATTGAAGATTTACGGGCAATTCCCTGGAGCTTTAGTTGGGGGCAGTGCCGTTTAACCTTGCCGGGCTGGTTTGGCTTTGGCTCAGCCGTTGCCGCCTATCTGAAGAGCGGCCCGGCCAAGGGCCGCAAGCTGCGTCTCGCTCTGTTACAACGAATGTACCGGGAATGGCCATTCTTCCGCACACTGCTCTCTAATCTCGACATGGTGCTGGCCAAGAGCGATTTGGCATTGGGCTCGCGCTATGCCGAGCTGGTTGATGACAAACGTTTGCGACGACGGATCTTCGGTGCGATCGAAAACGAATGGCAGCGCACGGCAGAAGCGCTGAATCAGATTACGGGTGAGAAACACCGGCTGGCCAACAACCCCGGTTTGGCGCGTTCGATTCGGCACCGTTTCCCGTATATCGATCCGCTGCACCATCTGCAGCTTGAACTG
The DNA here is from genome assembly GCA_018883265.1 of Rhodocyclaceae bacterium. Taxonomy (GTDB): domain Bacteria; phylum Pseudomonadota; class Gammaproteobacteria; order Burkholderiales; family Rhodocyclaceae; genus Fluviibacter. The sequence goes on along the minus strand of VEQK01000011.1, from coordinate 45,053 downwards.
ATTCGTCGCTACCGTCTGGGACAAGCCGGTGAAAAGGTGCAGCGCGGCATCCACCTCAGTATTAATGGCATCTCGGCAGCGCTGAGAAATACCGGTTGATTATGCGGGTGGTGCCACATGGATGTGCTGTGATGCAGCACTTATTTGAATATTACTCAACAGGTGGTGCAAAAAAATTCAGCTCATGAGGCAGGATGAGACCTATAATTTTTTTATGAATCAGCCGCCTAAATCCTCTGCGCTCATTGAATCGCTTTTAAAGGTTCTGCCAGCGGCAAATCTGCTCTGGCATAAGGAAGACACCGCCCCCTACGAATGTGATGGTCTCGCAGCCTATCGCACATTGCCCATAGCGGTGGCATTGCCAGAGAACGAAGCTCAGGTTCAGGCAATTCTCAAAGCATGTAATCAATTCGGTGTACCGGTTGTACCGCGTGGCGCAGGCACCGGGCTATCGGGCGGCGCAATGCCCATGGCCGAAGGCATCGTGCTTTCAACCGCAAAACTTAACGAGATTCTGGAAATCGATCCGCTGAGCCGCCGCGCGGTCCTGCAGCCTGGCGTTCGCAATCTGGCGATTTCCGATGCGGCGGCCCCTTACAATTTGTATTACGCGCCGGATCCGTCCAGCCAGATTGCCTGCTCGATCGGTGGCAACGTGGCAGAAAACTCCGGTGGCGTCCATTGCCTTAAATACGGGCTCACCGTGAATAACGTGATCAAAGTCCGCGCCGTGCTGATGGATGGCGAAATCGTCGAATTCGGTACAGAGGCGTTGGATGCACCCGGGCTTGATCTGCTGGGTATCATGATCGGTAGCGAAGGCATGTTGGCCGTCGTAACCGAAGTCACTGTTCGCCTGATTCCGAAGCCGCCTGCGGCGCGCGTCATCATGGCCAGCTTTGACGATATGACCAAGGCCGGCAATGCCGTAGCCGATGTCATCGCGGCCGGCCTGATTCCTGCCGGTCTGGAAATGATGGATAAACCGGCAACGCGTGCCGTCGAGGAATTCGTGCATGCGGGTTATGACCTGAATGCTGAAGCCATTCTGCTCTGCGAATCCGACGGCACAGCCGAAGAAGTCGAAGAAGAAATTGAACGCATGAGTGCGGTATTGCGTCAGTCCGGTGCGACACGTATTCAGGTCTCCGAGAGCGAAGCCGAACGTATGCGCTTCTGGAGCGGTCGTAAAAACGCCTTCCCAGCTGCCGGCCGCATTTCGCCGGATTATTACTGCATGGACGGCACGATTCCCAAGAAGCATATCGCCACCCTACTCAATCAGATTGCCGAGATGGAAGGCCGTTACGGCTTGCGTTGTATGAATGTGTTCCACGCCGGTGACGGGAACATGCATCCGTTGATCCTATTTGATGGTTCGGATGAAGATCAGTGGCATCGCGCCGAAGATTTCGGCAATGAAATTCTCGAGGCCTGTGTGGCGTTGGGTGGCACGGTGACCGGTGAGCACGGTGTGGGTATCGAAAAAATCAACACCATGTGCGTGCAGTTCGATGAAAAAGAGCGCGATGCCTTCTTCGGTGTCAAAGCCGCGTTCGACCCGGCCAAATTGCTGAACCCGGACAAGGTCATCCCGACACTACACCGCTGTGCCGAGTATGGTCGCATGCACGTGCATCGTGGTCGGATACCGCATGCGGATCTGCCGCGCTTCTAAGTCTGAAAAGTGACATCATGACTGATTTAACGAATGACTTCGTCGCACAGATTCGCGATGCTGCTGCGGCGAAGGCGCCACTCAACATCGAAGGGGCCGGCAGCAAGCGCTGGTATGGCAATCCGGTGGTTGCTCAACGTTCACTAGCAACGGCCGGGCACAGCGGCATCGTCGATTATGACCCGGCCGAGTTGGTGTTGACCGCCCGGTGCGGTTCAACACTGGCAGACATCGAATCAGCGTTGGCCGAGCGCGGTCAGATGCTCCCTTTTGAACCGCCGCGTTATGCGCCGGAGTCGACCCTGGGTGGTGCCATCGCCACGGCGCTGTCTGGCCCGGGTCGCCCTTTTGTCGGTGGCGTACGTGACTTCGTGCTGGGCATGCACGTGATCGATGGCAAAGGCGATGTCCTCAAGTTTGGTGGCCAGGTTATGAAGAACGTGGCCGGTTACGACGTGTCGCGTCTGATGACGGGCTCCATGGGAATTCTCGGGCTGATTTCCCAGGTCTCGCTCAAGGTATTGCCGGTGCCGGTGGCGACAGCAACCTTGCGTTTCGAATTATCAGAAGCCGAAGCGATCCGTCGCGTCAATGAATGGTCGGGCAAACCACTGCCGCTGTCAGCCAGTGTTTGGGAAAAGGGGATTCTGCATATTCGCCTGAGCGGCGCTCGTGCTGCCGTCGACTCGGCGGTTGAACAGATGGGAGGCGCGCTGCTTGATGTGTCGAGCGCCGATGCGCTGTGGAACGAACTACGCGATCAGACCCGCCATTTCTTCCGTGATGCCGAAAGAATGAACGGCGGCCAGACGCTCTGGCGTTTGTCCCTACCGGCAATTGCACCCGTCGTAACGGCGTCTCAAATACCGGATGCGGACGGCCAGCTCATCGAGTGGGGCGGCAGCCAGCGGTGGCTTTGGAGCGCTGCCAGTGGAGACGCCATTCGCGATGCTGCACGCCAAATGGGTGGTCATGCCGTTCGCTTCAATAATCAACATAGTGGTGTTGAAACCTTTGCGCAGCCGTCGGCAGCACTGATGGCGATTCACCGTCGTCTCAAACAAACATTCGATCCGCACGGCGTTTTCAACCCGGGCCGTCTGTATCAAGGTCTCTGAGGTCGACACGATGCAGATCAAGATCGTTTCCGAATTCCAGAATGACGCCGATATCGGCGCCTTCAAAGCCATTGTCAATAAGTGCGTGCACTGCGGTTTCTGCACAGCCACCTGCCCGACGTACCAGGTGCTGGGCGATGAGCTCGATGGGCCACGTGGCCGTATCTACCTGATGAAAGAGATGGTCGAGGGCGCACCGGTCACTGCCAAGACCCAGAGCCATCTGGATCGTTGCCTTACCTGCCGAAACTGCGAATCGACATGCCCGTCCGGCGTACGTTACGGCCGTCTCGTGGATATTGGTCGTCGGCTGGTGGATGAGCGTGTTAACCGCCCCTTGTCGCAGCGGATGACACGATGGGCGCTGCGCGAGATGCTGAGCCGTCGGAAGGTCTTTGGTTTGCTGTTCGGTATTGCCCGCTTTGTGCGCCCGGTGTTGCCGCCAACCCTGAAGAAAAAAGTGCAGCCACCGCAGCCGGCCGGCCAGTGGCCGTTGCGCACCTCAAGTCGGCAGATGCTGCTGCACGAAGGCTGTGTACAACCGGCGATGATGCCCAATGTCGACGCCGCTACTGCGCGTGTCTTCGACAGGCTTGGTATTGAGCTGGTCATCGCCCGCTCTGCTGAATGCTGTGGCGCGATTCGTCAGCATCTCAACGACCATCATGGTGCCGAAGCGCAGATGAAGCGCAACATTGATGCCTGGTGGCCGTATGTCGAGAAGGGCATCGACACTATTGTGATTAACGCTTCCGGTTGTGGCGTCATGATCAAAGACTACGCTGAAATCCTTGCCAACGATCCGTCCTACGCGGATAAAGCGAAGCGGATTTCGTCCATGGCCAAGGATATCAGCGAAATTCTGCCATCCTTCACCACCGAAATTGAAGCGCTTGCCAGTCAAAAGCGTGCAGGCGCACTTCCCGAGCGCGTGACCTATCATCCACCATGCACCATGCAGCATGGACAGAAGATTCGAGGCCATGTCGAAACCCTGCTCGCTAAGCTTGGTGTGACGGTACGGTTATGCCAGGACAGCCACCTCTGTTGTGGTTCTGCCGGCACGTATGCGATCCTGCAGCCGGAACTCTCGCAGGAATTACGCGACCGCAAGCTCACCAATATCATGAAGACCGAGCCGCAGGAAATCGTATCCGGCAATGTGGGTTGTATTAATCACTTGCAATCAGGTACCGAAGTGCCGGTGCGTCACTGGATTGAACTGGTCGACAGGATGATCTGACCGTGCGTGGTGCCTGCCATGGTGGCAGGCAGTTTCGTGTAACGGCGATGTCTTGAGATAATGGTTCAGTTTCCATTGCCTACTCATGAAAGATTTTCATGTCGTCTCTAAGTCACGATTTCATCCGCTTTGCCCTTGATCAGAACGTTCTACGCTTCGGCGAGTACAAAACCAAAGCAGGCCGCCTCTCGCCTTACTTCTTCAACTCCGGCCTGTTTCAGGATGGTGCGGCCTTAGCCAAACTGGCAGATTTTTACGCAGGGCGGTTGCTGGAATCGGGCTTGCAGTTCGACATGCTCTTTGGCCCAGCCTATAAAGGCATTCCGCTGGTCGCCGCCATCTCGGTCGTGTTGGCGCAACAGGGCCATAACTTTCCCTATGCCTTCAACCGCAAAGAAGCCAAAGACCATGGTGAAGGCGGCACCATCGTCGGCGCACCACTCAAGGGTCGTGTCTTGATCGTTGATGATGTCATCTCGGCCGGCACCTCGGTGCGTGAATCGGTCGACCTCATTCGGCACCAGGGCGCCACCCCGGCCGGTGTAATCATCGCGCTGGATCGTATGGAGCGTGGCACGGGCGAACTGTCGGCGGTGCAGGAGGTTTCAGCCTCGTACGGTATTCCGGTCATCGCTATCGCCAACCTGGCCGACCTGCTCGATTTCCTCAAGGATAATGCCGATCTCGCCAGCCACCGCCCGGCCGTGGCCGCGTATCGTGAGCAGTACGGGGTTTAACTGTCTTGCTCGAGCATCAAATAAAACGCCGTTCATGTGAACGGCGTTTTGTTTTGGTGCTTGGCGTATTAGCTAAGTTTCTTCTTCAACAAATCATTCACCTGCTGTGGATTGGCTTTGCCTTTGGCGGCCTTCATGATCTGGCCAACCAGTGCGTTGAGCGCCTTCTCTTTGCCGGCCTTGAACTCGGCCACGTTGCCCGGGTTGGCAGCGATGACTTCATCCACGAGTGCTTCAATCGCGCCGGTGTCGGTGATCTGTTTCAGACCCTGCGCTTCGATGATCTCGTCGGCGCTCTTGCCCTGACCCTGCCATAGCGCATCGAATACCTTCTTGCCGATCGCGTTGGAGATGGTCTGGTCGGCGATGCGGGCAATGAGGCCACCCAGTTGCTCCGGTGAGACTGGTGCGGCGTCGATGCCAAGATCTTCGCGGTTGAGGCGTGCCGATAGATCACCCATGATCCAGTTGGCGGCTTGTTTGGCTTGCGCGTTGCCGGCCACTTTGAGGGCGCCTTCGAAATAACGGGCAATTTCTAGCGAGGCGGTGACAGCTGCGGCATCATAAGTCGAGAGGCCGAGCGCTTCGAAACGGGTGCGCATGGCTTCTGGGAGTTCGGGCATCTCGCCGCGCACGCGCTCGATCCAGTCGTCGCTGATGATGACGGGCAGCAGATCGGGATCGGGGAAGTAGCGATAGTCCATTGCGTCTTCTTTGGTGCGCATGGCCCGCGTCTCGCCAGTATCCGGATCGAAAAGAACGGTGGCTTGTTGAATGGCGCGGCCTTCTTCCAGCTCGTTGATCTGCCACTGCACTTCGTAATCGATAGCTTGTTGCAGGAAGCGAAAGGAGTTGAGGTTTTTGATTTCACGGCGTGTGCCGAAAGGCTCGCCGGGTTTACGGACAGACACATTAGCGTCACAACGGAAGGAGCCTTCCTGCATGTTCCCGTCGCAAATACCGATCCAGCGTACAAGGTTGTGTAGCGCGCGGGCGTAGGCGACAGCTTCGGCGGACGAGCGCATGTCGGGCTCGGAAACGATTTCGAGCAGTGGCGTACCGGCGCGATTAAGGTCCACACCGGTGCGGCCGTGGAAGTCTTCATGCAGCGATTTGCCGGCGTCTTCTTCCATGTGGGCGCGGGTCAGTTGAATCACTTTGGTGGTGGCGCTGTCGCCCTGGCCAAGTTGCAGCGTGATGGTGCCGCCGTCAACGACGGGGTTCTCGAACTGGCTGATCTGGTAGCCCTTGGGCAGATCGGGATAGAAGTAGTTCTTGCGCGCGAAGATGGAACGTTGGTCGATGCGGGCGCCGACGGCGAGACCGAAGCGGATGGCACACGAGACGGCTTCACGGTTGAGCACCGGCAGCACGCCCGGCATGGCCAGATCAACGAGGCTGGTCTGCGCGTTCGGTTCTGCGCCGAAGGCGATAGATGCGCCCGAAAAGATTTTGGAGTTGGTGGCGAGCTGGGCATGGGTCTCCATGCCGATGACGACTTCCCAGGTCATGTCTTTCTCTCTTTACGCGAAAGCAGCCGGCGTGCGGCGATGCCAATCGGTGGCTTGCTGATACTGGTGGGTGGCGTTGAGCAGGCGATGCTCGCTGAAGTATGGGCCGATCAGCTGCATGCCAACGGGCAGACCGTTGATTTCACCACACGGGTGTGACAGCGCCGGGATGCCGGCCAGATTGACGCCGATAGTGTAGATGTCCGACAGGTACATCTGCACAGGGTCACCCGACTTCTCGCCGAACTTGAACGCGGTACCCGGGGTGGTCGGGCTGGCGATGACGTCGCACTGCTTGAAGGCTTGATCAAAATCGTTGGCGATCAGGCGGCGAATGCGTTGCGCCTGCAAGTAATAAGCGTCGTAGTACCCATGCGACAGCACGTAAGTGCCGATGAGGATGCGGCGCTTCACTTCTTCACCGAAACCTTGCGCGCGCGACTTGGCGTACATGTCGTTGAGGTCACTGTATTCGGGCGCGCGATAGCCGTAACGGACGCCGTCGAAACGCGAGAGGTTCGAGCTGGCCTCGGCCGGGGCGATGACGTAATACGCAGAGACCGATTGGCCGATAGACGGCAGCGAGACTTCAACGGTTTCGGCGCCAAGCTTGCGGTATTCAGCGAGCGCGGCATCAATGGCCGCCATGGTGGCAGCGTCGCCATCAGCGTTGAAGAATTCTTTGGGTAGACCAATGCGCAGCCCCTTGAGCGGTTGGGCTAGCGAACGTGTGTAGTCTTCGTTGTCACGTTCGAGGCTGGTGGAATCCTTCGCATCAAAACCGGCAAAGGCGTTGAGCAACAGGGCGCAGTCTTCAGCGGAATGCGCCATCGGACCGGCCTGATCGAGCGACGACGCAAAGGCGATCATGCCCCAGCGCGAGACGGTGCCGTACGAGGGCTTGAGGCCGGTGAGGCCACACAGCGCAGCCGGTTGGCGAATTGAACCACCGGTATCGGTGCCGGTGACTGCGGGCGCCAAACGTGCAGCAACGGCCGCCGCCGAGCCACCCGACGAACCGCCAGGTACGCGCTCGGTATCCCACGGGTTACGCACGGGGCCGTAGTACGAGGTTTCGTTCGACGAGCCCATGGCGAACTCATCCATATTGAGCTTCCCTAACGAGACAAGCCCGGCCTGGTTGCAGCGTTCGACCACGGTCGCGTTGTATGGCGCAACGAAGTTCTCCAGCATGCGCGAACCGCAGGTGGTGCGCCAGCCGTCCTGGCAGAAGATGTCTTTGTGCGCGATCGGTACGCCGGTGAGCGGGCCGGCATTGCCTGCAGCGCGGGCGGCATCGGCAGCTTTGGCGGCCGCGCGCGACTTCTCTTCGTCGAGGGTGACGAAGGCATTGATCGTGGGGTTGTGTTGGGCGATACGACCGAGGAACAGGTCGGTCAGCTCCAGGCTGGAAACCTTTTTGGCGTCGAGTGCGCTGACGACTTCTTTAAGGCTGGCGTGAATCATTCGATCACCTTCGGCACGAGGTAGAGGCCGGCTTCCGATTCGGGGGCCAGCGCCAGGCAACGATCACGCTGTTCGATGCTACCGTCGGTAACCTTGTCTTCACGCAGGCGTTGACCCACATCGCAGGCGTGCGCCATGGGGGCGATGCCGTTGGTATCGACCTGGCGCAGTTCGGCGATCATGCCGAAGATGTTGTCGAGGTGGCCGAGCGTGGCGTTGACCTGTTCCGGACCGAGTTCGATCCGGGCCAGTTTGGCCAGTCGTTGTACGTCTTCAGGGGTAAAAGCCATGATATGCGGTTGCAATATTGCACGATTGGTGTTGAATGGACAGCTAAAACACAGGAATATCGGCGAAAGCGCCGTTAAATGACGGCTTTCGTTCCAGATAGGAGTTCTGCTCCGGGTGTCTGGTGCGAAATGGCTGGGCGCCCTCGAATATCCCCTTGAATTTGCGGTATTATACGCGGTTTAGCCGAGGGCTTGGCCCATGGCGCAACACCCTCGTTGCAGCGCAGCGCGAATTTCGATCTCGGCGCGCCCTGCACACTTATTTGAAATCTGGAGTTTTTCATGTTCGGACTGTTTCGCGGAATGTTTTCCAATGACCTGGCGATTGACCTGGGTACGGCCAATACGCTGATCTATGCACGCGGCAAGGGCATCGTGCTGGATGAACCATCGGTTGTTGCAATCCGCACAGACGGTGGCCCGAACGCCCGCAAGAGCATCGAAGCCGTTGGTAAAGAGGCCAAGATGATGCTGGGCCGTACGCCGGGTAGCATCAATGCGATTCGCCCGATGAAGGATGGCGTGATCGCCGACTTCACCGTGACTGAGCAGATGCTCAAGCAATTCATCAAGCGCGTGCACGATGTGCGCATGTTTGCCCCCGCGCCGCGTATTATTATCTGCGTGCCATGCGGTTCGACCCAGGTCGAACGTCGCGCCATCCGTGAATCGGCACTGGGCGCTGGTGCGTCGCAGGTCTACCTGATTGAAGAACCGATGGCGGCAGCGATTGGCGCCGATCTGCCGGTGAGTGAGGCAACCGGTTCGATGGTGGTCGATATCGGTGGCGGTACTACCGAAGTCGGCGTTATTTCTCTGGGTGGTCTGGTCTATTCGACGTCGGTTCGCGTCGGTGGCGATAAGTTTGACGAAGCCATCATCAATTACATCCGTCGTAACTACGGCATGCTGATTGGCGATACCACCGCTGAAAACATCAAGAAGCAAATCGGTACGGCATTTCCCGGCGTGGAAGTTCTGGAAATGGAAGTCAAAGGACGCAACCTGGCCGAGGGTATACCGCGCACCTTTACCGTGACGTCGAACGAAATTCTGGAAGCCTTGTCCGAACCGACCAACCAGATCGTCACCGCAGTGAAGCAGGCGCTCGAACAGACGCCGCCGGAACTGGGCGCCGACATTGCCGATCGCGGCCTGGTGCTGACAGGTGGGGGCGCACTGCTGCGCGACCTAGACCGTCTGTTGCGCGAAGAGACCGGTTTGCCAGTGATGGTGGCCGAAGATCCGCTGACCTGTGTGGTCCGTGGTTGCGGTATCGCGCTTGAAAAGATGGATAAGCTCGGCAACATTTTCGCTTCCGAGTAATCGGACGGGGCGCCGTCCATGCCCGGATTCGAGCAGCAACCGCCACCGTTATTCAAGCAAGGGCCAGCACCGCTGGCCCTGTTGATTCTCTACGTTTGCGCATCGATTTCACTGCTGGTTCTGGATGATCGTTTCCGCTATCTCGAGCCATTGCGCGGTGCGGTGACGGAGGTCGTCTCGCCGCTCAAGAAAGTCGTGCAGTGGCCGGTGATTGCCCTGACCACCGTGGATGAATATGCCGTGACTCTGGATCAGGCGCGACGCGATAATGCCGCGCTGCGCCAGGCGCGATTGATGGATGCCGAAAAAACACAGCGTCTGGAGGTCCTGGAAGCCGAGAACCAGTTCCTGCGCAAGTTGCTGGAAACGCGTCGTCAACTGGGGGCACGCGTACAGCCTGCAAGCATTCTTTATAGTGCGCGCGATCCCTTCAACCGGCGTGTTATTCTGGATCGCGGTACCGACCAGGGCGTGATCGAAGGGCAACCCGTTGTCGACGATCTGGGCGTGGTGGGGCAGGTGACGCGTGTGGCGCCAGATTTTGCCGAGGTGACGCTCCTGACCGACCGCAATCAGTCGATTCCCGCACAGGTTGTGCGTAACGGTCTGCGCACTGTCGTCTTTGGCACTGGTGATGGCCGACTGGAAATGCGCTATATGTCATCGAATGCCGACGTCCAGGTGGGTGACTGGATCGTCACGTCCGGCATTGATGGCATTTATCCACGGGGTCTCCGTGTTGGTAAAGTCGAAAGCCTGGAAAGCGATGCCAATGGGATTTTCTCGCGCTTTATCCTGACACCCGCCGCCGGTATGGGGCGTTACGGGGAGGTGCTATTGCTGGACCCGGTCACTTTGCCGACAGACCGTCCAGAAACGCTTGATCGCAAAACAGAGCAGCAGGCAACGACTTTCAGCAAGAAGAAACGGAAAGCACAGTAATGCAGATCGATTTCCAGTCTTCTCGTCTATTGCGCCCGGCGCGTCCCGGCTTTATCCGGCTGACGCTGGTGCTGGCATTTCTGCTGAATCTGTTGCCGACATCGTTCTGGGCGTTTTATCCCGAATGGGTGATGCTGGTCGTGCTGTTCTGGTCGATACGCGCTCCCTTGGTGGTGGGTACCGGTTCGGCATTTGTCCTTGGACTGCTAATGGATGTGGTGGACGGTAGCCTGATGGGGCAGCACGCACTGACCTATGTTCTGATCTCGTATGCTGGCCGTGTTTTGTCGGCGCGCATACTTTGGTTGCCGCTGAAACAGCAGATGCTGCATGTGCTGCCGATTTTGTTCTGTGGTGCATTACTCGAAGTATTGGTTCGATGGTTTGCCGGAGATGAGTTTCCCGGCTATCTCTACATGCTGCGCCCGCTGATTACCGGTTTGCTCTGGCTGCCTGCAACTTATGTGTTGATGTTGCCGCAGTTTCTGACGAAGGATCGGGACTACGAGCGTCCCATCTAGCGTATGTCACTCTTCGACGATCAGGACGCCGCCAAGCGTTTCCAGGGACGCTTGAGTACCGCATCGGTGCTGATGCTGATCGCGTTCTTCATTCTGATTCTGAGATTTTTCTGGCTGGGGGTCGTTGAGCATGGTTATTACCAGACACGGGCCGAAGACAACCGGTTAACGTTGGTGCCGGTGGTACCCAACCGTGGGTTGATTTTTGACCGTAACGGCGTCTTGATGGCGACGAATACATCGGCCTACACGCTGGAGGTGGTGCCGGGTCTGGCGGGTAATATTGATGAGACGATCGAAGGCCTGTCGAAGGTTGTCACCATTGAGGGTAAGGATAGGCGCCGTTTCAAGCAGCTGCTGCGCGAAGCAAAAACCTTCGAGTCGATCCCGCTCCGTTCGCGCCTGAGCGAGGAAGAAGTCGCCCGCTTTGCCGCACAGCGTTATAAATTTCCGGGTGTGGAGGTGCGGGCGCGACTATTTCGCAGTTATCCGCTCGGTGAAACAGGCTCTCATGCGCTCGGTTACATGGGTCGTATCAACACCAAAGACCTGGAACGCATCGATGAAGAAGGCCAGGCCGCCAACTACCGCGGGACTGATCACATTGGCAAGACAGGCCTTGAGCAGCGCTATGAATTCGAGATGCATGGTGTCAGTGGCTTCGAGAGCGTCGAAGTCGATGCCGGTGGGCGCGGTATCCGTGTTCTATCGCGTACGCCGCCCGTCTCCGGTAATAACCTCAATCTGACGATCGATGCGCGCTTGCAGCAGGTGGCTGAACAGGCGTTCGGCAAGCGACGCGGCGCGTTGGTGGCGATTGATCCCGAGAACGGTGAAATTCTAGCGCTGGTATCGATGCCCACTTATGACCCCAATCTTTTTGTCGATGGTATACGCAGCGATGACTGGGATGTGCTGAATACGGACGTTAACAAACCACTGCTCAATCGTGCGATCTATGGCACCTATCCGCCGGGATCGACCTTCAAACCTTTCATGGCATTGGGCGCACTGACTGTCGGCAAACGAACGCCGCAGCAGGCGATCAGTGATCCGGGTTACTTCAATTTCGGTAACCACACGTTCCGTGACGATAAAAAAGGCGGTCACGGCATGGTCAATATGTATACGTCGATCGTGCATTCGTGTGATACGTATTACTACATCCTGGCCAACGAATGGGGTATCGAAGGTCTCTCCGATTTCATGGGACGCCTGGGTTTAGGCAGCAAGACAGGTATCGATATCGATGGTGAGGCCAAAGGCGTCCTGCCCTCGCCGGCTTGGAAAGAGCGTCGCTTCAAGCGGCCTGAACAGCAGAAATGGTATGCCGGTGAAACGGTCTCGATCGGTATCGGCCAGGGCTACAACTCCTATACCATGCTGCAGCTCGCTCAGGCGACAGCCATTCTGGCAAACAATGGTACGGGCTACAAGCCGCATCTCGTGCGCAGTATTTCGGATGCCCAGTCGGGTGAGGTACGGCAGATGCCGCTGGAGAAAACCCGTGATGTGGCCCTAAAGCCCGAGCACGTTGAGGTCATCAGAAATGCCATGGTGGGTGTCAACAAGGAAGGCACCGGTACGAGAGCATTTGCCGGCGCCAAGTATGTGGCGGCCGGCAAGACAGGTACGGCTCAGGTGTTTAGCCTCAAAGGCGGCACTTATTCACATGGTGGCACCAAGGAGTTTCTGCGGGACCACGCGCTGTTCATTGCCTTTGCACCGGCGGACAAACCCAAGATTGCACTGGCAGTGATTGTTGAAAACGCTGGGTTTGGGGCGACATCGGCGGCACCCATTACGCGCCAGGTTTTTGATTACTATCTGCAGGGCGTGATGCCCAAAGGCCCTGCGCCAGATGAACCGGGTGAGCCAATGCCGGAAGGGCGAGACGTGGTGCACTATGTGGATCCGCAGGATGATGATTACGATGCGCAGAAAGCGCTGAATACGCCAATGCCTGGCCCCTTTGTCCAGATGCCGTCAACAACGAGTGCGCTGCCGGTCAGGAAGAAGCCATGAGTCGATCGATTAACTGGCGAGGTATGTTGCAGCCATGGTTGGAGCACGTGGATCTGCCGCTGCTCAAGATTACGGCGCTGCTCATGCTTGTCGGGCTGTTGACCGTGTTCTCGGCCACCTGGTCGGGTCAGGAGCGGATGCCCTCACAGCTGATGAATATGACAGCAGCACTGGGTCTGATGTTTGTCGTTGCCCGTATTCCTCCGCAGCGATTGATGCAGCTGGCCTGGCCCATGTATCTATTCGGACTGGTGTTGCTGGTTCTGGTCATGTTGTTTGGTATCAAGGTGAATGGCGCGAAGCGTTGGCTCTCGTTGGGCTTCACCCGGATTCAGCCTTCCGAGATCATGAAGATCGCCATGCCCTTGGCGATGGCATGGTACTTCCACCATTTTGAAAACCGTCGCTGGTTTACCAAATATCTGGGTGCCTTGCTGATTCTGCTTGTACCGTCAGCGCTAATCGCCAAGCAACCTGACCTGGGAACGGCGATTCTTGTGTTCTCGGCAGGTTTCTACGTCATATTTCTGGCCGGCCTCTCCTGGTGGGTGATTGGTGGCCTGACAGCGGCGGCGGTAGCAGTAGCGCCCTTTGCCTGGAATTTTCTGCATGATTATCAGCAAAAGCGCATTCTGACGTTAATCGACCCGACCAGCGATCCGCTGGGCTCGGGTTATCACATCATCCAGTCAACGATTGCCATTGGCTCCGGGGGGGTCATCGGCAAGGGGTACATGACCGGGACGCAGGCGCAACTGGAATTCATTCCCGAAAAACACACGGATTTCATTTTTGCGGTTTTTGCCGAGGAGTGGGGGCTAATCGGCAATATTATTCTGGTCGTACTCTATGGCTTCCTGATCGAACGCGGACTGCGTATCTCATTGCGGGCAAATACGACATTTAACCGACTGCTTGCCGGCGCCATTACGATGGGCTTTTTTACATACGCCTTCGTCAACATGGGTATGGTGTCGGGGATTCTGCCGGTGGTCGGGGTACCGCTGCCTTTTATCAGCTATGGAGGCACGGCGCTGGTGACGCTCTGCACCGGCTTGGGTATCCTGATGAGCATCGAAAAACACCGAACCAATCGCTAATGAAAGCCCGAATCACCTTCTGCTTGCTGTTGATGCCGATTCTCGGCGTTGGCCTGCTGAGTGGTTGCTCAAGCACGGGCAGCCGTAAACCGGTCACCACTGCATCGACAACGGGCGGCTATGTGATGAAGCCCTATATTCGTAAAGGCGGCGGCTTTTATAAGGATGATGGATTACCGACGCAGATCCCGGAAAATATCGACCAGATTCCGAATGCATCGCCTCGTCCGGAGCCCTTGCGAAAGGCGGCAAACCGCCCCTATACAGTATTGGGTCGAAGCTTCGTCCCGATGACACAGCTACAACCGTTTTCCGAGCAGGGCATCGGCAGCTGGTATGGCACCAAATTCAACGGTCTCAAGACATCGAACGGCGACACCTACGATATGTTCGCCATGACGGCAGCGCATCCAACCTTGCCACTACCATCGTATGTGCGTGTGACCAACCTGCAGAACAATCGAAGCGTGATTGTGCGCGTCAATGATCGTGGGCCGTTTCATGATGGACGCGTTATTGACTTGTCTTTCACGGCAGCATACAAGCTAGGCTACGTGGATCAGGGGAGTAGCCGCGTGCGAGTCGACCTGATCATCCCGGATAGCTCGACAGGCATGACTTATGCCGAAGTGAGCAAGGACGCGTTGGCCGCCAACGAGGCAAAGATTGATGATAAGACGCGTTATGGCGAAGAGATTGCGAAGCCAGGTACGTATGTTCAGATGGGCGCTTTCCAGAATGGTTTTAACGCACAGGTGTTGCGTAATCACCTACTGCGCGAACTTGACTGGATGACAACGCAAAAAGTGCATGTTTATGCCGAGCCTCCCTGGCACCGTGTGCAGGTCGGGCCGTTTGCCAATCGCGCTGAAGCCGAAGCTGTGCAGACAAAGATTCGCGATGCATTGGGCGGGCAACCGCATATCACCATACGTCCCGAACGCGTGGCCGGCGCACAATAATCCACATCAAGGAAACTGGTTATGATGACCCCGGAACTCCCGAAAGAACCCGTTGGTAGTGATGCAGAGACGCTGCTGGAATTTCCGTGCGATTTTCCGCTCAAAATCATGGGCCTCGCCCAGGACAATCTGGCTCAGGAGATACTCGGGGTGATTCATCAATTCGCACCCGATTACAATGGCAAGAATATGGAAATGCGTGCTTCAAGCTCCGGCAAGTATGTCAGCCTGACCTGTACGGTGAATGCCCAGTCGAAAGCGCAGCTTGATGACCTCTATCGTGCACTGACGAGCCACCCTTTGGTGAAGGTGGTGCTGTAAGCAGAATGAGGGAATTGCATATCCGTCGTCTTGGCCGGGTGCCTTACGAGCCCACCTGGCATGCGATGCGTGAACAGACGCTGGCTCGTGCAGGAGAAGCGGGCGCTCATGCTTCGGATGAGCTCTGGCTGGTCGAACACCCGCCGGTCTTTACCCAGGGTCAGGCTGGGAAACCGGAACATCTGCTGCGTGACATTGGTATTCCCATCGTCGCCATCGATCGTGGCGGGCAGATTACCTATCATGGCCCCGGTCAGGTAGTGGTCTACTTGCTGCTCGATTTACAGCGCCGTCAACTGAAGGTCCGTGAACTGGTGAATCGAATCGAACAGGCCGTCATTAATTTTCTGGATGAGTATGGTGTAGTTGGAGGCCGCCGAGACGGTGCGCCGGGCGTCTATGTGGAGAATGCCAAGGTTGCAGCGTTGGGGCTACGGGTGCGCAACGGTTGCTGTTACCACGGTGTCAGTTTGAACGTGGATATGGATCTATCACCATTTGCGGCCATAAACCCCTGCGGTTACGAGGGTTTGGCGGTCACCCAATTAAAGGACTTGGGTGTTAACCTAACACCTTTGGCGGCAGGCGAAGGTTTGCTCGCTCACTTGCAGAAACAACTGGAGATATCCCATGGCTGAAGCCGGGGTCAAACAAAAAGGCGAACTCAAGACCGCGCGAATCCCGATCAAGATCGTGCCACAGGAAGCATTGCGTAAACCGGAGTGGATTCGCGTGAAGGCCGGTAACGATGCCGGCCGCTTTGGCGAGATCAAGAAGATGTTGCGCGAACAGAAGCTGCACACGGTTTGCGAAGAGGCCGCCTGCCCGAATATCGGTGAATGTTTTGGTCGTGGTACCGCGACCTTCATGATACTGGGCGATATCTGTACGCGCCGTTGTCCCTTCTGCGACGTCGGGCACGGCAAACCGCTGCCGCCTGATGTCGATGAGCCGCGTCACCTGGCAGAGTCGGTCGCCAATCTGAAGTTACGCTATGTGGTGATCACCAGCGTCGATCGCGATGATCTACGCGATGGCGGCGCCCAGCATTTTGTTCATGTGATCCGTGCGGTACGTGAAGCATCGCCGACTACGACCATTGAAGTGCTCGTTCCGGACTTCCGTGGCCGCATGGACGTTGCGCTCGATATCTTTGGCCAGGCGTTGCCCGATGTGATGAACCACAACCTGGAGACGGTGCCGCGCCTGTACAAGCAGGCACGCCCGGGCGCCGATTATGCGCACTCGTTGAACTTCCTTAAGGCTTTTAAAGCACGCTACCCGAACGTGCCGACGAAATCAGGGCTGATGGTCGGCTTGGGCGAAACCGATGAAGAAATCATCGAAGAGCTCAGGGATATGCGCGACCACAACATTGATCTGCTGACGATCGGTCAGTACCTGGCGCCATCCAATCACCATCTACCGGTGCAGCGTTATGTGCATCCGGATACCTTCAAGCGCTTCGAGACCGAGGCGCTGGCGATGGGTTTCAACGGTGCCGCATGTGGCCCGATGGTCCGTTCAAGTTACTGGGCAGATCAACAGGCGCATATCGCAGGCGTTGTCTAAGTTTGTCAGTTGGATGCGCCTGTCTTGTCTTGTGTCGGCAGTTCAATCATTCTGGCGCCGGTGTCCTTGATCAGCATCTGAAAGTCAGGTGAATTCCATAGCGCTGCCTGCGCTCCTGTCCGGAGCCGATCAACGGCTTCGTCTTCAAGAACAAAAGTGGTGGGAAGTTGATTGAGATAAGCCCGCTCCTGTGCATCCGGAATGCCGGCGAAAGAGACGTTGATGGTATAGAGTTTGACGTCTGGCGAATTGCGGACATATTGGATCGCAGGATTCTTGCTGTTGCGTGGCACGCCCTTGATCGTCGGGTTATCCTTCAATATCCGCATCATGCGCCACCGCGATTCAGTATCTCGGAGCAGATCAATCTGTTCCATGGAGTATCGGTCTATAGGCACACCGGAGGCTTTGACCATAATCGATAGGGTGCTTGGTGCATCCTCTTTGTGTGCCCAGTCGGTTTTCGGGGTCGAGGTTGCATTAACTACAATGACGACCATCCGCTCTATCTGATCCAGCGAAGTCTTGTAGCCTGCCTCTTTGAGTGCTTCCAGCATGTTCACAATATCCAGAACGCCGCGTAGGCCAAGATTGTCGGATACGGCGCCATCGACGAGATGCAGATAGGGCTCTTGCCCGCTCTGTAATTCGCGTAGTTCGCGAATGCGTTCTAGTGCGCGTGCCGCCGGACGTGGCGGATTGTCGTCAGAGAGAAACGGTTGTGTCCAGGTTGGGAGATTATGGGTGCATGTGCCGCCATAATTGTTAATTGTGAGCGGTGACAGTACCACAGGCACTGCAGAGGAAGCGGCGGCGGCACGGGCAACCCGGAACGAACCCAGCTCGCTGCATATGATGTCAAAGTTGGTTGGCGTGAATAGAACCCGAGATCCACTCGTAATGTCTGTAGCCGATACGGCAACAAAGGGCCCGTCCTTCCGGTCGAGGTCATTGAAGGTGACGCCATTGAAGAGAATCTCGTCGTAGTAATCGGCGGCCATTTCAGAGCGTCCCCAACCTGTTGAGGCCAGCGCCGGCCAGTTGAACGGATTGAGCCCGCGCCAGATCAGACCACCTTGAACATCGCGTTTGAGGAAGCGCGACTCATACTCATCAAAGAGCTTGTCACCGTAAAGGCGGTAAGATAGTGCGGTGAAGCTGCCACCCGACACACCGGTAATCGCATCGACCTCATCAAGCAGCCGGAATTTTTCTCCGGCTGTGTTGATGATTTCGGTCCGTTTAAGTGCTTCGAGAACGCCGTAAGAGAAAGCTGCTGCGCGTGTGCCGCCACCGGAAAACGATAGAACGACAAGATTTTTCTTTTGCCGCTCGGTTTTTCCGGTGCGTTCAAAGTTGTAGGGCTTGTCATCAGGCACAGCCGTGATGGGTGGATTGACCGGCCTCGTCGCGCAAGCGCTCAGTAATAGTGAGGCGAGCACGACTGCAGCGTGAGCGAATATGTGCCGGGGAGCCATGATCATCCGGATGATGTGGTAGAGGTTAGTGACCGCTGACCGGCCTGACGCGGCCAGCGCATTCCTTGGCACGAGTGCGGGCCTCAGTGGTGTCTTTTCCGTTTGCCAGTGCCACACCCATTCGCCGTCGTGTGAAACTCTCCGGCTTGCCGAAGAGACGAAGATCGCTGGCAGGAACCTGTAGCGCTTCTACGACGCCTTCAAAAGCGATCCCGATCTCTTCCAGTTCACCGTAGATCACGGCGGAAGCGCCCGGCTCCCGGCAACGTGTGTCGACCGGTAGGCCGAGGATTGCGCGGGCATGAAGTTCAAACTCCGACTGGCGTTGCGTGCTCAGGGTGACAAGGCCCGTGTCGTGTGGGCGCGGGCTGACTTCCGAGAACCAGACGTCATCGCCCTTGATGAAAAGCTCGACACCGAAGATACCGCGACCGCCCAGATTGTCGGTGACGGCCTTGGCAATCTGACGCGAGCGTTTGATTGCGGTGTCCGACATCGGCATCGGTTGCCAGGATTCGACATAGTCGCCATTGACCTGGACATGGCCGATCGGATCGCAGAAGAAGGTTTCGATCTGGCCAGAGGTACCGGTAGCCCGCACGGTGAGCTGGGTTATTTCGTAATCGAAATCGATCATGCCTTCAACGATCACTCGGCCCTGATTGACACGACCGCCGGCAGCAGCGTATTCCCAGGCTGCCTGAACTTCATCCGGCTTGCGTACCATCGACTGCCCTTTCCCCGACGAGGACATGACCGGTTTGATAAAACACGGATAGCCAATAGCGTCGATGGCGGCTTGCATCTCCTTGAGTGAATCGGCGAAGCAGTAGGGTGAGGTAGGAAGTCCCAGTGTTTCTGCAGCAAGACGACGAATTCCCTCCCGGTTCATGGTCAGCTGCGTCGCACGCGCTGTTGGAATCACCTCAGCCAGCTTTTCACGCTCGATCTCGACAAGCATGTCGGTCGCAATCGCCTCGATTTCAGGCACGACTAGATGTGGCTTCTCGCGTAATACGAGTTCCTTGAGCGCGGCACCGTCGGTCATGTTGATCACGTAAGCGCGATGGGCCACTTGCATGCCGGGTGCTCCCGCATAGCGGTCGACGCCGATGACTTCAACGCCGAGGCGCTGCAGGGCGATGGTGACTTCTTTGCCGAGCTCGCCGCAGCCGAGCATCATGACGCGCAACGCACTGGGTGTATTGGGAGTACCAAAACGGAACATGAGCAAACCCTCGGGGGAGTAATGGCCTGAAATTAAAAGATCATCCGCTCAGACGGTATCGTCCATGAGCAGTGCGATGAGTCCGGCGAGCGATTGCGCAACAGATTGTTCACGGACTCGCTGTCGATCACCGCTGAAATGCCAGGTCTCCGTCATTGTTTGCGTGGGCGTTGCCCAGCCGAAACAGACTGTGCCGACGGGTTTCTCTGCGCTGCCGCCATCGGGGCCGGCGATGCCAGTCACTGAGAGCGCAAAGTCTACCCTGGCAGCGGCACGGGCGCCGCTGGCCATCGCCGAGGCGACAGACTCGCTGACAGCGCCATGTTTGGCAATGAGTCGATCATCGACCCCGAGCTCTTCCGTCTTTGCGGCGTTAGAGTAGGTGACCCAACCCCGCTCGAACCAGTTGGAGCTGCCGGGTAATGCCGTCAACGTACCAGCGATGAGCCCGCCTGTGCACGATTCTGCAGTGGCCAAACGCTGCCCCCGCCGTGTCAGCAAGGTTGCTAGCGTACGTGCACGAACGCTGATATCGTCAGACGTCATAGTCATCAGCCATGTGTTTGAAAATAGACAAATGCCAACAGCAGAGCGAGCGCCCCGATGGTATACAGGGCAGCAACCACGTCATCCATCATCACACCGTAGCCATTCTTGACGTGACGGTCGTAGTGACGTGCTGGCCAGGGTTTTGTGATATCAAAAAAACGGAATAGCGCAAAGGCAACGCCTTGCCAGAGGAGAGTATCGCCGACGGTATTGGTGAGCAGCCAGAGAACCCCCCAGAAGGGCACGATCTCATCCCAGACGATGGCGCCGTGATCAATTTCGTCCAGTGCACTTCCCGTCTTCTCGATAGCAATGATGCCGATGACGAAGCTGACGAAGATGAGTAGCAACAGGGCGTTTGCCGGTAACGCTAGATCAAGCGCACGAAAGGTGGCCCAGGCAAACAAGGTGCCCAAGGTGCCCGGCGCCCAGGGTGAAAGGCCGCTGCCAAAACCCAATGCGAGGGTATGGCGTGGATCCGACAGCATGAGGCGCACGGTTGGTTGCTGGTTACTTGTTGGCACGCTATGGTTTTGTGAGCGCATCGTTATTGATTGACGAGTCAGGCAAAGTGATCGAAGCCGGCACGCAACCGGGAGAGATCCATGGGCTTTTGTGCTTCATCCAGCACTTGAACGTTCGATGGTGTCATTGTGCCTGCTTCCGCGGTTCGGCGCATGCTGCCGATACGTGTCAGCGGCAAGGCAAGCGAATTGCCCAATCCCGTAATGTCGCGCCGGGCAGAGACTGGCGCCGTAAAGAGCAGTTCGTAATCGTCTCCACCGCCAAGTAGGCAAAATTGCCACAGTCCCGGGTCGACACCTCTCGGGCAGGGCGGGAGCTGTCCCTCGCTCAGCATCGCATCCAGCCCGGAAGCCTGGGCGATGTGTCCCAGGTCCTGTAGCATCCCATCGGAAACGTCGATGGCACTATGAGCCAGTCCGTTTAATCCAAGGCCCAGTGAAACGCGGGGCACCGGATGGTGCAGTGCACGTTCTGCCTGGGCAGTTACGTCAGGCGGTAGAAAGACACCATTAAGCTTGGCCTGCAGTCCCAGGGTGGCGTAACCCGGCGTGCCGGAAACCCAGATGTCGTCGCCTGCCTGCGCCCCGCTCCGACGAAGCGCATGATTGGCCAACACCTCTCCCATAGCCGTGACACTGAAGACGCGAGGCCCGCGTGTCGTGTCGCCACCGATCAGAGCAACGCCATAGGTATCGGCGCAGTCGATGAAGCCGGCAAAGAATGCATCCAGCCAGGAGGTATCAGCGGCATCCGCCGGATGGATGGCTGCGGCCAGCGTGACGTAGCGTGGCACGGCGCCCATGGCGGCCAGGTCGGAAAGATTGACGGCCAGTGTCTTCCAGCCAAGATCGCGCGGATTGTCGCTCTCGAGAAAGTGCACACCGGCGACGAGCATGTCGGTGGTGACGGCCCAAGCCAGGTCCGGTCGGGAGGTCTGGATAAGAGCGCAGTCGTCACCCGGTCCCAGAACGGGCGGATGTGTTGCCTGATTGGCGCGGGTCTGACGCAGCAGGTGTTCGATTAATGCGAACTCGCCGGCCATGGTGAAATTCAGCGGCCGGGCCGACTGCTTTCCAGCGGCCGCAAGGTCGGCGCCAGACGATCGAGAACGCCGTTCACGAACTTGTGGCCATCGGTGCCACCGAAGGTTTTGGCCAGTTCGATGGCTTCGTTCAGTACAACGCGCAGTGGTGTTTCCGGGCTGCTCGCCATTTCATGCGCGCCAAGGAGCAGAATGCACCCTTCGATAGGCGACAGTTCTGCAAAAGGGCGATCAAGCAGTGGCGTCAGCTGGTCACGCAACGTTTCTTGATTGGCGATACAGCCACGTAGCAAAGCGACAGCAAATCGCTGTTCTGCCTCGCGCAGCTGGCCGAATCCCTCGATCTCATGGAGCGCTGTTTCGCAGGCAGCCAGATCCTGGCTACCGATTTGCCAGCCATACAAGGCCTGCAGTGCGGCTTCGCGGGCGCGGCGACGCGCAGGTTTGGGGCCATTGGCTGGGCGTGATTCCTGATTGGGGCGGGTCATGACGAAAGACCTTCGGGTTGCGGCGCTTCACCCGAACGGATGCGGGCATGTAGCCGGGCCATTTCTACGGCACAGCGGGCGCAATCAGCGCCCTTCTCGTGCATACGCACTAGTGCCTGGTCGTCATCTTCGGTGGTGAGGATGCCATTGGCTATGGGAACCCCCGTGGTCAGCTGCACATCCATGAGTGCGCGGCAGCTATCATTGCTGACGACTTCAAAATGATAGGTCTCGCCGCGAATGACTGCGCCCAGCGCGATCAATGCATCAAAGCCATTCTCTTCCTCATCGGCCAGCGTTTGCAATACCAGAGGAATTTCCAATGCGCCCGGAACGCTGCAGACGGTGATGTCGTTGGCCGCGACGCCCAGGGTATGTAGTTGGTTAATAGCGCCCGACAGCAGGCCATCGCAAATATCCTGATTGAAGCGGGCGACAACAATGCCTATACGCAGGCCATAGCCATTGTCGTTGATCGGGTATTCCAGATAGCGGGTCATGACTGTTTCCTTATGCGATGGTCCGCGTGCCGTCAGGCAACTGGAAACCGGTAATTTCAAGATTAAAGCCCGTCATGGCCGGAATGCGTTGCGGGCTGGAGAGCAGGCGCATTTTGTGGACACCGAGATCACGCAGAATCTGAGCGCCGATGCCGTGCAGTAGCGGATCCCATTTGCGTGGGCGTGCTTTAAAATCAGTTTCTGACAGACTGTTTAGCAGTTCCTGGCCGCTCAGCGGCTTGTGTAGCATGACGATCACACCCCGTTCGGCAGCGCTGATGGCGGCCATGGCCTCTTCCAGCATGACGCTGTGACCGGTGCTTTCCGGCGCAAGGAAATCCAGCACGGATAACGGAACGTGGACGCGCACCAGCGTTTCCTGGTTCGGATCAAGTGTTCCTTTGACGAGGGCCAGGTGCACTTCATCGGAAGCCTTGTCGGTATATGCGTGCAGTGTGAAATGACCATGCCGTGTGATGAGCGGACGCGATGCTGTGCGATCGACCAAGGTTTCGTGCTGGCTGCGATAGTGAATGAGGTCGGCGATAGTGCCGATTTTAAGACCGTGATGTGCGGCGAACTCACGCAATTCGGGCAGGCGCGCCATCGTGCCGTCTTCGCTCATGATTTCGCAGATCACCGATGCCGGGCTCAGGCCGGCCAGGCTGGCCAGGTCGCAACCAGCCTCGGTGTGGCCGGCACGCACCAGTACGCCGCCCGGCCGCGCCATGATCGGAAAAATGTGGCCCGGCTGAACGATGTCCGAAGATTTGGCGTTGGTGGCAACGGCAGCCTGAATCGTGCGGGCACGATCATGTGCCGAGATCCCGGTAGTGACACCCTCGGCAGCTTCGATGGAGACCGTGAAGGCTGTACCGAATTGCGCTTTATTATCCCGCGCCATCTGATTCAGACCCAGTTGGCGGCAGCGTTGTTCGGTCAGCGTCAGGCAGATCAGGCCACGTCCGAAACGAGCCATGAAATTAATGGCTTCCGGTGTGACATGATCCGCCGCCAACACGAGATCACCCTCGTTTTCGCGATCTTCTTCATCAACAAGGACAACCATGCGACCAGCACGAAGCTCGGCGATGATTTCCTCGGTGGGCGCCATTCGTTGCACCACGGGTGGCAGAGTTTCTTCGCTCATGATTGTGTGTATGAGAGCAGACGCTCGCAGTAACGGGCGATAACGTCGATCTCCAAGTTAACCGGGGTACCGACGGTCAGCGTATGCAGCATCGTGTTCTGCAGCGTATGTGGGATCAAATTGATCGAGAACAGGCGATCGTCAACCGTATTGACCGTCAGGCTGGTGCCATTGACAGTGATCGAGCCTTTGCGCGCGATAAAGGGTGCCAGGTCGACAGGCGCCTCAATGGTGAGCAGCCAGTCACCCTGGGTATCCGATGAGGTGGGAGCGAAATGACGAACCTGGCCAATACCGTCGACATGACCAGTCACCAGATGGCCACCTAGGCGATCGGCCAGACGCAAGGCCTTTTCAAGATTAAGTGGCGCATTGGCTGCCAGACCGGTGGCGCAGCGCAGCGTTTCATCGGAAACGTCGACGACAAACCCCGAGGGATTTCCGCTCGGAACCAGATCGACCACTGTCAGGCAGACGCCATTGCAGGCGATGGAATCGCCCAGAGCCACATCGGATAGATCCAGTCCACCGGCATGAATGGACAGTCGCACGCCGCTATTGCGGGGGACGATCTGATCGACATGACCAACGGCGGCGATGATTCCTGAAAACATGGTTTCCGATGCGGGTGAACAGCAATGAATACGGGGGTGATTCTAACATGCCCCCCACGGCAAAGGCTTGTGCCAAGGCGTTTGCACAAGGCGAGCGCTTAGCTCAGTCGGTAGGTTTTGTGGCCAGAGCCTGCACCCGCTTGAGTTGCTTCAGAAAGGCTTCGGGTCCCACGTAACCGGCTAAGGTGGCGTCATGCAGTAGTCGCCCACCCGGTGCATAAAACACCATGCCGGGTGGCCCATAAAGCCCGAAACGCTGCAGGAGGTTGCGGGATTCGGCATCACTGGCGGTCACGTCGACGCGAATGAGCGTAAAGGCTTCAAGCGTTTGACGTACGATCGGGTTGCCCAGCGTATCCCGTTCAAACTCCTTGCAGCTGATACACCAATCGGCATAGACGTCGATAAAAGCGGGCTTCCGGGAATCGCGCAGCGCTGCTTCCAGGGCGGCAATGGCGGTGACGCGCGGCATCTCCAGCGGTGGCAGTTCGGCGTTTGGTGTATCTACCGACGTGGTGAACGGTGCGAGTGGGCGATCCATGCGCGTGGCGCCGCCGAGTGCTCCCGCGAGCCAGGCCAGGCCCATGGCCACGAGAATGACGCCGAGCGCTTTGCCTAGCAGTGACGGGAGCTGGGCGCGCTCCGGAAGGCGCTCTAGGGCTTTCAGGAGCACACCCGCAGCAATTGCCAGAATACCAAAGCCGCCCATCAGGACACTCTCGGAAACGACCGGCGCCAGAATCCACCAGGCTGTACCAAGCAGAATAAAGCCGAAGGCCTTCTTGATGGTTTCCATCCAGGGGCCGGTTTTAATGACCAGGGTGCCGGCCGAAGCGCCCATTGCGAGCAATGGAAGCCCCATGCCAAAAGCCATGGCAAACAGCAGACTACCTCCGAGGAACCCATTGCCGGTCTGGCCAATGTAAAGTAAAGCGCCTGCCAGAGGTGCGGCGACACAAGGCCCGACGATGAGCGCCGATAAAGCGCCCAGAACGAATCCGGCTGATAGCGACCCACCGTGAACACGGCTGCTTTCCTGCGCTAATTTTCCCTGGAGCGAATTTGGTAGCTGCAGGTTGTAGAGACCCAGCATGGCGCCCGCCAGCACGACATAAATCAGGGCAAAGCTCCCCAGCACCCAGGGGTTCTGCAACAGCCCGGAAACCAGGGTGCCAGACAGTCCGGCGAAGACACCGGCCAGTGCGTAAGTGAGCGCCATGCCCAGCACGTAGGCGAGCGCCAGGCTAAACCCACGAAGGTGTGACAGCGGGTGCGCCGCGTCGTGCCGACCTAGAACGACCGTCGCGACGATCGGCATCATCGGCAACATGCAGGGTGTGAATGCCAGACCAATCCCGGCACCGAAGAACAGAAGGAGATTCAGCCAGAGCGCACCCTGATCGAGGCTGCGGGCAATTTCGTGGATGCCATTTTCGGCGGGGGTGACCGAAGTTAATGCGGGCGGCGGCGATGCTTGGGCATCCTGAACCGGTAGGGTCACGGGCAGCAGAGCCACTTCCGGTGGATAACAGACTCCTTGGCTGGCGCAGCCCTGATAACGCACCGAGAGCGTGAGCGTCAGAGGGCGCTGACCGCCAGTGATAGTGACTGGCCAGATCAGCGGGTCACTGTAGATTTCGGTCGGGCCGAAGTTGGGATCGTCTTTCTGCTGTCCCGGCGGCAACCCGCTCGCAGACATACGTACATCTGCAGGAATGAGTCCAGTGGCTTCTACAGCCAGTTTGCTCCGGTAGAGGTAATAACCCGGTTGGGTATCGAAGCGGACTTCAATCTGCGTGTTGTTGATAACAGTGGCGCTGGGTTTGAATGCCACCTGCGGCGGCAGGAAGGTGTTACTGCCTGGTGCAAGACTGAAGTCGCCGGATGCTGCATGAGCTAGAGGCGTGATCAGCGTGGTCGTGATGCCGAGTGCGACCAGCACCATCATCAGTAAGAGACGAATTTTTGGCATCAGCGTGCAGAGACACTGGTCACCCAGTGCAAATAATCCGGTAATCCCGCGCTGCAATCGATGGCAAGAATCTCGGGCACATCATAAGGATGTACGGCTTTCAAATGCTGCTCAAGGGCTTCATAGCCTTCGGCATGGGCGACGATGATTAGCGGAATTTCCGTGGTGCGCTCGATTTGCTCCTCCCACCGGTAGGTTGAACGACAGGCGGGCAGCGCTTTGACACACGCCGCCAGTCCGGCGGCGACCAGCTGGTGTGCCAATGACTCTGCCAGCGCTTCATCCGGTACGGAGGTAAAAACGAGACGAATCCGGGTGGTCATCAGTGACGCCAATTGTGTGTGATGATCTCGCGCAGGATATGCAAACGCCGGTGAAAGAAATGATCGGCAGCCGGAACGACGATTACCGGAAGATCCTGAGGTTCTGCCCAAGCCAATACATTGTCGAGGGGTACGGTTTCGTCTGCAGAACCATGAATCACGATGGAGTCACGCGGCACGGCTTCGGTATCGTAATGCCGGGTTCCTTCGACAAACCCGGAAGCCGTGCCGACCAGCACCAGGCGTTGCGCAGGATGTCCCGCTTCAGTCATACGCTTGGCGACCCGTGTCTGGACAAAAGCGCCGAAGGAAAAGCCGGCCAGGGCGACCGGCAGGTGTCCACAGCGTTCCCGCGCGTAATCGAGTACAGACAGCATATCGTCGGTTTCACCGATGCCTTCATCGTGTTCGCCTTCGGTCTGGCCAACCGTGCGGAAATTCGGACGGAAGGCCGTATAGCCCAGGTTCACGAACGTACGCGCCAGCGTATGAGCGACCTTGTTTGTGGCGGCGCCACCACCGATCGGATGCGGATGACCAATCAGTGCGATGCCCCGCGGTGCGCCGGGATTATCAATTAACACCTCGATCTTGCCGATCGGGCCATCGATCAGTACTTTTTCTTCACGCGAGAGCGACATGATATGGGCTTTCAGAGGCTTCAGATACGCAAGCGGTCAACGGGTATGCCGTTGACGAGATGAGATTCGATGATTTCGTTGACATCATCCTTGTCGACAAATTGATACCAGACGGCTTCCGGATAGATCACCATAACGGGGCCCTCGAGGCATCGGCCGAGGCAGCCTGCTTTGTTGATACGCACCATACCCGGTTGATTTAGATTCAACTCGGCGACGCGGCCCTTGGCGTAATCAAAAATCGTTGTAGCACCGTGGGCGTTACAGCACGGATCACCATTGTCGCGCTGGTTGCAACAGATGAATACATGCTGTTTGAAGTAGCTCATGAAACGTCTCCTGGAATGGGTTTTCCGCCTGGACAGATTATAGGCGTCCGGCACCAAATTCGCTTGTTCGTTGCCGGTCGGCCCAGACCAGAAAGAGAAGCGTCAAATAAGGCCATAGGGCTGCAATCAGGCGGGTCAGACCGTTGAAATTGAGGAAATGCCCCTGCCGCCAGACAGTGAGTGCTGTTGGCGAATACGGGTTGATCGGCATCAGGTTGACAAGTACCGTGGCGGCCATCAGGCAGGTAGCTGCCAGGGGCATCTGCCACGTCACCGGCAGGTAGAGTAACGGTAGCGCCAGGGCGACACCTACTGCCAAGCCAGTCAGGCCGCCGGGCGTTAATGCTGCCCAACGTGCCGTTTCGCCGAAAAGCGGTAGATTGTTCAGAAGCACCCAGCTGGCCAGCGTTCGAATGCTGACGCCCAGTGCCAGCAATATCGCGATGGCCAAAAATTGTTGCTGTCGGCCAAGAGACATGCGTACAAGTACGCCCCGTAAAAGAAAAGCCACCACCAGGGTCTGAAGAGCGGCGATGAGGGTTTCCAGGAGGATGTGCTGATCGGGAGAAAATGGCAGCGTGGGCGGGAGCGCGAGTAGCGCCCGTAGATCACCCAGGCCGAAGAACAGGGTTTCTGGAGAAATCTGGGCAAACAGCCAGAGTGCCACCAGGATCAATCCGGATTCGGCCCCCAGACGCCGCACCCCGAGACGCTGGCGGAGGTGGCCGGCGCCGGCAAGCAGAGCCGGGCCGTAAAAAAGCGCCAGCGTGGCGCCGCACAGGGCGCCTAGCGTATTGAAGAACAGATCGAGTGAGGATGAGACCCGGCCAGGAATCAATGTTTGCAACGATTCCATGGTTATCGAGAGGATAAAACCCACGAATACCGGAATCAGCATCCTCGCCCAGGGTGAGGGACGATGTTTTGGAGACAGGGCAAGCAGGAAGCCCAGTGGCAGGTAGGCCAGCACATTGAACAGGGCGTCCTGCCAGGTCCAGTAGCGTGGCCAGCTGCCGGCCATGAAATCAAAAAGACCGATGCCGTTGTCGCGCCATCCTTGGTTGGCGTAAAGGCTGGCGTAAACGATGATGCCCATATAGGCCAGCGAGAGCGCCAACGGCTTCTGACGAAGTCGCTGGCCCAGTGAGGCGTGCTCAGCGGGCGTCGTGCTCACGGGCGTGCTTGCGCTCATGATCCGGGTGCGTCACGTGGTAGGTGATCTCGGCCGCATGGTGATGCGAAGGGGGCGGGCTCAAACGACCGACCCTCTGGGGCAGCAACGAGCCTGCCAGCATACCGATGATGGCAGCAAGTAGACCCAGAATCTGGGGAGGCCAGACGCCGTTATCGGCGCCGAGCATTTCACAAAGTATCCAGGTGAAGAATCCGGCAAAAATAGCGAACAACGCCCCCTGGGTAGTGGCGCGCTGCCAGTAGAAGCCGGCGACCAGCGGCACGAAAGCGACGACCAGGGTGATCTTATAGGCGTGTTCGACCATCTTGAAAATCGAGGCGTTGCTGGTGAGCGCCATGGCCAGCACCATGCCGGCAAATGCGACGATTACGATGCGCATGAGCCACAGAAATATCCGGTCGGAGACATGCGGCAGCATCGGTCGGAGAATGTTTTCGGTAAATGACACCGAGGGCGCCAGCAGCGTGGCCGACGAACAGCTCATGATGGCTGATAACAGGGCGCCAAAAAAAATGACTTGCGCAAAGATGGGTGTGTGCTGAAGGATCAGCGTGGGCAGCACTAGTTGTGAATCGGTTTGAAGCAATTGTTCGAACATGACTGGGTCGATGAGCGTTGCCGAATAGGCCAGGAACATCGGAATGAAAGCAAAAACAAAATACAGCGAACCGCCGAGAATCGATCCGGTCATCGCGACTCGTTCGTTCTTCGCCGAGGTGATGCGCTGGAAGACATCCTGTTGAGGAATCGAGCCGAGCATCATCGTCATCCAGGCGCCGATGAATGGCACCCAGACTTCATAGCTCCCGCTGGGGAGGAAATCGAGTTTGCCGGCGGCGCTGGCGTGTGAAATGACGGTGCCCACTCCGCCCGCGAGATCGCTGATGATCGTGGCGATGTAGATCAGCCCACCCATGATCACGGTGATTTGAACGAAGTCGAGAATGGCCACGGACAACATGCCGCCTAGCACGGTGTAGGTCAGCACAATGGCCGCGCCCAGAATCATGCCCTTGTCCTCGGGTATCAGGCCACCGGTGACAGTAAAGAAAACGAGACCCAACGCTTTGATCTGTGCCGAAACCCAGCCCAGGTAGGAAACGACGATGGCCAGCGTGCTCAGCCACTCGACCGTATGGTTGTAGCGTAACCGGTAGTAGTCACCGATGGTCAGCAGGTTGAGGCGATAGAGTTTGCTGGCGAAAAAAAAGCCGGCGAGCAGCAGGCACATCGATGCGCCAAAAGGGTCGGCGACCACGCCCTGCAGGCCATCCTTGACGAAAGTCGCCGATACGCCGAGCACCGCTTCGGCGCCAAACCAGGTCGCAAAGACCGTGGCCGTCACAACGGGCAACGGCAACATACGACCGGCAACGGCAAAGTCCCGGGCATTCTTCACGCGGGTGGCCGCCAGCAGACCGATCCCGATCGAGGCCAGCAGATAGAGCGTGATGAAGCCGAGCAGCGTTGTCATGACAGGTGTTGCAAATAGATGAGCGTCGCAGCGCCGGTCAGGGCCAGCAGGGAAACGCCCGTGCTAATCCAGAGCCAGCGGCGCTGGCGACGCAGCGTATGGCGCAACTCGCGCAGGGATCTCTGATCTGCTTTGATCTGGTCTTCCTGTGGGGCCAGGTAATCGTGCAGCAATCGCGGAATTTGCGGCAGGATCTTCGCCCAGTTCGGGGCTTCACGCTTCATGCCCTCAATGAAACCGCGCACACCAACCTGTTCACTCATCCAGCGCTCCAGAAAGGGCTTGGCCGTTTTCCACAAATCCAGATCGGGGTTGAGCTGGCGGCCTAGGCCCTCGATGTTGAGGAGCGTCTTTTGTAACATGACGAGCTGCGGTTGAACCTCAACATTGAAACGGCGCGAGGTCTGGAACAAACGAAGCAACACTTTGCCGAAGGAAATATCCTTGAGCGGCTTGTCGAAGATCGGTTCGCACACGGTGCGTATGGCGGCTTCGAACTCGTCAATGCGTGTTTCTTTTGGCGCCCAGCCAGAAATGACGTGCACTTCGGCAACGCGTCGGTAATCGCGCTGGAAGAAAGCCAGGAAATTCTGTGCCAGATAGTTCTTGTCGACATCGTT
This sequence comes from Rhodocyclaceae bacterium, assembly GCA_018883265.1. Lineage (GTDB taxonomy): Bacteria > Pseudomonadota > Gammaproteobacteria > Burkholderiales > Rhodocyclaceae > Fluviibacter. The sequence continues at coordinate 14,109 of VEQK01000011.1, read as the reverse complement.
GAGTGTGCCAACGATACCGAAATCGAGCGCCACATAACGGCCGTCATGTGCGACAAGAATGTTGCCCGGGTGCATATCGGCGTGGAAGAAACCGTCTCGGAATACCTGCGTGAAGAAGATCTCGACACCCGCACTGGATAAGCGGTTAAGATCGATTCCCGCCGCCTGTAATTCGTCGACCCGACCGACCGGGATACCGTACATGCGCTCCATGGTCATCACATTGGTCGCGCAGAAATCCCAATAAACTTCAGGCACAACGAGCAGTTGGCTGTCGGCAAAATTGCGACGCAGTTGCGAGGCGTTGGCGGCTTCGCGGATCAGGTCAAACTCGTCGTGCAGGTGCTTGGCAAACTCTGCCACGACTTCACGCGGCTTCAGGCGGCGCCCGTCCTCCGAGAAGCGTTCGATGAGCTGAGCGAAGGTGTCGAGAAGGTCGATATCATGATTGACCACACTGTGCATGCCGGGACGTAGTACCTTGACGGCGACATCATGGCCGTTATGCAAGCGGGCGAAATGCACCTGGGCGACGGAGGCCGAGGCGACAGGTGTGGGATCGAATTCGCTATAAGCCTCGTCGAGGCTCATGCCCAGTCCACGCTCGATTTCGGCAATGGCTTGATCCGAGGGGAAGGGCGGCACCCGATCCTGCAGCTTGGCCAGCTCATCGGCGAAGTCCGGGGCGAGGAGGTCGCGGCGGGTGGAGAGCATCTGGCCGAACTTGACGAAGATCGGCCCGAGCGATTCCAGCGCTTCGCGCAGACGGACGGCGCGTGGCTTGCTGAAGTGCCGACGACGTGCGTAGAAGCCCAGCCAGCGGGCAACACGGCCCTCCGGCTCGGCTTCAACCAGCATGGTCAATAGCCCGTTCTTCCAGCTGACGTAAAGAATCCGGGTGAGGCGCTGCACGCGCATAAGCGGTTCGCTTTCACAGTGAGAGCCCACGGGATGGCAGGCCAGAAGGTATAATTTTACCCATGACTTTTGATAGCCGCGAACACCTCACCGGCTTGCTGCAAGCGGCGCTTGCCAGCGTTGCGCCGGAACACGCCGAAACCCCCATCCATCTGGAACGTCCCAAGCAGGCCGACCATGGGGATTTTGCCACCAATTTGCCCATGCAACTGGCGCGCGCCCTCAAACTGGCGCCCCGCGTCATTGCCGAGCGCATCGTCAGGGAACTGCCGGTTTCCGCTGAGGTCAGCGAGGTTTCCATCGCCGGCGCGGGCTTTATCAACTTCAAGCTCAATAGTGGCGCCAAGACCCGTATTGTCGCTAGTGTTATGGAGCAGGCAGACAATTTCGGTCGCAGTACGTTAGGCGGCAACGCCAAGGTACTGGTCGAATTCGTCTCGGCCAATCCGACCGGTCCGCTGCATGTCGGCCATGGCCGCGGCGCCGCCTATGGCGCCAGTTTGTCCGATCTTCTGGCTTATGCTGGATGGGATGTGACCCGCGAGTATTACGTCAATGACGCCGGCCGGCAGATGGATATTCTGGCTGTCTCGACCTGGATCCGATACCTGGATCAGCATGGCGTCGCCATCGACTACCCGCCGAACGCCTATCAGGGCGTCTACGTGCGTGATATGGCGCGTCAGCTGACCAATGCGCACGGCGACAAGTATGTTCGTGCCAAACTTGCCGTACTTGAAGGGACGCCGGGGCTGCCGGCCGCCGATCGTGCGGATGACGAGGCCAAAGCGCAGCGCGAGCAGCACTTAGATGCCCTGATTGCCAATGGCAAAGCCCTGCTGGCCGAGGACTGGCCGTACGTGCACCAGCACGCGCTGTCGGAGCAGCTGGCCGATGGCCGGGATGATCTGAATGGCTTTGGTGTGCATTTCCAGAACTGGTTCTCGGAAAATTCGTTGTTTGATACGGGGCTGGTCAAACGTTGTCTGGAAAAGCTGGATGCCGCTGGCCATATCTATGAACAGAATGGTGCGCGCTGGTTCCGCTCGACCGACTTCGGCGACGAGAAGGACCGCGTGGTTCAACGCGAGAACGGGCTCTATACGTATTTTGCCTCGGACATCGCCTACCACCTGAACAAATATGAGCGTGGTTTTGATCGCATGATCAATATCTGGGGTGCCGATCACCACGGGTATATTCCCCGCGTCAAAGGCGCCGTGAAGGCACTGGCGCTGGATCCGGAAAAGCTGGATATCGCGCTGGTGCAGTTTGCCGTGCTGTACCGCAATGGCGAAAAGGCTTCGATGTCGACACGCGCCGGCGACTATGTGACGCTGCGGGCGCTACGTGCCGAAGTTGGCGATGACGCCTGCCGTTTCTTCTATGTGCTGCGTAAGGCCGATCAGCATCTGGACTTCGATCTGGATCTGGCCAAGAGCCAGAGTGCAGATAACCCGGTGTATTACATCCAGTATGCGCACGCGCGGATCTGTTCGCTGATGGCGCAGTGGAACGGCAGCGAGGCCGATCTGAACGATGCCAATCTTTCCTTGCTAAGCAATCCGCGCGAAGTGGCATTGACCGCCTTCCTGGGCCGCTTTCCGGAAGTGGTGGAGTCCGCCGCACGGGATCTCGCCCCGCACCAGATCGCCTTCTATCTGCGTGACCTGGCCGCCGAGTTCCATGGTTACTACAACGCCGAGCGTATGCTGGTCGATGATGCGGCGCTGACTGGCGCCCGCCTGGCGTTGTCGGTCGCGGTGCGTCAGGTGATCCGAAATGGCATGAGATTGCTGGGTGTATCCTGCCCGGAGTCGATGTAGTTTCCTGCCGGGAAACCATGTAAGCTGAGCCGATTGCAGACGAGGCCGTTATGTCCCGAGATTACAAGCCCAACCGCCATTCTTCGCGTGACCGCGAGCGCCCTTCCGGCGGCGGCGCCTTCAAGGGCATTCTCTATGGTTTGATGCTTGGTCTGGTGATTGCAGCGGCGGTGGCCTGGTGGTTTAACCGGATGCCGTCGCCCTTTATCGACAAGACGGGCGGCACTGCCAGTCAGGCGCCCGCAAAGCCTGCGGGCGACGCCGCGAAACCCGCTAGCGAATCTACCCCGGGCCCTGCGCCGGTCAACGCTCAGGGCGAAAATGGTCAGCCGATCGCCCTGCCAGGAAAGCCGGGTGATCCGGTTCCGGAAAAACGTTTCCAGTTTCCTGACATTCTGTCAGGCAAGACCGATGGAACGACTGCCGCGCCGGCCAAGCCTGTAGACGGCAGCAAGACGACAGAGGTTGCTAAACCCGTCGATGTGCCGACAGGCTTTTATCTCATGGCAGGATCTTTCCAGAAGCCGGCCGATGCTGATGCCCAGAAAGCCAATCTGGCGCTGATCGGCTTTGACGCGAGTGTGCAAAAAGCCGTGATCGGCGAGAAGGTCTGGTATCGCGTGAAGATCGGTCCTTTCAAGCGCCAGGACGACGCCAACCGTGCACGATCCGAACTCAAGGAGAACGGCATTGACGCCGTTCCCGCCCGTAACTAAGCCGGAGCTTTACTTATGCAACGCCGCCAATTTATCGCCACGCTGATCGCCGGTTTGGGCGCCGCCACTTCAAACAGTGCATTGGCGCAGGCCGCTCTGGGCGGCGCCTTGTCACCTGCGCCGGCCAGCGGCGCTGCGATTGCCGGCCAGACGTATGCGGTACTCAATACACCGGCGCCAGCGGCGGGCGGCAAGATGGAAGTGCTGGAATTCTTTTCCTATGGCTGCCCGCACTGTCATGAATTCGCCGAGCCCTTCGAGCGCTGGTCAAAGAAGCAGAAGGACATCGTTGTGCGCCGAGTCCCGGTGACCTTCGGCCGCCCGCAATGGGTCGTTCTAGGGCGTCTGTTTTACACGATTCAACTGATGAAATTGCCGTCGTTAGATGCGGCCGCGTTTGCGGCGATCCATCAGCAGGGCCGTATGCTGTATGACGACCAGGCAGTCTTGCAATGGGCGGCGAGCCAGCCGGGCGTGGACGCCAATAAGTTTAAGGAAGTGTACTTCTCGCAGGAAGTCACCAACGCCATGAAGAAGGCCGATGCGATGGCCGTGTCCTATCAGATCGATGCAGTCCCCTCGATTATCGTCGGCGGACGTTACAAGATGCTGCAGCAGCGCGGCATGAATTTTACGGATCTACTAGCGAACACCGACGCCGTCATCAAGCTCGCACGGCAAGCTCAGAAATAAGAGGGTTTTAAGGCGGCGCTTCAATAAGTCGCCCCCCAAGAACAACGCCCGCAATTTGCGGGCGTTGTTCTTGGGGCAGGCCGTTGATTACTTGGCTGCTTTTGCCTTGGCGGCGCCCTTCTTGGCATCGGCGCGCATTTTGACAAAACTACCGGGCGCATCTTCGATGGCCTTGAGCGGTCCGTCACCCGGAACGCGGGCAGCCACCTTCTTGTCATCAATGGCTTCGACCCATTGCTCCCAGTTCGGCCACCAGGAGCCTTCGTGCTGGGTTGCACTCTCAAACCACTGTTGTGCGGTTTCCGGCAACTTGCTATTGGTCCAGTAGCAATACTTGTTGCCGGCCGGCGGGTTGACGATGCCAGCGATATGGCCGGAGCCGCCCAGAACGAAGTTGACCGGGCCTGACGGCAGATGCACACCCATGTAGGTGCTGATCCACGGCGCGATATGGTCTTCGATGGCGGAGACAAAATAGCACGGGGTCTTCACCTTGCGGATATCGATCGGCACACCGCCCAGCGTAATGCCGCCCGGTTCCTTGAGGATATTCTTCAGGTACATGCTACGCAGGTAGAAGCTGTGCATGGCGCGCGGCATACGGGTCGAGTCCGAGTTCCAGTACAGCAGATCGAACGGGAACGGATCCTTGCCCATCAGGTAGTTGTTGATCACGAAGGACCAGACCAGATCATTGGCGCGCAGCATGCTGAAGGTGCCGGCCATTTCCGAACCGTCCAGATAACCGGTCTTTTCCATCTTCTTCTCGATGGTGGCGATGCTGGCTTCGTCGATGAAGACACCCAGTTCGCCCGGATCGGTGAAGTCCAGCATGGTCGTAAAGAACGTGGCCGAATTCACGCGGGTATCTTTCTTGGCGGCCATATAGGCCAGCGTCGACATGAGCAGCGTACCGCCCAGACAGTAACCGGCAGTATTAACCTTCTTGCAGCCAGTGGCCTGTTCAACGGCGTTGATCGCGGCCAGCGAGCCTTCGAGCATGTAATCTTCGAAGTTCAGGTCGGCATGCTTCTCGTCCGGGTTCAGCCAGCTGATGATGAAGGTCGAGTGACCCTGATCGGTGGTCCACTTCACGAAAGAGTTCTTTTCGCGCAGGTCCAGAATGTAGAACTTGTTGATCCAGGGCGGCACGATCAGCAGGGGCACTTCGAACTGCTGCTTGGTCGTTGGTTCGTAATGAATGAGCTGGAACAGATCGTTCTGGTAAATGACCTTGCCCTTGGTGGTGGCAACGTTCTTGCCCAGCTCGAAAGCCGAGGTATCCGTCATACGGATGCGCAGCTTGCCGTCACCAGCCTCGACGTCGTGCAGCAGGTTGTTCAGGCCTTTGACCAGATTCTGGCCCTGGGTGCGCACGGTTTCACGGAAGACTTCCGGGTTGGTTAGCGCAAAGTTGCTCGGCGACAGGGCGTCGACATACTGGCGCGTGTAAAAATTAACTTTTTCGCGTTGTTTCTCATCCATACCTTCGACGGTGCCGACCGTATCCAGGATGGATTTAGAGGCGATGAGATACGACTGCTTGATAAAGTCGAAGACAAAATCCTGCTGCCAGCCTTCGTCTTTAAAACGCTTGTCGGCACGATCCGGCGCCATGGTCGGCTCGGCCTGTACCCCCATCATGCGCATGACCGAGTTCTGCCACAGCGAGAAATAGTTGTGCACCATATTCATCTGGGTTTGCGCCAGTTGATAGGGGTTCTGCATCAGTCGTGCCGACAGATCCATAAAAGCTTTGGCGATGCCAACTTCTTCGCCGGCGGTGTTGACACCCTTTTCGGACTGGCGCTCCAGAAAGCTGCTCAGAACACGGGAAGCGCGTTGTGCGACTTCGGCATAAACGTGAACCAGTTCGGCGGGGTTCTTGCCTTCCGAGCCCTCGGCGGGGTTAGGGGACTGCGACATGGTGATCTCCGGAAACTAAAAGCCAAAAAAACATGCTGTCAGGGTAAATGCAGCGGCAAACCCTGTTAGCACGGGGTGCGACAGCCGTAGATTGCCTGTAAAGGCCCGATCGCACAAGGGGTATGCCCAGGGCATTTTCGAGGGGCTCTCCAGGGCCGATTTTGGCCGGTGGCACTGGGGCGTTAAACTTCGCCTATGACTGGAAACCCGCCCAACCCTTCTATGTTGCCTCCGCCGTCCGATGTCGACGAGGTGTACCCGTGCATTGGCGTCTGTATGGCCGATGCCGAGACCGGATTGTGCCAGGGGTGTGGTCGGCCGCTGGTCGAGCCAGAGCTGCCTGAGGCGGACGAGAGCGCCTGAGCATGCCGGGATGTTCCCGCTCGCTGGGCGCGGGTATAATCAGGCGATTCTACCGATGTCGTTTCCTCCCTATTCCATTACGGAAACTTGCACATGAACACTGAAAAAGCCCGCTTTAACATGGTCGAACAGCAGATTCGCCCCTGGAATGTTCTGGATCCCAATGTGTTGGATCTGCTATTCGAAGTGAGGCGCGAAGAGTTTGTGCCTCAAAATTACCGTTCGCTGGCTTTTGCCGATATTGAAATTCCTCTGAGCCCCAATGCCGTAATGATGGCGCCACGCATGGAGGCGCGACTGTTGCAGGAGCTGGAGCTATCGCCCGATGCGCAGATTCTCGAGGTCGGCACGGGCTCCGGGTATATGACGGCGCTGCTTGCTTCCCAGGGTGCACACGTCACCAGCCTGGAAATCGACCCGGTGCTTCAGGCGCAGGCGCAGGCGAATCTGGATGAGGCCGGTATCGAGAATGTCACCCTGGTTCTGGGCGATGGCCTGAAAGGTTACGAGGCCGGCGAGCCTTACGATGCTATCGTGCTCACGGGCTCGGTCTCCGCGATTCCGGAAGTACTACTCCACCAGCTGGCGCTGGGCGGCCGACTGATGGCTGTTGTTGGTACAGGTTCGATTATGGAAGTCGTGCGTATTCACTGCACCGGCCCCGGCACTTATTCCCGTGAGACCTTGTTCGAAACAGCGGTGCCGCCCCTGGAAAATGCGCCGCGTTCAAACGCTTTCAGTCTCTGAAAATAATTCGACTAACGCCGCCAGAGATCGCCTTTTGACCGATCGCGGCGGCGTTGGTTTTTGATAATCCGCGTCCTGCGCGGATATTGCTGGAGTAGTTTATGGAGAAGGATCTACGCTCTGCCGCGTTGGAGTATCACCGTTACCCAACCCACGGCAAGATTTCCGTAACCCCGACCAAGGGGCTTACTAACCAGCGTGATCTGGCGCTGGCCTACTCTCCGGGTGTCGCCTTCGCGTGTGAGGAAATCGAGGCTAATCCCGATGAAGCCGATACCCTGACTGCGCGCGGCAATCTGGTCGGCGTCGTGACCAATGGTACAGCCGTTCTCGGGCTTGGCAATATCGGGCCACTGGCCTCCAAGCCGGTGATGGAGGGCAAAGGTTGCCTGTTCAAAAAGTTTGCGGGTATCGATGTCTTTGATATCGAACTGGCCGAGAACGACCCGGATAAACTGATCGAGATGATCGCCGCGCTGGAGCCGACGCTCGGTGGTGTCAACCTGGAAGACATCAAAGCACCGGAGTGTTTCTACATTGAGCGTGAGCTCAAGAAACGCATGAAGATCCCGGTCTTCCATGACGACCAGCATGGAACGGCGATTATTTCGGCCTCAGCTCTAATCAACGGCCTCAAGGTCATCAAGAAAGATATCGCCCAGATTCGAGTGGTGGTTTCGGGCGCCGGCGCTGCCGCGATCGCCTGTCTCGACCTCTGGTGCGAGATTGGCGTCAAGCGCGAAAACATCACCGTCTGCGATTCCAAGGGCGTGATTTATGTTGGTCGAGAAGCCAACATGGAACCGACCAAGGCGAAGTATGCGCAAGACACGAAGGCGCGCACACTGCAGGATGCGCTAGTTGGTGCCGATGTCTTCCTGGGCCTGTCTGCGGCGGGTGCGCTCAAGGCCGAATGGCTGCCCGGTATGAAGGAAAACCCGCTGATCTTTGCGTTGGCCAATCCAACGCCGGAGATCATGCCGGAAGAAGCACGTAAGGTTCGCCCGGACGCCATCATCGCCACCGGCCGTTCGGATTATCCGAATCAGGTGAACAATGTCCTCTGCTTCCCGTTTATCTTCCGCGGCGCGCTGGACGTCGGTGCAACAACCATTACGGAAGCAATGAAGCTGGCCTGTGTGTATGCGATCGCCGAGCTGGCCGAAGTAGAAGTCTCTGATGAGGTGGCGATGGCGTATGCCGGCCATGAGCTGCAATTCGGGCCGGAGTATCTGATTCCCAAACCGTTTGATCCGCGACTCATCACGCGGATCGCACCGGCGGTTGCCAAAGCGGCGGTCGACTCGGGTGTCGCGCGTCGCCCTATTGCGGACATGGATGCTTACATTGAGCATCTCAAAGAATTCGTTTACCACACGGGTTTGGGTATGCGCGCTGTCTTCGTGGCGTGCAAAGAAGGTCCGGCCCAGCGTATTATATTTGCCGAGGGCGAAGACGAGCGTGTGTTGCGCGCAACCCAGGTGATTCTGGAAGAACAACTGGCAACGCCGATTCTGATCGGCCGACCAGAGGTGGTCGCCACACGTCTGGAGCGCGCCGGTTTGCGTATCAAGCCAGGTATCGACTTCGAGTTGGTCAATCCGCAGGATGATTCTCGCTACCGCGAATGCTGGACGGCGTATCACAAGCTGATGGCGCGCCGAGGCGTGACACCGGATATCGCCAAGTCGGAAATGCGTCGTGACACCACGCTGATGGGCGCCATGCTCATGAAACTGGGACACGCCGATGGCATGATCTGCGGCGTACTGGGCCAGTTCGGCGACCATTTACAGGTGGTTAATGAGGTTGTCGGTAAACGCCCGGGCGTTAGTGTGTTTGCCGCCATGAATTATCTGATGCTGCCGGGTCGCTCATTGTTTATCACCGACACTCACGTCAATGAAAATCCGGATGCCGAGCAGATCGCCGAAATTGCGATGCTAGCTGCCGAAGAGGTGAAGCGATTCGGCGTGCATCCGAAAGTGGCGCTGCTTTCGCACTCCAACTTTGGGTCATCAGCCTCGGCTTCGGCGCTCAAAATGAGTCGTGCTGCCGCACTGCTGCCAGCCTTGTCGTCGGGCGAGCTGGAAGTGGACGGTGAAATGCACGGCGACTCGGCGCTCTCGGAAGAGATTCGCCTGAACGCTTATCCGGAGTCGGCGCTCAAAGGCGAAGCCAATGTGCTGGTGATGCCGAATCTGGATGCGGCCAACATTTCGTATAACCTGATCAAAATGATCGGCGGTTCAGGCGTGACGATTGGCCCGATTCTGTTGGGTTCGGCCTTGCCTGTACATATCCTCACCTCGTCATCCACCGTTCGCCGCGTGGTTAATATGACCGCCATGGCGGTTATGGATGCCTTGCAGGCGAAACGGTGAGCACTTGCTGTAAAAGATTTGAGAGAATAGAGTTAATTATGCCGTCAATAGACGGTTCGCAAACCCAAGGAGAGAATCCGTGAAGAAAATCTTAATTCTGACTTCTGTTGCTGCACTGTCACTGCCGGCCTTTGCGGCTTCGCCAGCGCCAACGCAGAAATTTATCAGCACCGAGCAGATCGTCACCATGTGTAAGAACAAGGGCAATGCTCAAGATCAGGGCTATTGCAGCGGTTTCGGCCAGGGTGTTTATGATGGTTACCTGATGATGGTTAATCCAAAGAGGAAGGGTTCGCAGACGATCTGTATTCCGCAGGATGCGAAGGATCCCGGTATCGTTGATACCTTTATCAAGTGGACTGAAGCGAATCCGAAGTTCAACAGCAAGCCGGCTGCCGAAGCGGTGCTGAACTTCCTGGATCAGCGCTATCCCTGCAAAAAGTAATTCACTGAGATGCAGATCGTGACGAGAAACTTACTCGCTGTCCCTCTGGTGGTTGTTGCGATGCTCGGATGTTCCGGCATGAGCAACACCCAGCAAAAGATGCTATCGGGCGGCGCGATCGGCGCTGCTGCAGGTGCCGGCATCGTGGCGATTGCTGGCGGTAACCCGATCTGGGGCGCCATCGGTGGTGCTGCCGTTGGTACGGCAGGCGGCTACCTGATGTCCAAGTGAGCCCAAAGTTAGCTAATAAAAGGATTCATAAATGAAAAAGACATTGATGATTGTTCCGGTCGTTGCTGCGTTCCTGACCGGTTGTTCGGGTATGAGCGATACGCAGCAGCGCACCCTGTCGGGCGGTGCTATCGGCGCGGCTGCCGGTGCCGGTATTACGGCAATCGCCGGTGGCAACCCGATCTGGGGTGCCGTGGGCGGCGCTGCGGTTGGCGCAGTGGGTGGTTATGCCTATGACGCTTATGAGAAGAGCAAGCAGAAGGAATACAACCAGGGTTACCAGGCCGGGAAGAAGGCCGGTTCCAGCGGCAACTGATTCCGGTTGCCGGATTGACCCAAAACAAAAGGCGCCTAGGGCGCCTTTTGTCGTTTCAGTCCGGTCGGACCTTAGCCTTTGCGGATAACCTGGCTGATATCGCGCACGGCGCCGCGATCAGCCGATGTGGCGAAGAGCGCGTAGGCTTTGAGCGCTTGCGATACTTGGCGCTCACGCGCTACCGGTTGCCACGCCTTGTCTCCACGGGTATTCATTGCTGCCTCGCGTTTGGCGAGCATCTCGTCGGTAACGGCGAGGTGAATGCGGCGATTTGGAATATCAATCTCGATGGTGTCACCCGTCTCAACCAACGCAATCAGGCCACCGCTGGCTGCTTCCGGTGAGACATGACCAATCGACAGACCGGAAGTACCACCCGAGAAACGGCCGTCTGTCAGCAGCGCACAGGCTTTGCCCAGACCGCGGGACTTCAGGTACGACGTCGGGTACAGCATCTCCTGCATGCCCGGTCCCCCCTGCGGGCCTTCATAGCGAATGACAACGACGTCATTCTCGACCACTTCGCCGGAGAGAATGCCTTCAACAGCGCTTTCCTGGCTTTCGTAAACACGGGCCTTGCCGGTGAACTTGAGGATCGACTCATCGACCCCCGCCGTTTTAACGATGCAGCCGTTGGCAGCCAGGTTGCCATACAGCACGGCAAGGCCGCCGTCCTGTGAGTAGGCATGTGCCCGATCGCGGATGCAGCCATTGGCACGATCGGTATCCAGATCGTCATAGCGGCGGTCCTGCGAGAACGCAGTTTGCGTCGGGATGCCACCCGGCGAGGCACGAAAAAAGGTTGTGACGCGTTCGTCTTTGGTTTTTGTCACATCATAGTGGTCAATTGCATCACCCAGCGTTTTACTATGTACGGTCGGGCTGTCACGATGAATGAGGCCGGCTCGATCCAGCTCGGCCAGAAGGCCCAGAATGCCGCCGGCACGATGCACGTCTTCGATGTGGTACTTCTCCGTCATCGGCGCAACTTTGCAAAGGCAGGGTACGTGGCGCGAAATGCGGTCGATGTCCTGCATCGTGAAATCGATACCGGCTTCCTGTGCAGCGGCCAGAATGTGTAGCACGGTATTGGTCGAACCGCCCATCGCTACATCCAGCGTCATCGCATTTTCAAAGGCCTGTTTGTTAGCGACGTTACGTGGCAAAACCGAAACGTCATCCTGTTCATAGTAGCGTTTGCAGAGTTCCACAATTTTCTGGCCGGCGCCGAGGAATAACGACTTTCGGTCGGCGTGCGTGGCCACCACGGTACCATTGCCGGGTAGCGACAGCCCCAGAGCCTCGGTCAAACAGTTCATCGAGTTGGCGGTGAACATACCCGAGCAGGAGCCACAGGTCGGGCAGGCCGAACGCTCAACCGCTTCCACTTCTTCATCGGAACAGTGTTGATCGGCCGCCTTGACCATCGCATCCACTAGGTCCAGCGAAATCACCTTGCCGCCAATTTTGACCTTGCCCGCTTCCATCGGGCCACCGGACACAAAAATGGCTGGGATATTCAGACGCAGCGCCGCCATCAGCATCCCCGGGGTGATCTTGTCGCAGTTGGAAATGCACACCAGGGCATCGGCACAGTGAGCGTTGGCCATGTACTCCACCGAATCGGCGATCAGCTCACGCGATGGCAGGGAGTACAGCATCCCGCCATGGCCCATGGCGATGCCATCATCGACGGCAATCGTGTTGAATTCCTTGGCAATGCCACCGGCTGCTTCGATTTCCTTGGCGACCAGTTGGCCCAGATCCTTCAGGTGCACATGACCCGGAACGAATTGGGTAAACGAGTTTACGACCGCGATAATCGGTTTTCCGAAGTCGCCATCCTTCATGCCGGTAGCACGCCAAAGCGCACGGGCTCCAGCCATGTTGCGGCCATGGGTCGATGTACGGGAACGATAGTGCGGCATAGTAGATCCTTTGAAACGAGCTTTGAACAAGGTCGGGCGTAGATTCGCCTATAATTTCGCTATTCTATCGCCACAGCAGGATTTGCGTGGGTTGCACCTACACCACGCAGGGTCTTTGTGGCCCCTTGAGCCATGCGCAGAACCTCATGACCCCGCTGATCCATCCTCAATTTAACCCTGTTGCGATCAGTATCGGCCCGCTCTCCGTGCACTGGTATGGACTGATGTATCTGCTGGCTTTCGTGCTGTTCGTCCTGCTCGGGCGTGTTCATGCCAAACGACTGCCACAACAGGGATGGACGAACCAGGCGATTGATGACCTGCTGTTCTTTGGGGCACTGGGCGTCGTCCTTGGCGGACGTCTGGGTTATGTCCTGTTTTATAAGCCTGGCTATTACCTGAGTCACCCGCTGGAAATCTTTGCCCTCTGGCAGGGCGGTATGTCTTTTCATGGCGGTCTGCTCGGTGTCTTGCTGGCCATGGCGCTTTATGGCCGAAAACATGGCCGGTCATTCTTCGAAGTCACCGACTTTATTGCTCCGTTAGTCCCGTTGGGTTTGGCCGCCGGGCGAATGGGCAACTTCATCAACGGCGAACTCGTGGGGCGAGTCACCGATGTGCCCTGGGCCATGATTTTTCCGCGTACCGATTATTTCCCGCGCCATCCCTCGCAGTTGTACCAGTTCGCCTGCGAAGGCCTGCTGCTCTTTGGATTCCTCTGGTGGTATGCGTCCAAACCGCGCCCGCGGGCGGCGGTATCCGCAGTTTTCCTGATGGGCTATGGGGTTGCCCGCTTTGTGGCCGAATTCGGCCGGGAGCCGGATGATTTTCTCGGGTTGCTGTTCGGCAACCTGTCGATGGGGCAGTGGCTCAGTTTGCCCATGATTCTTGCTGGCATCGTGATGTATCGCTATAGCCAGCGCCAACCTGTTTGATGACTAGGAGTAACACGATGACACGTCCGTTCAAGATTCTCGGTGTACAACAGATCGCCATTGGTGGCCCCTCGAAAGAAAAGCTACGCACCCTGTGGGTCGACATGCTTGGCCTGGAAATCACCGGTAACTTTGTTTCCGAGCGTGAGAACGTCGATGAAGACATTACGGCGATGGGGAAAGGTCCGTTCAAGGTTGAAGTGGATCTGATGCAGCCGCTGGACCCGGAAAAGAAACCGGCCGTTCATGCCACACCGCTTAATCACATTGGTTTGTGGGTGGACAACCTGCCGGTGGCGGTGGAATGGCTCACGAATAACGGGGTACGCTTTGCGCCAGGCGGCATCCGCAAAGGTGCTGCCGGTTATGACATCACCTTCATGCACCCGAAAGCGAACGACGAATTCCCGATCGCCGGTGAAGGTGTTCTGATCGAGCTGGTGCAGGCACCGCAGGAAGTGATTGACGCATTTGCCAGGCTGGCGGATTAAGCAAGAAATTCTAGAAACAAAAAACGCGGCCTAGGCCGCGTTTTACATTAGAGCAGTTTCAGATCATTCAAACTCGATGATGATCTGATCCACCGACAGCGATTCGCCAGCGGCGGCCGAGACCTTCTTCACCTTGCCATCCTGTTCGGCCTTGAGGATGTTTTCCATCTTCATGGCCTCGATCACCGCA